>JANOGU010000018.1:0-11617 GCA_031406135.1 Rhodobacterales bacterium
CATCACCGTCTACGGGGAGCTTCGCTCGATCAGCTCGCTGGTCGAGCGCACCCCTGGACTTCGCCACCTAGACTCACTCGGGAGACCGCATCGTGCCTGAAGCCCCGCGCCAGCCTCGCTACATCTTCGTCACCGGCGGAGTTGTCTCGTCCCTCGGAAAGGGGATCGCCGCCGCATCGATCGGGCGACTGCTCGTCGCCCGCGGACTCAGCGTCGGCCTCCAGAAGTTCGACCCGTACATCAACGTCGACCCCGGCACGATGTCTCCCTACCAGCACGGTGAGGTCTTCGTGACAGAGGACGGCGCCGAGACGGACCTCGACCTCGGCCATTACGAGCGCTTCACCGACGTCAACGCCACGCGCGCGTCGAACGCCACTGCCGGCGGCATCTACAACGCGGTGATCAAGCGTGAGCGGCGCGGCGACTACCTCGGCAAGACGATCCAGGTCATCCCCCACGTCACCAACGAGATCAAGGACTTCCTGCGCATCGGCGATGCCGAGTGCGACTTCATGCTGTGCGAGATCGGCGGCACCGTCGGCGATATCGAGGGCCTGCCGTTCTTCGAGGCGATCCGCCAGTTCATCCACGAGCGGCCGCGCGGCCAGTCGATCCTGATGCACCTGACGCTGCTGCCCTACCTCGCGGCCAGCGGAGAGCTGAAGACCAAACCCACCCAGCACAGCGTCAAGGAACTGCAATCCATCGGGCTGGCCCCCGACGTCCTCGTCTGCCGCTCCGAACACCCGATCCCGGACAAGGAGCGCGAGAAGATCGCGCTCTTTTGCAACGTCCGCAAGGACGCCGTGATCCCCGCCTACGACCTCAAATCGATCTACGAGGCGCCGCTGGCCTACCACCGCGCCGGGCTCGACCAGGCCGTGCTCGACGCCTTCGGCATCTCCCCCGCGCCGCGCCCCAACCTCGCCCGTTGGGAGGATGTGCTGGACCGCCTGCACAACGCCGAGGGCGAGGTCCGCGTGGCGGTCGTCGGCAAATACACCCAGCTGGAAGACGCCTACAAATCCATCGCCGAGGCGCTGACCCACGGCGGCATGGCCAACCGGGTGCGGGTCAAGGCCGAATGGATCGACGCCGAGATCTTCGAACGCGAGGACCCCGCACCCTGGCTGGAACCCTTCCACGCCATCCTCGTCCCCGGCGGCTTCGGCGAGCGCGGGACCGAGGGCAAGATCAAGGCAGCGAAGTTCGCGCGCGAGAAGAACGTGCCCTACCTCGGCATCTGCCTCGGCATGCAGATGGCGGTGATCGAGGCCGCCCGCACGCTGGCGGGGGTGGAGAACGCGGGGAGCGAGGAATTCGACCTGGAGTCAGGTGCGAAACGCTTCACCCCGGTCGTCTATCACCTCAAGGAATGGGTACAGGGCAACCACACGGTGCAGCGCACGGTGGAGGACAAGAAGGGCGGCACGATGCGGCTCGGCGCGTACACGGCGCTGCTGGCCCCCGGGTCAAAGGTCGCCGGGGTCTACGGCGCCACCACCATCGAGGAACGCCACCGCCACCGCTACGAGGTGGACATCAAGTACAGGGACCGGCTGGAAGCCTGCGGCCTGATCTTCAGCGGCATGTCCCCCGACGGCCGGCTGCCCGAGATCGTGGAGGTCCGCGACCACCCCTGGTTCATCGGCGTCCAGTTTCACCCGGAGCTGAAGTCGAAGCCCTTCGCCCCACACCCGCTGTTCGCGGACTTCGTGCGGGCGGCGGTGGAGGGGGGGCGGTTGGTGTGAGTCATGGGGGAGAATGGTGATTTCAGCGATGTTTCCATAACCAGAGGCCTGGTTTATCTGGACACCAACGTTGTGAGCGTCTTGGCAAACCCCGCCAACGACTGGTTCCTTTCGGCGCTTCTCGGCCTTAAAGTTCGACCTGTCGTTTCAGATACAGTCTTAGCTGAATTGCAACGCGGAGTGTGGGAGCGCGAGCGCAATCTTTTCGAACGGTTTCAGATTCTCCTCATTTATACCGGTCACGCCTTGCCAACGGGCAAATTGTCAGATTTCTATGTCGTGCCCATGCACAGCGGAGACGCAGAGCCACAATCGTTTGTCGATAATTTTGTTGAAGATTTGCTGCTTTGGAGTGCTGGAAACCCTTCTGCGCCTTCTCTGAACCAAACCTTCGAGAACATGTTCGAGGCGGCAATGGACATGTTTCAAGGTGAGCTCGATACTTCTGACAATCCCGAGGCTCAAGAAGCAAAAGCGCTTCTCAAAAAGGCAAGGCCCACCTTTGGAGGACTATTTCGCGGTTTAGAGATACCCATTCTATCAAAAGTAGAACTTGAAGAAGCCGGAATCGGGCCGAAATACTTCTCCTGGATGCAACCTCCTGGCGTTGTCAGGAAAGTCCTTGCATCTACCGGCGCCGGGTCGAGCGCTCTGGCTGAGCATCTGCAAACAGAAATCGAGAAGACCGACGACGTTCGTGAACGGGTGCGCTATCTGGCGTCGCTTCTTTTGACAATGGGATTCGCAAGAGACAATAGACTGGCGAAAGACGATCCTGAAAAAAGCCGGCGAGGTGCTCGATCCCAATGGTCTGACATTGACCACATTGCCGCCGCCGCAACTTGCACTCTATTCCTGACACAAGACAGGCGGTGCGCTCGGCTTGCCTATGCAATCTACGAGTATCTTGATATTAAATGCGGAGTGGTCTGGTTGAATTCAACGGCTAACGATCAGTTTGTTCTGGTTGGACCTAGCGCCTGGCCATAAAAAGCAAGCGTAGGGTGGGGTTCCACCCCACCATCCAAGCCATCCGTCGCGCCACGGTGGGTTGAAAACCCACCCTACGGCGACCCCACACGATCTCCCCCTTCAACCGCTTCCCCACCGCCTTCGCTGACCCCCGCAGCGTCTCCACCGTGGGCGACACGCGGCCCGCCTCAAGCCGCGCCACCGCCGCCTCGCGTGGTCCGCATCCGCCCCGTAGGTCGGGGCTTGCCCCGACTCGCGCCACGCCATGGCGGGGTGAACCCCGCCCTACGCCCGATTGCCCGCCGCATCCGAAACCATGCTACCCCCCCCGACGCGACCCGACCGGAGCCCACAACATGCCCACCGACCTCGACCACCTGCGCCACGCGATCCAGCTCGCCAGGGACAGCCGGTCCGCCGGCAACCACCCGTTCGGCGCCCTGCTTGCGGGCCCCGACGGCGAGATCCTCATCACCTCGGGCAACACCTTCACCACCGACCGGGGCGTCGGCCATGCCGAGACCAACGTCGCCCGCGCCGCCGCGATGGCGTACGACCCCGCCTTCCTCGCCACCTGCACGCTGGTGACCTCGGTCGAACCCTGCGCCATGTGCGCCGGCGCCGCCTACTGGGCCGGGATCGGCAGCGTCGTCTACGGCCTCAGCGAAACCCGTCTGGGCGAACTCACCGGCGACAACCCGGAGAACCTGACGCTCGACATCTCCTGCCGCCAGGTCTTTGCCGCAGGCCGCCGCCCGGTGGAGGTGCGCGGGCCGTTTCCGGAGCTGGAGGCGGAGATCGCGGAAGGCCATGCGGGGTTCTGGTAGGGCGGGGTTCACCCCGCCTGCTGGAGGCCGGTCCGGGGGCGTTGCACCCCCGCCGCACGCCCCGTTAGACTCTGTACATTCCCTACCTAACCCTTAACGACTCAGTCCAAACCCTTGATCCAAAACGACAAAAACGAGCGTACCACCGTGGGACGCTTCAGTTCGAGGCGATCATCTCGCCGGGATAGATGAAGCCGCTGACCGGATTGACCCGCCCCAGCACCCCGGGGGACCCCTCGACCTTCACCGCCGACCAGTCGCCCTTGCCCGAGACGTCCAGCACCCGCATCCCCAGCGAGACCTTGTTGCGGTGCCAGTTGGCGTGGTCGATCAGGACCTCCCGATCCGACACCACCTCCGCCACCACCGCGACATGCCCCATCGGCATCTTCCCTGAGCCCGCGAACACCATCACCGCCCCCACCCTGGGCTCAAGGCCGCGGCGGTAGAGCCCCTCCGCCGCCGCCCACCAGGTCCTGGCATTGCCGCGCAGCGCCACCCCGCTCAGGGTCCGCGCGAAGGGCACGCACCAGACCCGCTCGCCCCGCGCCCGCCTGGCCTTGACCTCGGCGACGGCCAGCTCCGCCCGCTCGGCCAGAAGCCGCGCCTCCTGCTTTTCCTCGCGCGTGGTCCGGGCCGCGGCGGGCAGGGTCACGGCGACGGACAGGCCGACAACGAGCATCAGCCGCAAGGCGGCGCGAACGGTGCGGATCATGCAGGCTCCCCGGCAACAACGCCCGTCCCCACGGGCGCGGACCTCTCGTGCCCCAATCACGCAAGCGCAACAAGCTGTGACAATGCTCACCGGCGGGAACCCGCCGGTGGTCCCGCACGGCCGCCGCGGAGCGGGCCGCGGCGCAGAGGCCAGCCGGCCGGGGAATGCCGGTAGCGCCGGTGCCGGGGTCGCCATAGGCTGCCGGGACCGCGCGCGCCCGCCACGAGCGGCAACGGAACAGGGGGACCCATGAATTTCCTGCCAAAGGCCGCGACAGCACTCGCCGCCGCCCTCTGCATCGCGCCTCCCGCGCTGGCCCAGGACGGCGACCCCGTCACGGGCAAGGGCGTCTTCATGAACCGCTGCTCGCAGTGCCACGCGGTCAGCGGCGACCAGATCAAGACCGGGCCGCCGCTCACCGGACTGTTCGGCCGCACCGCGGGAACCTGGCCCGGCTTCAACTATTCCGAGGCGATGCGGACCTCCGGCATCGTCTGGAGCCACGAGATCATGGCGGAGTATCTGGTGGCGCCGAGGACGGTGGTGCCGGGGACCAGGATGAACTTCAACGGGCTGAAGCGCCCGGGAGAGAAGGAAGACCTGATCGCGTATCTGGCTGTCTCCACCTCCGGCTGACCCGGCCGCGCCGCCCGGTCAGTCCGCGAGCGGCCTCAGCCGCCCAGCGCGCCCAACACCACCGGCCCCACCTCGTGCCAGCCCTCCCACATCATCTTGAGCGCCACGTAGAGGATGATGACGAGGCCGACATAGGCGATCCAGCGGTGGCGGTTCAGCAGCCGCGCGATCCAGACCGCCGCGATCCCCATCAGCGCGATGGACAGCGCCAGCCCGAAGATCAGCACGGTGGGGTGGTCATGCGCCGCGCCGGCCACGGCCAGCACGTTGTCGAGGCTCATCGACACGTCGGCGATGACGATCTGGGTGGCAGCCTGGCGGAAGGTCTTGCGCGGCCCGCCGGCGGCGACCATGCCGTCGCGGTTGATGTCCTCGCCGGTCAGCGCCTCCTCGGCGCGCTGGTCCTCAGAGACATGGCCCGCGCGCAGGTCGCGCCACATCTTCCAGCAGACCCACAGAAGCAGGATGCCCCCGGCAAGCAGCAGTCCGACGATCTGCAGGAGCTGCGTGGTCATTGCGGCAAAGACGATGCGCAGCACGGTGGCCGCGATGATGCCGACGAGGATCGCCCTGTTGCGCTGTTCCTTCGGCAGGCCCGCGGCGGCAAGCCCGATGACGATGGCGTTGTCGCCCGCCAGCACCAGATCGATGGCGATGACCTGCCCCAGCGCCACCAGCCATTCGCTCGTTATCGCCTCGAACATCCGCCGCCTCCCTGTCTGCGCCCGTGCTAGCGGCCCCCGGCCGTGAGTGCAACCGTCGCGGGCTTGCCGGGGCCCGGCGCAGGGCCTAAGCCCGCGCCCATGCTGTCCTACCAGCACGCCTATCACGCGGGAAACCTCGCCGACGTGCACAAGCACGCCGCGCTGGCCTGGGTGCTGGACTACCTGACGCGCAAGCCCAAGGCGCTGAGCTACATCGAGACCCACGCCGGTCGCGGCCTCTACGACCTCAACGGCGCCGAGGCGGCGAAGACCGGCGAGGCCGCGGCCGGGATCGCGCGGCTGCGCATCCCGCCGGCGCATCCCTATGGCCGGGCGCTGGCCGAGGCGCGGCGGCGGTTCGGGCCGCAGGCCTATCCCGGCTCGCCGCTGATCGCGGCGCTGCTGCTGCGGCACATCGACAGCCTGGCGCTGGCCGATCTGCATCCGCAGGAGCACGCGGCGCTGCACGCCACGCTCACCCCCCTCGGCGCGCAGGTCTTCCTTGAGGACGGGTTGGGCTTCGCGCTGTCGCGCTGCCCGCCCACGCCGCGACGGGGGCTGCTGCTGATCGACCCGTCATGGGAGGTCAAGGCGGACTACGAGGCGGTGCCGCGCACGTTCCTCGCCCTGCACCGCAAGTGGAACGTGGGCACGCTGATGCTGTGGTATCCGATCCTCGAGGATGCGCCGCATCTGTCGATGGTCCGCGCGGTCACGGCGGCGGTGCCGGCGACGCTGGTGTCCGAGATCCGCTTTCCGCCGGTCCGCCCCGGGCACGGAATGCGCGGCTCGGGGCTTCTCACCATCAATCCGCCCTGGGGCATGGCAGAGGCCATGAAGGAGATCGCAGGTTGGATCGCGGGCTGAGCGACCACATTCTCGACGTCTTCACCGAGGTGCCCTGCGCCGGCAACCCGCTGGCGGTGGTGCTGGGGGCCGGGGGCAGGATCGTCGCGGTGCGCATCTCCACGGGCCGGATCACGCCGCCCTGAGCCGCCCCGCGCGGGACCAGAAGCGCCACATCAGCAGGCCGCCGGTCACGCTGAGCCCGACAAACAACCCCAGCCACAGGCCGGGGCCGCCCATGCCCAGCGGAAACGCGAGGCCCCAGGCCGCCGGCATCCCGATCCCCCAGTAGCCGACGATGGCGATGGCCATCGGCACCCGCGTGTCCTGCACCCCGCGCAACAGCCCCAGCGCCATGACCTGCATCCCGTCGGCCACCTGGAACAGCGCAGCATAGGCCAGAAGCAGCGCGCCGAAGGTCAGGATCGTCTCGGCCTCGGGCTTGGTCAGGTCGGTGAACAGCGCGATGATCGGCCGCGGCACGGCGAGGAAGATCGCCACCGACACCAGCGCGAAGCCGAGCGACAGCAGGATCGCCATCCGCGCCCCGGCCTTCAGCGCCGCGGTCTGGCGGGCGCCGTAGGCGTGCCCGGCGCGCACCGTGGCGGCGTTGGACAGGCCGAGGTGGACCATGAAGGTGACCGAGGTGACCTCGAGCGCGATGCCGTGGGCGGCGAGCTGCACGGTGCCGATCCAGCCCATCATGATCGCGGTGGCCTGGAACAGCCCACCCTCGGCCAGGCTGGTCAGTCCGATCGGCCAGCCGAGGCGGAAGACCCGGGCCATCACCTCCGGATCGGGCCGCCAGAAGCGCTGCCACAGGCGATAGTCGCGCAGCCCCGGCGCCGCCCCGGCATAGAGCGCGAGCGCCAGGAAAGTGCCGGCCTGGGTGGCGACCGAGGCGATGGCAGCGCCCGCCACGCCCAGTTCCGGCGCCCCCCAGCGGCCGAAGATCAGCGCCCAGGCCAGGCCCGCATTCAGGAATACGCCCGCGACGGTGACCCAGAGCACGACCTGGGTGCGCGCCAGCCCGGCGAGGTGGCTCTTCAGCACCATGATCAGCAGCGCGGGAAACATCCCCGCCCCGGCAATGGCGAGGAATTCGCCCGCCAGCCGCGACACATCCCCGGCCTGGCCCAGGGCAAGGAAGATCGGTTCCGCGAAGAAGAACACCGGATAGACCGCAATGCCGTAGGCCAGCGACAGCCACATCCCCATCCGCGTCGACCGCCGCACCCGCTGGTCATCGCCCTGCGCCGCCGCGGCGGCGACCAGCGGCATCACCGCATTGGCAAAGCCGGCACCGACCACGAAGACGATGAAGAAGCTCGTGGACCCCAGGACGACCGCGGCCAGTTCGACCACGCCGTACCAGCCGACCATGATCGTGTCGGTGACATGCAGCGCGATCTGCGCCAGGTGGCTGCCGATCAGCGGCAGGCCCAGCGCCAGGGTGGCGCGGGCATGGTCCGCCGGGGTCAGCGGCGGCTGGATGGTGTCGGCGGCGGACATCGCCGCTGCCTAGACCGGCCGCCGCGACGGGGCAAGCGTCAGACCGAACCCGCCAGCAGCACCCCGGCCACCGCCGCGATCAGCAGGCCGACCGCGACCTCGACCAGCGGCAGGACACGCGCGATCCGCCCGCCCGCCAGCGTCTGCAGCGCACCCTCCCGCGCCCAGAGCGCCAGCAGCGCCACGCCGGCGGTGACCAGCGCGGTGCCCAGACCCATGGCATAGGCCCCCGCGATCCCCACCGCCCAGATGCCGAAATTCCAGGTCAGGATCAGAAGGAAGATCGCCCCGGTACAGGGCCGCAGCGCCACGCCCGCGATCAGGGCAGCGGCCTCGCGCGGCGAGGTGACGGCGGCCATCGCCTCTACGCCCGGCCCGTGATCGTGGCCGCAGTCCGGACCGTGGACATGACCATGGTCATGGTGGTGATGATGCGAGGCTCCCGCCGCCCGCATCGCTCGCAGCCCGCGCCAGGCCAGCCAGAGGCCCAGCCCCGCCACCGCCGCGTGGCCGAAGGGGATGAGCAACTCGTCGGCGATCCAGGCCATCCGCTCGCGCGACCACTGGAAGACCAGCACGCCGGCGTAGACGATGGCGACCGCCGTCGTCGCCTGTGCCAGCGAGGCGGCGAGCGACAGGCCGACAAGGCGCGCCGCCGGCACCCGGCGCGCCGCGGCGTAGCCGCCGATCAGCATCTTGCCGTGCCCCGGCCCGGCTGCGTGGGCGACGCCGTAGCCGAAGGCCACCGCCAACAGCGCCACCACCGCCCCGGGCTCGCCCGCCCGGACTGCCCGGATGCCGCGCGCCAGCGCCTCCTGCGCCGCGCGCGAGGCCTCCGCCGACCAGGCGGCGATGCCGTCGAGCCCGCCCGCGAGCCACAGCAGCAGCAGTGGGGCGGCCACCGCCAGCCCGGCCAGCATCAGCCCCCGCCGCATGTGACCCGCGCTTCCTCGGCGAAGACCGCGCCGACATGGGGGAAGTCCTGCTCGACGATCTCTGCCTGGTCGGCGGTGTATTCCGACAGCGCCGCCTGCAGCACCTGCTGGGCCTCGCCCAGGTCCGGCTCGAAGACCTGGACAGCGCAGTCCTCGCGTCCGGTCAGCAGCGGCGTGCCGAGTATGGTGTAGGACGTGTAGTAGGTCGGGTCATAGACCTGCGCCAGCAGCGGCCGGCCGGCCGGCGCCAGCGGCGTCGTCAGCGGCCGCAGGTGGGTGGAAATGATCCGCCCGTCGAAGACCCGCGCCGACCAGTCATGCGGCCGCTCCAGCGCCACCGGTGCCCCGTCGATGCCGTCGAGCAGGAACAGATCGCCGGCAAAGTCGGCATCCCAGGCCATGTCGAACCCCGACAGCGCCGCCTCCTCCGCCGGCAACAGCTTGCCGTCCCCGTCCGGGTCCAGCCCGCGGTCCGACAGGTAGAGCATCGAAGAGAAGTCGTCGTAGACCCAGGCCACCCTGACCGCCGTCACCCGCCCCTCGGCGTCGAAGACGAATTCGAGGCTGGTGTCGATGAAGATGTGCGGATGCGCCATGGCCGGGGCCGTCGCGCCGAGAAGACCTGCCGCAAGGAGAAGCCGCGCCATCCGCATCGCCGCAGTCTGGCCCCTGTGCCCGCCGGCTTCAAGGTTGCCCAGGGCGCCGTCGGCGCCGGAACGCGGGCGCAGTGGCGGCGGCGCTCGCAGTCTGTTCCGGGTCATCACGCGGCGGCGCCTGCGCACCGCCGCCGATTTCCCCTTCCCCGGCGGGCCGGCCCCGGTCTAGCCTGCCGCAGTTTGACGCCGGAGCCATTCATGCTGACCCTCTATGGCTGCTACCGCTCGCGCGCCTCGCGGCCGTTGTGGATGCTGCACGAGATCGACATTCCCTTCATCCATGTGCCGGTGATCCAGGCCTACCGGCTGGGCGACCCGCTGGCGCAGGGCGCGCCGCTGAACACCGCCAGCCGCGCCTTCCGCGAGATCAACCCGCAAGGCGAGATCCCGGCCTTCGAGGAAGACGGCCTGATCCTCACCGAAAGCCTGGCGATCACCTTCCACATTGCCCGCAGCCACGGCAGCGACCGCGGCCCGGTGGGGCTGGACGAACAGGGGATGGCGATGCAATGGGGCTTCTTCGGCGCGACCGCGCTCGAAGAGGCGGGGCTGGCGATCTATTACACCTATGCCGACCGCGAGACCGGGACGCCGCAGGGGCTGGCCAGGATCGCCGCCGCCACTGAACGGCTGCACAAGCCGCTGACGCGGCTGGACGCGCATGTCCGGGGCCGCGAGTGGCTGATGGGCCAGCGCTTCACCGTGGCCGACATCATGGTCGCCGAGTGCCTGCGCTACGGCGCCATGCACAAGCCCTTGCTGGCCGGCTTCCCCGACGCCCAAGCCTGGCTGAACCGCTGCCACGCCACAAGGTCGTTCCGCGCCATGTGGGAAAGGCGGCTGGCCGAACCGGCCTGAGCGCTGGACTTTCCGTGCGTCCTGATGTATATCCAGATGCACATTCAGGAGCACGCCATGGCCACCCTCTACACCCGCCAGATCGCCACCATCACCGAACTGCGCGAACCCCAGAAGGTGCTCGACCGCGCCGGCGGCAAGCCGGTGGCGATCCTGAAGAACTCGCAGCCGGTGGCCTATATGGTGCCGGTGGAGGCGATGCCCGCGCCCGGTACGCATCGTCCGATGACGATGGAGGAACTCGCCACCCACCTGCGCGAAACGCGGGCGGAGGTTCAGCCCGTGCTGGACTACCTCAAGGACAAGTAGGCGGGCGCCATGATCTCTCTGACGTTCGACATTGTTGTGGCCATCCACGACGAGGTCCTGAATTCCGGTGAACTGCCGGGACTGGCCCGCGACAAGTCGCTGGAAGGTGCGCTCGGCCGTGTGGACAACCGGCTGGCCTACGGTCTGGTCGAGGACGTTTTCGACCTCGCCGCCGCCTATTGCCTCGCCATCGCGCAGGGCCATTGCTTCAACGACGGCAACAAGCGCACCGCCTTCCGTGCGATGAACGCGGCGCTACGGAGCAACGGTATCCATATCCGCTGGAACGAGGAGGATGCAGGTCGGACCATCATCCGCGTGGCCCAGGGCCACATGGAAGAGTCCGCCCTGGCCGACTGGCTGCGCGACCGCGCCTGACCGGATCGAGCGGATTCAGCGCTTCTTGTTGGACTGCGAGAGAACCGAGCCGGCAAGCGACTTGGTGGTCGCGCCATACCTTCCGCTGGCGAGGACCTGCGAAGCCTTGTCCTCCATACTTGCCCCGGTCTGCCGACCCGTCCCCGTCTGAGATAGCGCTGATGCCGCGAGGCTCTTCGCAGTGTCAGACGAACGGGGGTTGGCAAGAACCGAACCCGCCTTCGAAGCGACCCGGTCGGACGTGTCTTTCCTGTTAGCCATGGCCATACTCCTCCAATCGTTCGGACATGGGGTCTGTTCTTTCTTTGTTCAAGACCTCTCTCTGCAAAATCTACCACATCTTGCCCCCACCCCCCGCCGGTGCCACACTCCCTCGGCCCCGGCGGAGACCCCCATGCCCGACCTCCTGACCCCCGAGACCTACGACGCCGCCTCCATCGAGGTGCTCGAAGGGCTGGAGCCGGTGCGCAAGCGCCCGGGCATGTATATCGGCGGCACCGACGAGCGGGCCCTGC
>JANOGU010000026.1:0-3585 GCA_031406135.1 Rhodobacterales bacterium
CCAGGGCCCCGCCTTCGTCCCGCGCCGTCCCCAGGCGCAGGGCCACGAGGTCGTCGATCGGCGCGTTGGCAGGGCCGGTGTCGAAGGCCAGAAGCGCGCCCGGCGCCTCTGGCGCGGGTTGGCGGGGGTCGATCCAGGTCAGGTTGCCGACGCCACCGAGGTTGAGGACGGCCAGCGGCAGGGTGGCCTCCAGACGGCGAGCCAGGGCGAAATGGTAGAAGGCCGCGAGCGGCGCGCCCTGGCCGCCGAGGCCCACGTCGGCCGAGCGGAAGTCCCAGACGACCGGCAATCCCAGCGTCTCGGCCAGAAGCCCGCCGTTGCCGGCCTGGTGCGTGCCGCGGCCACGGGGCTCGTGGGCGAGCGTCTGGCCGTGGAAGCCCGCGATCTCGGCGCCGGTGAAGCGGGACATGAGTTCGGCATGCGCCTGCTCGACGACTTCCGCCGCGGCCTGCGCCTGGCTGCTGCCCGGCCAGTGGCCCAGCGCGGCCTTCAGGACCGCACGCTCCGGTGCCGCATAGGGCCGGAAGGCCGAGGGTCCGAAGTCAAGGACGCGGTGCCCGTCGGTCAGGATCATCGCGGCGTCCACGCCGTCGAGCGAGGTGCCCGACATCGCGCCCAGCGCCCAGACCGCCGCCCCCTTCAGCACCGCTTCCCCCGGCACGCAGGCCCCGCTATACCGCCCCGGCCGAGGAGCGTGCCATGACCTTCCATCCGAAATCCGACTTCCTGCAGGTGATGTTCGAGCGTGGTTTCCTCGCCGACTGCACCGACACTCAGGCGCTGGACGAGGCGCTCGTCAAGGGTCAGGTCGGAACGGGCGTGGTGCCCGGCTACATCGGCTTCGACGCCACCGCTTCCTCGCTGCACGCCGGCAGCCTGATCCAGATCATGATGCTGCGCTGGCTGCAGAAGACCGGCGGCAAGCCGATCGTGCTGATGGGCGGCGGCACGACCAGGATCGGCGACCCGTCGTTCCGCGCCGAGGAACGCCCGCTGCTGACCGACGCCCAGATTGCCGCCAACGTCGAGGGCATCAAGCGCGCCTTCGCGCCCTATGTCGGTTTCGGGACCGGGGCGACGGAAGCCATCATGGCCAACAACGCCGAATGGCTCGACACCTTGAACTACATCGGCTTTCTGCGTGACATCGGCCGGCACTTCTCGGTCAACCGGATGCTGAGCTTCGAGAGCGTCAAGTCGCGGCTGGACCGCGAACAGAGCCTGTCGTTCCTCGAATTCAACTACATGATCCTGCAGGCCTACGACTTCCTGGAACTGCACCGCCGTCACGGCTGCCTGCTGCAGATGGGCGGCTCTGACCAGTGGGGCAACATCGTCAACGGCGTCGACCTGACGCGCCGGGTGATCGGCGGCGAGGTCTTCGGGCTGACCTCGCATCTGCTGACCACATCGGACGGCCGCAAGATGGGCAAGACCGCGGGCGGGGCGGTCTGGCTGAACCCCGACCTCACCTCGCCCTACGAATTCTGGCAGTACTGGCGCAACACCACCGATGCCGACGTGGGCCGGTTCCTGCGGCTCTACACGGAGCTGACGCTGGACGAATGTGACCGGCTGGGCCGTCTGGGCGGGGCCGAGATCAACGCGGCCAAGGTCGTGCTGGCCAATGCCGTCACCACGCTTCTGCACGGGGCGCAGGCCGCGTCCGCGGCCGAGGCCACGGCCGGCGAGGTGTTCGGGAAGACGGCGGCGCGCAGGTACCGCGGGTTCTACAACCCCGGGGCGGTCGCGGCCACGGCGCGGGAGGTGTTCGAGAACGGCGGCCTTGGTGAGGAGTTGCCGACTTTCACCGTCTCAGCGCAGGAACTGGGGCACGGGTTGACCGTTGCCCATCTACTGGTGCGCGCCGGCCTGTCGAAATCGGGCAAGGACGCCAAACGACTGATCGCCGAAGGCGGCGCACGGCTGAACGACGAGGCGGTGACCGACACCGGTGCCGTCATCACCGCCTCGATGCTGGCCGAGCCGGTAAAGTTGACGGCCGGGCGCAAGCGGCATGCCCGGGTGGTGCTGGGCTGACCGCCGGGGTCCAAGAATTTTCGTACGAAAATTCTTGGACTTGCGCCCAAAATCGTTCGTACGAAGGATTTTGGGCCGGTCGTCCGCACGGTCAGGGCAGGACCGAGACCTTTGACATCACGTCGGGGCTCGCCACTTCGCCGTTCTGCCCCTTGCCCTTGGTGATGGCATCCACCACATCCATGCCCGAAACCACACGGCCCACGATGGTGTACTGGCCGTCGAGGAAATCGGCGCGGGCAAACATGATGAAGAACTGGCTGTTGGCGCTGTTGGGGTTCTGGGCGCGGGCCATGCCGACGATCCCGCGGTCGAAGGCGACGTTGGAGAACTCCGCCGGCAGGTCGGGCTTGGCCGAGCCGCCCATCCCGGCGCTGGACAGGTCGCCGCCGGTGCGGCCGAATTCCACGTCGCCGGTCTGCGCCATGAAGCCGTCGATGACGCGGTGGAAGACCACGCCGTCGTAGGCGCCTTCGCCGGCAAGTGCGGTGATCTGGGCGACATGCTGCGGCGCGAGGTCGGGCAGCAGGTCGATGACGATCTGCCCCTTGCCCGCGACGTCGATCAGCAGGTTCGGGCCCGGCCCGTCCTCCTGCGCCAGCGCGGGCGTTCCAAGAACGAGTGCGAGGATGAGATTACGCCACATCGGCGGCCACCTTCATGCTGAGCATCCGGTCGGGGTCCTGCGGCGGCTCGCCGCGCACGATCTCGTCCACGTGCTCCATGCCGGAGATCACGCGGCCGTAGACGGTGTAGTTCCCGTTCAGGAAATGGTTGTCCTTGTAGTTGATGAAGAACTGCGAGTTGGCGCTGTCCGGGTTCGACGACCGCGCCGCCCCCAGCGTGCCGCGGTCGTGCGTGATGCCGGAGAACTCGGCCGGCAGGTCCGGCTGGTCCGAGCCGCCCGTCCCGGCCCGGCGTGCATTGTATTCGCGCGCGGTGCAGCCGTGCTCCACGTCGCCCGTCTGCGCCATGAAACCATCGATCACCCGGTGGAACACCACGTTGTCATAGGTCCCGGCGCGGGCCAGCTCCTTCATCCGGGACGTGTGCTGCGGCGCGATGTCGGGCAGCAGCGCTATGGTCACGGTGCCGGTCCTGAGTTCGATCAGGATGGTGTTCTCGGGGTCGGTGATCTCGGGCATTCAGGTCTCCTTCGGACGTTGCCGCCTTCCTAGACATGGGCGGCGCCTTGGGGAAGCGCAAACCTGTGTGATGGACGGGGACGCCGCGTCATGGCAAACGGGCCGCAAACGCTTTGGAGGGCGCCGCGATGGCCTGGAAGACACTGGACGACATGGACCTCGACAGCTACGCGCATTGCCTACGAGTACGACCAACTCGCGAATTGCCCGGAGTGCTCGAACCTGGTGGGCATGCTCGCCCGGACCACATATCCGCTGAGAGAGGACAGAACGGCCGTCGGTGAAGATCGTTTCGGGTACGACGACCGCATGCGTCCGACGTTTCTCGAACGGCGGATCGGCGGCAAACAATTTCAATTCACGACGACTTACGACAACGCCGGCAGAATTACAAAAGCCA
>JANOGU010000044.1:0-4261 GCA_031406135.1 Rhodobacterales bacterium
GACCGGGAGACCGGGGCGCTTCCCTCCCCCTCGTCGGGAGGGAGAGGGTTGGGAGCGCCCGGCCGGACCGGCGAGCCCCCCCTCCCCATCCCTCCCCCACGAGGGGGGAGGGAGGCGCATCCTCCCGGCCGGGGGCCTGACCGATGCGACCCGTCGCCCTGACCGCCGCCGTGGTCTTCGCGCTGGACCAGGCGCTGAAGCTCTGGATCGTCTGGGGCCTCGACCTTGCCAGCCGCGGGCTGATCGAGGTCTGGCCGCCCTACCTGACCTTGCACATGGCCTGGAACGAGGGCGTCAACTTCGGCCTTCTTGCGCACGGTTCCGGGGTGGTGCGCTGGGCGCTGGTGGCGGTGGCGCTGGCGATCTCGGCCTGGGTCTGGCGCTGGATTGCGCGGCCCGGACAGCCGCTGCGGGCGCGGCTGTCGGCCGGCCTTCTGATCGGCGGCGCGCTGGGCAACGTGGTGGACCGGGTCGCCTATGGCGCGGTCGCGGATTTCCTCAACCTCTCCTGCTGCGGGATCGAAAACCCCTATGCCTTCAACCTCGCCGACATCGCCATCTTCGCCGGCGCCCTGGGGCTGATCCTGTTCGCCGCCGACCCGGGCAAACCGCAGCGAAAGACCCCGTGACGGGCCGGGACCGATGGGCTAACAAGGGGCCGCGATGCGGACGGGAACGGGTGGCATGACGGCTGGACGGGGTGCCTTGGCGCTGGCGGCTTTGCTGCTTGTGGCCGCTTGCGGCAACAGCGAGCGGGCGCCGGAACTGATGAACATCCGCTCCTCGACCGACGGGCCGGACGAATTCGCCATCCTGCCGCCCAAGCCGCTGCAGGTACCGGAGAGCTTCACCGACCTGCCCGAGCCCTCGCCGGGCGGCGCGAACCTGACCGACCCCACGCCCAACGCCGACGCCGTGGCCGCGTTGGGCGGCGACATCACCGGCGGCGCGCGGGGCGACGCGGGGCTTCTCAACCACGCCACCCGCTATGGCGTGAGCCCGGAGATCCGCAGCGTGCTGGCCGCCGAGGACCTGGAATGGCGGCGCGACAACCGGGGCCGACCTCTGGAACGGCTGTTCAAGGTGAACGTCTATTTCGACGCCTACCGCGACCAGTGGCTCGACCAGCAGGCGGAACTGCGCAAGTGGCGCCAGCGCGGCATCCGCACGGTCAGCGCCCCGCCCCCACAAGACGGTGAATGACGCTCAACTCCGCGTCAGGCGGGCCGTCGCGGGATTGACCGGGCCGCCGGCAGCGGTAGCTCTGTCCTGACGCCCGAAGGAATTTCCCATGCGCCTGCCGTCCCTCGCCGCCGCCCTGGTCCTGTCGGCGCTGCCGCTCGGCGCGCAGGAGGTGACGGAGTTCGCGCTGGGCAACGGCCTTCAGGTGGTGGTGATCGAGGATCACCGGGCGCCGCTCGCCGTGCAGATGATCTGGTACCGCGTCGGCGCCGCCGACGAGCCGCCGGGCAAATCAGGGATCGCGCATTACCTGGAACATCTGATGTTCCAGGGCACCGACACCCTTGCCTCCGGCGAGTTCTCGGCCACGGTCGAGGCGCTGGGCGGCGACGACAATGCCTTCACCTCCTGGGACTACACCGCCTATTTCCAGCGCGTCGCCGCCGAGCACCTGCCAAAGATGATGGCGATGGAGGCGGGCCGCATGCGCGGCCTGCAGCTCACCGAAGAGAACGCCGCGACCGAATTGCAGGTGATCCTGGAAGAGCGCAGCGAGCGCACCGACACCGACCCCGGCGCGATCTTCGGCGAGCAGCGGCGCGCGGCGCAGTTCCTGAACCATCCCTACGGCATTCCGATCATCGGCTGGCGGCACGAGATGGAAGGGTTGACGCGGCAGGATGCGGTGGACTTCTACCGTCGCTTCTACGCGCCCAACAACGCCGTGCTGGTGGTGGCGGGGGATGTCGATCCGGCCGCGGTGCGCCGGCTGGCCGAGACCCACTACGGCCCCGTCGCGCCGACGCCCGACCTGCCCCCGCGCCTCCGCCCGCAGGAGCCGCCGCAGCTTGCCGAACGCCGGCTGACCATGGCCGACGGCCGCGTGGCGCAGCCCTACGTGATCCGCAGCTATCTCGCCCCCGAACGCGACCCCGGCGATCAGGAGACCGCGGCGGCGCTGGTCTACCTGGCCGAGCTGCTGGGCGGCAGCGGCACCACTTCGGTCTTTGCCCGCGCGCTGCAATTCGAGACGCAGAAGGCGGTCTGGACCTCGGCCTGGTATGATGGCGATGGCGTCGACGACGGCACCTTCACCCTGGGCGCCATGCCGGTGCCGGGCGTGGCGCTGGAGGAGATCGAGGCCGCGCTCGATGCCGAGATCGCGGCGTTCCTCGCCGAGGGGATCGACCTCGAGGAATTCGCCCGGCTGAAGACGCAGGTGCGCGCCTCCGACATCTATGCTCGCGACGACGTGGAGGGGCTGGCGCGCCGCTATGGCGAGGGGCTGGCGATCGGGCTGACCATCGCGGACATCCGCGGCTGGTCCGGGGTGCTGGCGGCGGTGACGCCGGAGCATGTGATGGCGGCGGCGCGCCTGGTGCTCGACCGCCGGACCGCAGTGACGGGATACCTCGTCCGCGAGCCTGCCGAAGCCGGGGAGGCCCAGCCATGACGATGCGTTTCCTTGCCGCACTGGCGGTCGCGCTGGCGTCTTTCGTGGCCGGTCCCGCACAGGCCGCCGCGCCGATCCAGGAAGTGGTCTCCCCCGGCGGCATCCGCGCCTGGCTGATCGAGGATCACGCGATTCCCTTCATGGCGATGGAAATCCGCTTTCGCGGCGGCGCGAACCTCGACCCGCCGGGCAAGCGCGGGGTCACCAACCTGATGACGGCGCTGATCGAGGAGGGCGCGGGCGAGCTCGATTCGCAAGGCTTCGCCGCCGCGCGCGACGGGCTGGCGGCAAGCTTCGGCTTCGACTCCGGGGCGGATGCGGTGTCGGTCTCGGTGCAGGTGCTGACCGAGAACCGCAACCAGGCGATGGACCTGCTGCGCCTCGCCCTGACCGTGGCGCGCTTCGACGCCGACGCGGTGGAGCGGGTGCGCGGGCAGGTGCTGTCGATCATCGCCTCGGACGCGAAGGACGCTTCCTCCATCGCCGGACAGCTGCTGGACCGGGTGGCCTGGGGTGAGTTGCATCCCTACGGCAGCGACCCGAACGGCACCGCGGACAGCGTGGCGGCACTGGCCCGCGAGGACATCATGGCCGCCTACAAGGGCGCCATCGCGCGTGACCGCATCTTCGTTGGCGTGGCTGGAGACATCACCGCGGCCGAGCTGGGCGTGCTGCTCGACCAGCTGTTCGCCGGCCTGCCTGACGCCGGTGCGCCGCAGCCGCCGAAGGCCGCCTGGCTCGCCACCGGCGGCGTCACGGTAGAGGACTTCCCCAATCCGCAATCGGTCGTGCTTTTCGCGCAGGAGGGGATCGCCCGGCTGGACCCGGATTTTTTCCCCGCGTTCGTGCTGAACGAGACCCTGGGCGGCGGGCGGTTCTCGGCCCGTCTGATGACCGAGGTGCGGGAAAAGCGCGGGCTGACCTATGGCATCGGCACCGGCCTCGCGCCCTTGGACCTCGGCGCTTACTGGGCGGGGCAGTTCTCCTCGGACAACGGCAAGGTGGCCGAGGCCATTGCGGTGGTGCGCACAGAATGGGCGCGGGCGGCAGCGGGGGAGATCACCCAGGGCGAGCTTGACGCGACCAAGACCTACATGACCGGCAGTTATCCGCTGCGCTGGAACGGCAACGGCCCGATTGCCGGGATCCTGGTCGGCATGCAGATGCAGGGCCTGCCCATCGACTATGCCGAGAGCCGGAATGCGCTCGTCGCCGCGGTGACGCTGGACGATGTGAAACGGGTCGCGGCGCGGCTGATGCGGCCGGAGGCGCTGCATTTCGTGGTCGTCGGTCAGCCGGAGGGGCTCGACCCCTGAGCGGGCGAAGAGCGATTGGACGAATCTCCCGGGCGTGCTAGGCATGGTGGTCCCATGCTCGACAGTCCCAAGATAAGGCCAGTGACGCCCCCGGTCATCCGGCAACTCGACGAGGCCGCGATCAACCGGATCGCGGCCGGCGAGGTGGTGGCCGGTGTTGGAAGCGTCGCCGGCCATGCCAATACAATTTCCTCCTTCAGCTTTTATTTGTTCTTTAGCAGCTTGTGTGAGAAGTTCGTCAATATCATTCAGCACTACGGCGGCTCCCTGTAATGCAAGTTGACGGGCAATTTCAAAACCAATGCCCTGG
>JANOGU010000058.1:0-10217 GCA_031406135.1 Rhodobacterales bacterium
CGGCCACAATGGCCGAAAAGTTCATGGAACCGGTGGAAATGATGATGCCGATGATGATCAGGCCGAGGGAAACTTCATAGCTGATCATTAGAGCGGCCGACCGCAATGATCCGAGGAACGGGTACTTGGAGTTTGACGCCCAGCCGCCCATGATCACGCCATAGACCTCGAGCGAGGAGACGGCGAAGATGAACAGGATTGCCACGTTGATGTCGGCCAGCACCCAGCCGTCGGAAAACGGGATCGCCGCCCAGGCCAGGATCGCCAGCACGAAGGACAGCATCGGCGCCAGGAAGAACACCGGCCG
The DNA here is from genome assembly GCA_031406135.1 of Rhodobacterales bacterium. Classification (GTDB taxonomy): domain Bacteria; phylum Pseudomonadota; class Alphaproteobacteria; order Rhodobacterales; family Rhodobacteraceae; genus JANOGU01. Next base: position 308 of record JANOGU010000058.1, read on the forward strand.
GTCCACGCCCGCCGGGACCACGATTTCCTTGACCACGTATTTCAGCGCGTCGGCCACCGTCTGCAGCAGACCCCAGGGGCCGACCACATTCGGACCCCGCCGCATCTGCACGGCCGCCCAGATCTTCCGGTCGCCATAGACCAGAAACAGCAGCGAGATCATCACGAAGCCCACGACCAGAAGGCTCTGGGCCGCGATGATCAGGGCGATGCCTGCCCCGGTGTCGAAGAAGCCGCCGTCCATCACCCGTTCCCTCTAGGCCGCCGGCACGCCGCGCTCATCGCAGTCTCGCGCCACCACCTCGGCATCGATCGTGTCGATGCCGCGCGGCAGCGCGGCCGTAATCGTGTAGATCGCATCCGCGCGCCAGATGCCAGACCGCTTGCCCACCAGCGTGCGCACATGGCGCGCAAAGCCGAAGCCGCCGGCAGCCGCATAGCGCGCCGCCGAGCAGCGTGCATAGTCCTTCAGCAGCAGCGGTCCGGGCGACCCGCGTACGGCCAGGTTGAACTGGACGAGCCCGTCGCCCAGCACTTCGACGTCATAGCCGAGATACTCCACCGCGTTTGCAGGTCCGCGGGTGGCGGGGCTGCAGGCGGCCAATGCGAGGGTCATCGCGGCGGCCATGCGCATCCTCACTCGGCCGCGACGGGCAGGTCCGCCCGCGCTCCGGCGATCCGCGACAGGTCTGCCATCAGCGCCGAGGCGCGGGCGATGGGGTTGGTCAGATAGAAGTCGGCCACCGCCGACAGGAACGATCCCGCGCCCAGTGCGGCCTCGGGCAGCATCGGCCCCTCATTCGCCGGAACCGCATCGATCCGCCCCAGATGCGGATGCGCCTTGACCAGCGCCTGCCGCAGGGCGCCGAGGCTGTCCCACGGCAGCGTCTTGTCCAGCTCGGCCGACAACGCCCGCAGGATCGCCCAGTTCTCCTTGGCCTCGCCGGGCGGGAACCCCGCCCGCATCGCCAGTTGCGGGCGGCCCTCGGTGTTGACGAAAATCCCGTTCTCTTCCGTATAGGCAGCCCCCGGCAGCACGATGTCGGCGCGGTGCGCGCCGCGGTCGCCGTGGCTCCCCTGGTAGATCACCGCAGGCCCGGCCGGGATGTCCATCTCGTCGGCACCGAGGTTGAAGACCACTTCCGCCCCGTCGAGCGCGGCGGCAAGGCCGCCCTCGGTGGCGCAGCCGACGTCCAGCGCACCCACCCGCGCCGCCGCCGTGTGCAGGACCAACAGCCCGGCCCCCGTCATCGCCCCGGCCTGCTGGGCCAATGCCAGCACCGCCGCGCCGTCGGCACCGGTCAGCGCACCCTGCCCGACGATGACCAGCGTCCGCTTGCCGGCAAGGCCCGAGACATCCTGGTTCAGCAGCGATGCCAGTGCCGCCCGGTCGGTGCCCACATGGGTGTAGTCATAGGTCAGATCGACCGCCGGTCCGACCAGCCCGATCATCGCCCCCCTGGACCAGGCCCGGCGGATGCGCGCGTTCAGGACCGGCGCCTCGTCGCGCGGGTTGGTCCCGACGAGAAGGATCGCCGCCGCCGTATCGATATCCTCGATCCGCGCCGTGCCCGCATAGGCCGCCCGGTTTCCGGCGGGCAGCGCCGCACCGTCCACCCGGCACTCGACCTTGCCGCCCAGCCTCTCGACCAGCTGCTTCAGCGAAAACGCCGCCTCGACCGAGGCCAGGTCGCCCACCAGCCCCGCGACCTTCCTGCCTTTCATCGCCGCCGCGGCCGCCGCCAGCGCCTCACCCCAGGAAACGGGTTTCAGCTTGCCGTCCAGCCGCACGTAGGGCCGGTCCAGCCGCTGCCGCCGCAGGCCGTCCCAGACAAAGCGGGTCTTGTCGGAAATCCATTCCTCGTTCACGCCGTCATGGTTGCGCGGCAGGATGCGCATCACTTCGCGCCCCTTGGTGTCGACCCGGATCGACGATCCCAGCGCGTCCATCACGTCGATGGTCTCGGTCTTGGTCAGCTCCCAGGGCCGCGCGGTGAAGGCATAGGGCTTGGAGGTCAGCGCCCCCACCGGGCAGAGGTCGATGATGTTGCCCTGCAGGTTCGAGGCCAGCGTCTGGTTCAGATAGGAGGTGATCTCGGCATCCTCGCCCCGGCCCGTCTGACCCATCTGGTGAATGCCTGCCACCTCCGTCGTGAACCGCACGCAACGGGTGCAGGAGATGCAGCGCGTCATGTGGGTCTCGACCAGCGGGCCGAGGTCCAGATCCTCGCTGGCGCGCTTCGGCTCGCGGTAGCGGCTGAAGTCCACGCCGTAAGCCATGGCCTGGTCCTGCAGGTCGCACTCGCCGCCCTGATCGCAGATCGGGCAGTCGAGCGGGTGGTTGATGAGCAGGAACTCCATCACCCCCTCGCGCGCCTTCTTCACCATGGGCGAGTTGGTCTTGACCAGCGGCGGCTCGCCGTTCGGCCCGGGCCGCAGATCGCGCACCTGCATGGCGCAACTGGCGGCGGGCTTCGGCGGGCCACCCACGACCTCCACCAGACACATCCGGCAGTTCCCGGCGATGGTCAGCCGCTCGTGGTAGCAGAAGCGCGGAATCTCCACCCCGGCGACCTCGGCCGCCTGGATGATCGTCATCGCCCCGTCGACCTCGACCACGGTCCCATCGATGCTGATTTTCTTGAGGTTGGTCATCGCCCTACTCCGCCGTCCCTTGCGCGCAAACCCGTGTCTGCCACAGCCGCGCCACTTTCAGATTTTTCCTGCCGAATGAACCGCCCCGACGGCTCGCTGCCCTTCGCCCGCCAAAGCCCCGCGAACCGCCCGGTCCGGCTGGTGCCGTTCCCGACGCAGGTTCAGTGAAGGCGAGGGCAGGGCCGGTCATAGCGCCGCGACCGCCGCCGAAACGATCAGCACGACCAGGTTCGCCGCAGCCAGCACGAAAAGCACGGTGCGCAGATTGCCACCCTTGGCCGCAGCCCCGCCGCGCAAGTAGACCACGCTATAGGAAAGCCGCAGCACTACCTGCGCCCAGACCAGAACCGCAAGGTAGACGGCACCCAGACCCACCATCATCGCCAGAACCGCCGCCACCGCGAAGGGAGCCAGATTCTCAACCCCGTTCATATGCGCCCGGTCCAGCCGGTAGATGAAATTCTCGTCGCCCGGATCGCTGACCGGGCCCCCGATCCGACCGGCCTTGCCCTTGACCGGACCCGCCGCGCCACCCAGCACGGCCGGGATCAGGCAAAGCACGAGCAGTCCGATGATGCTGGCGCTATGGGGTTCCATTCGTCCGTCTCCTGCTATGATGACTGCGCGTAAGGACCAAAGTCATGCGTCGAGGTCACTTTGCTATCGCCCTCGCACAAAACGACGGCAGGGGCTGGTCGGCACCCCACCATCGACTTTACCGGATGCTTGTCGCGGAGTTGGCTCATTCGGTCGACTTCAAGAGGTAGCCGATCAGGCTGTTGTTGGCGATCTCTTCTTCGCCGATCCTGCAATAGGCGTCCGGGTTGCCGGGCTCGGCCCCGCGCTCCTTCAGCCATTCGGCAGCCAGCGCCTTGCCCTTGGCCTTCTCCGCTTTGGACGTGACCAGATCGCGGACGTCACCGGCAGAGTAACCCTGCGCCAGAGCATAGTCGCGCAGCTTGTTCAGTTCCCCCAGGGCGCGGAGCTTCCGGGCCTCGATTGTCGGGCAGTGGTCATCGATGGCATCGCCGATGAACCCTTGCAGCAGGGTATCGATGATCTTCGGCTCTTCATTGATCGGCACCAAGGCAAGTGCCGGTGCGGCCACAAGCATGGCGAACAGGGGGGCGGTCAGTCGTTGCATCGGAACCTCATTGGCATGAACTGCCACCGAGATGGAGCCGGGTCGTGGTGATATGCCATGACAAACCGGGCGTAGCATCGGTTTGTGACCAGAAGTGCGGGCATCGCTCACGCACAGCCCTCCACGAAGACCCAGGCACCGCTGGCTGCATCGTAGCGGTCCCGGATCGAGGTGCGGACGCCCAGCGGGCCGCATTCCGCGTCCGCCTGCTTCTTTGCGGCCGCCCCGTCGGCGTAGCTGAACGGAACCGACGGCGAGCGGACAGCGTAGGGCCGCGCCGCGCCCCCTGCGGTCACGCCTCCCCCCGACGCGCCCGGCGCGCAGCCGGCAAGGGCCGCCAGCAATCCCGCAAGCAAGAGGACCGGGTCAAGCGCGCGCATGTCTGCCGCCCACCTTGGAATGGACCGGAGGCCTCACCGCCGCCTTTTCCAGGACCACGATCGAGTCGTGCACGTGAATCCCGCCCAGCCCCGCCATCGCGTCGGGCACCGCCGCAAGGTCATTCACGTACCAGGCGTGCATGCCATCGATCAGGGTCCGGACATGATTGAAGAAGTTCCCGGGCGCATCCGGACCGCCGCCGTAGCGGGTCCAGTACGCGGTGTGCAGGTCCTCGATCATGTAGGTTCCCCCCACCGGAAGGCGGGGAAACAGCGCGGCGAGCGAGGCGCGCACATGGGCCATCTCGTGGCTGCCGTCGTCGAGCACCAAATCCACGCCGCCCATCTCCTCGACGACGCCGGCAAGAAACCCGGCGTCGTCCTGCGAGCCGACGCGGACCTGGCCGGCCGCGCCGTCGAAGGCCCTGCAGCGCGGGTCGATGTCGATGCCGAAGATCACCGCCTCCGGCCCGAAGTAGCTGCGCCAGAGCTGCAGCGATCCGCCCTTGGAGACCCCGATCTCGAGAAACCGCGGACGCCGGCCGAGCCAGGCGCCGAAGTAGCGCTCATAGATCGGGATGTAATGATGCCACTTGTGCACGACCGGCCCGGTATTGCCGGCGTAAAGGTCGACGAGCCGGCCGCCCTCCCCGTATTTCGACCGGATGTCTGCGGCGACATCCTCGCCCGCGAAGGCAAATCGTCCTATTTCGCCCTTTGCGCGGCCCCTGCGGTGCCGGACGCCCGCCGCCACGTCCTCCCGGCCCGAGCGGGCCGGGTCGGCGGGATCAGGTCCGGAAACGTGCCGCACCGGTCCTCACTCCGCCGCCACCGCGGTGACGCGGCCCGTCCGCCGCGCCTTGATCCGGTCCTCGATCTCCTCGCGATAGGCGCGGATCAGACCCTGGATCGGCCAGGCAGCGGCATCGCCGAGCGCGCAGATCGTATGCCCCTCGACCTGCTTGGTGACCGACAGCAGCATGTCGATCTCCTCGACCTCCGCCTCGCCGCGCACCAGCCGGTCCATCACCCGCATCATCCAGCCGGTGCCCTCGCGGCAGGGCGTGCACTGGCCGCAGCTTTCGTGCTTGTAGAACTTCGCCAGCCGCCAGATCGCCTTGATGACATCAGTCGACTGATCCATCACGATAACCGCCGCCGTCCCCAACCCCGACCGCTGCTCGCGCAGCCAGTCGAAATCCATGATCGCCTCGTCGCACTGCTCGGCCTTCAGGAGCGGTACCGACGAGCCGCCCGGGATCACCGCCTTGAGGTTCTTCCAGCCGCCGCGCACGCCGCCGCAATGGCGCTCAAGAAGCTCCTTCAGCGGGATCGACATCGCCTCCTCGACCACGCAGGGGTGGTTCACATGGCCGGAGATGCCGAAGATCTTGGTGCCGGTGTTGTTCGGGCGGCCAAAGCCGGCGAACCACTCGGCCCCCCGGCGCAGAATCGTCGGCACCACGGCGATCGATTCGACGTTGTTCACCGTCGTCGGGCAGCCGTAGAGGCCCGACCCCGCCGGAAACGGCGGCTTCATCCGCGGCATGCCCTTCCTGCCCTCGAGGCTTTCCAGCAGCGCGGTTTCCTCGCCGCAGATATAGGCCCCCGCGCCGTGGTGCAGATAAAGCTCGAAGTCCCACCCCGACCCGGCCGCGTTCTTGCCCAGCAGCCCCGCGTCGTAGCACTCGTCGATGGCCGCCTGCAGCGCCTCGCGCTCGCGGATGTATTCGCCGCGAATGTAGATGTAGGCCGCATTCGCCCCCATCGCGAAGGACGCGATCAGGCAGCCCTCGATCAGCGTATGCGGATCGTGCCGCATGATCTCGCGGTCCTTGCAGGTGCCGGGCTCGGACTCGTCGGCGTTGACCACCAGGAAGGACGGCCGCCCGTCCGACGCCTTGGGCATGAACGACCACTTCAGACCCGTCGGGAACCCCGCCCCGCCGCGCCCGCGCAGGCCCGACGTCTTGACGATCTCGACCAGCTTGTCCCGTCCCAGCGCGATCAGCCCCGCCGTGCCGTCCCAGTGCCCGCGCTTCCTCGCGCCGGCTAGGGTGCGGTCGTGCATCCCGTAGAGGTTGGTGAAGATGCGGTCCTGGTCTTTCAGCATCGCGAATACATCCCGGTCAGTCCTGGCGCCGGCGCCAGAGACGGTAGGTCAGAGCCAAGGCGAAGACGAATCCCGCGATGGCGGCGAAGTCGATCAGAAAGACGAACCGTGCGGGCCAGCCGTAGACCCTGCCGATCTCGGTCAGCAGGAGCCACAGCAGTGGCACCGCGATCAGCACGCCCGCCACAAGCCGCACCTGATCCCGGCCGCCGTCCATCCGCTCAGAATTCCTCGCCCGCATCGATCCGGCGCAGGAATTCCTCGGGCCCGATCTTCCCGATCGCCCGCGCCTGCGGCACCCAGCGATCGCGGGTCACGCGCCCTTTGAAACCCTGGAGGTTCTCGTCGACCCAGGCCACCTCCGCCGCCGTCCAGCCCGCGATCTGGTCGAAGTGGAAAAAGCCCAGCCGATGGCAAAGCGCCTCAAGCTTTGGCCCGATCCCGACGACGACCTTCAGATCGTCCGCTTTCCCGCCCCGCGGCGCGACCAGTGCAGCAGGCTTCACCTGCGCTCCAGGCGCCGCTGGCGCAGCGGTTGCGGTTTCGGCTGCCGCTTTCGGTGCGGACTTCGCCGGCGCCCCCGGCCGGGGCCGCGGCCCCGCCGAGCCAGGGCGAGGTCAGCGCCACCTCGCTCCCGTCGATCCGCTTCACCGTATCCCGAAGGTCCACCGCCGCCTGGGCCGAGGCGTTGTACTGCCGCCGCCCGCTTTCGAAGTCCTTGAGGCTGGTCAGCCCGCCCACGGGCTCGCACGAATACCGCCCGTTCTGCGGCCCCGGCACCGGCACCTCGCCCGCGGCAAAGCGGTCGAGCAGCGCCTCGAAGACCGCGGGCGTCAGGTCCTCGTAATAGTCCTTGCCGATCTGGGCCATCGGCGCATTGGCGCAGGCGCCCAGGCACTCGACCTCTTCCCAGGAAAACTTGCCGTCGGCGCCGACCTGATGCGCCTTGGCGGCGATCTTGCGCTTGCAGACCCCGATCAGGTCCTCCGCCCCCATGATCATGCAGGACGTGGTACCGCAGACCTGGACATGCGCCACCGACCCCACGGGCGCCAGCTGGAACATGAAGTAGAAGGTCGCCACCTCCAGCGCCCGGATATAGGCCAGACCCAGCATGTCGGCGACATGCTCGATGGCCGGGCGAGAAAGCCAGCCCTCCTGCTCCTGCGCGCGCCACAGAAGCGGGATCACCGCCGAGGCCTGCCGCCCCGGCGGATACTTGGTCATCTGCGCCTGCGCCCAGGCCAGATTGGCGGGCGCGAAGGCAAAGCTTTCGGGCTGCTGGGGGTGAAGACGGCGGAGCATTCAGGACCCTTGCATCAGATGGGCGGACAGCGCCAGCACGGCGGCGGCGCCGTAGATCAGCGAGGCGATCAGGTGTGGTGCGGTGGCGTGGCCAGCGCGCCGGTAGATCCAGACATCCCCCAGTCCCGCGATGCCCACCACCGCGGTGAACCAGAACAACAGCCACCAGTCGCCGTAGAGGATCACCCCCAGCAGCAGCAACGCCGTGCCGACATAGCGGTCCGCCATCACCAGCGGCAACTGCTCGGGGCGGTGGCTGGCGGCAGCCATGCCCTTGGCCGGGCTGGCGGCGAAGAGCAGGCCGAAGGCCCCGGTCAGGACCAGGCAGAGCGTGGCGAGGGCGAGGGCGGCAGCGGGGATCATGTCCGGCTGTCCGGCTGCGCCCGGCGCGCCACAGCGCGCCGCGCGCCCCCCTCTCCGCTTCGGAGAGGGGCCGGGGGAGAGGTCTTCGCGTCGCGCAACGCCGCTATGGACGTCAGGATCATCTGCACGACTCCATCGGTGTCGCGCAGCACCTCCGGGTTCCAGAACCGCAGCAGATTGTAGCCGCGGCCCTCCAGAAATGCCGTCCGCATCGCGTCAGACGCGCTCTCCGCGTGCTGCCCACCATCCACCTCAACCACAAGGCCAAGCTCCGGCGCGCAGAAATCGACGATGAAGCGCCGTTCGATCACCAGTTGTCGGCGGAACCGGACGCCGAGCTGGTCGGCGCGCAGCCGCCGCCAGAGCCGTTTCTCCGCGTCGGTCATGTCATTGCGCAGGGCGCGTGCCCTGGCTGTAATGCCCGGACCTCGCGCGAACGCCTCTCCCCCGGCCCCTCTCCGAAACGGAGAGGGGGGCGCGGCGGCACCGTCCGCTCCCGAAGCATCTCCGGCCGGATGATCCGAAGGGGAGGCTGCGCTCACCGGTCGATCTCCCCGAACACCACATCCATCGTGCCGATGATCGCCGCCACATCCGCCAGTTGGTGCCCCTTGCAGATCCAGTCCATCGACTGCAGGTGCAGGAACCCCGGCGCCTTGATCTTGGCGCGGTAGGGCTTGTTGCTGCCGTCGGCCACCAGGTACACGCCGAACTCCCCCTTCGGCGCCTCGACCGCGGCGTAGACCTCGCCGGCCGGCACGTGGAAACCCTCGGTGTAAAGCTTGAAGTGGTGGATCAGCGCCTCCATCGAGGTTTTCATCTCGGCCCGGGGCGGCGGCGTGATCTTGCCACGGGCCAGCACCTCGCCCGGGGTTTTCCTTATCTTCTCAACCGCCTGCCGGATGATCTTCGTAGACTCGCGCATCTCGGCCATGCGGCACAGGTAGCGGTCGTAGCAGTCGCCGTTCTTGCCGACGGGAATCTTGAAGTCGAATTCGTCGTAGCACTCGTACGGCTGGGCGCGGCGCAGGTCCCAGGCCAGACCCGAGCCTCGCACCATCACCCCGGAATAGCCCCAGTCGAGGATGTCCTGTTCCTTGACGATGCCGATGTCGGCGTTGCGCTGCTTGAAGATGCGGTTCTCGGTCAACAGCGTGTCGAGGTCGTCCACGACCCTCGGAAACGCCACCGCCCAGGCATCGATGTCGTCCAGAAGCGCCGGCGGCAGGTCCTGGTGCACCCCGCCGGGGCGGAAATACGCGGCGTGCAGCCGCGCCCCGCAGGCGCGCTCGTAGAACACCATCAGCTTCTCGCGCTCCTCGAAGCCCCACAGCGGCGGGGTCAGCGCGCCCACGTCCATCGCCTGCGTGGTGACGTTCAGCAGGTGGTTCAGCACCCGCCCGATTTCGCAGTAGAGCACCCGGATCAGCGAGGCCCGCCTCGGCACCTGCACCCCGGTCAGCCGCTCGATCACCAGGCACCAGGCATGCTCCTGGTTCATCGGCGCCACATAGTCGAGCCGGTCGAAGTAAGGCAGGTTCTGCAGGTAGGTGCGGCTTTCCATCAGCTTTTCGGTGCCGCGGTGCAGAAGTCCGATGTGCGGGTCGCAGCGTTCGACGATCTCGCCGTCCAGCTCCAGCACCAAGCGAAGCACACCGTGCGCCGCCGGATGCTGGGGCCCAAAGTTCATGGTGTAGTTGCGAATTTCGGCCATCTACAACTTCCTACACCGAGACACGGAGAAACACAGACACACAGGGAGACGGATATTGCTAGCGCCTGCAATTCTCAGGCTCCCCGTTTTTGGAGGCAGAAAGTACTTCATTAACTGCTGCTCCTGTGTGTCTCCGTGCCTCTGAGGTGAGACTTGTTTTCCACGTCCCCATAATGTTCCTCGCGAATCACGCGGGGCACGATCTCGCGCGGCTCGATGGTCACGGGCTGGTAGATC
>JANOGU010000066.1:0-2796 GCA_031406135.1 Rhodobacterales bacterium
CGCAAGACCCTGAACTGGAAAACCCCCGCCGAAGCCCTCGCCGAAGAACTCGCCGCCTTCACCACAAACGTTGCGCTTGGCCCTTGAATCCGCCAACCTCTAACGACTCACTGCAACCCACGGAAATCGCTACAACAAAAAAACGTCCCACCGTGTGACGCTCAGCCCTTCGACAGCCGCGCCACCAGTCTGGCCCGCGCCTCGGGCAAGGTTGCCCCCTTCAGCACCGGGGCCAGTTCCCGGGCCAGGAAATGCCCGGTGATTGCCAGTCCCTGCGCCAGTTCGGCGCCTTCGTCCACTCCGCCCAGCAGCGCCGGCAGCGGCAGCAGCCGCTCCGCCCAGTCCCCCGCCCCGGCCCGGCTGACCGCCCGGCCGGTGCGCGGGCTGACATAGGCCAGCCCCTCCGCCGCGCCGGTCACGGCGCAGACCGACAGGTCCAGCCCGAAGCCCAGGTCCGCCAGCAGCCGCACCTCCCAGCGCAGGTAAGCCTCCGCCCAGCCCGGCCCCTCCAGCCCGTCCAGCAGGCCCACGGACTCCGCCCAGAGCGCGGCATGCGCCTCCCGCTCCGGCAGCGCGACATGCAGGAGGGCACAGACCGAGACAAGCGCGGCCAGCCCGCCGGGATCGCCCAGCAGCCCGGCGCGGGACCGCAAGGGCTCCACCGCGAAGCTCCCGATGTGCTCGCTGAGCCGCGCCCGCCAGACCACCGCCACCTGCGCCCCCGGCTGCAGGACCGGCGCCATCCTCCGCGACGCCCCGCCGCGGACCACGCCCGCATGCCGGCCGTGGCCGGCGGTGAAAACCTCGATGACCGCCGCGCTCTCGCCATGCGGGCGCGCCGCCAGAAGGATGCCCTCGTCCTGCCAGTCCATGGGCCAAGTATCGGGCGGCGGCCCGCCGCCGACAAGTCAGCCGAGTGACGGGTCTTCAAGCAGCGTGCGGCCCTTCGGGTCCTCGATCTCGACGATCCAGAGGTCCGGGTCCCGCGCCCTGGCGCGGGCCAGCACCGCGTCCACCTCCGCCTCGGTTCCCTCGGCGAGGGTCTCCCAAACCCGGCTGTCGGTCATCAGGTCGAAACGTCGCTGGAACGCCTTCGCCCGCCCGTCCATCGTGGCGAGCGAGACGATGACCGCCCCGGCCTCCGCATCCCCCTTGGCGCGCAACACCGCCGGGATCGCCGCGATCCGCAGCCGGGCGAGATAGGCCCCCACCCAGACATGCGTGGCCAGCCGCGGGGTCACCGGGCAAATTCCTTCAAGAAAGGAATTTGCAAATTTCTTGCTTCAAGAAATTTGCGCGGCCGGTCAGTCGCCATCGCGGAAGTCGAGGCCCATCACGGAATACCGCTCGGCCTCCTCCTGCCAGTTTTCGCGCAGCTTCACGGTCAGGAACAGGTGCACCGGCCGGCCGAGGAAGGCCGCGATCTCGGCGCGGGACTGCTGGCCGATGGTCTTCACCGTCTCGCCCTTGTGGCCAAGGACGATACCCTTGTGGCCATCGCGGGAGACATAGATCACCTGGTCGATCCTGACCGACCCGTCGTCGCGCTCGGTCCAGGCCTCGGTCTCCACCGTCAGCTGGTAGGGCAGTTCCTCATGCAGCCGCAGCGTCAGCTTCTCGCGCGTGGTCTCGGCGGCGATCATCCGCAGCGGCAGGTCGGCGATCTGGTCCTCCGGGTAGAGCCACGGCCCGGCGGGAAGCTGCGCGCCAAGCCAGTCGCGCAGCGTCTCCACCCCGTAGCCGCGTTCGGCCGAGATCATGAAGGTGGCGGCGAAGCCATGCGCGGCGTTGAGCTCGGCCGACAGGCCCAGCAGCGTCTCGGCCTTCACCCGGTCGATCTTGTTGATCGCCAGCGCCACCGGCCGGACCTGCGGCAGGTCGGACTTGATCCGCTCCAGGATCGCCTTCACCCCCTCGGTCAGCCCGCGGTGCGCCTCGATCAGCAATACCACCACGTCGGCATCCGCCGCCCCACCCCAGGCCGCCTTCACCATCGCCCGGTCGAGCCTGCGGCGGGGACGGAAGAGGCCGGGCGTATCAACGAACACGATCTGCGCCGCCCCCGCCATCGCGATGCCGCGGATGCGGGTGCGCGTCGTCTGCACCTTGTGCGTGACGATGGACACCTTGGCCCCGACCATGCGGTTCAAAAGCGTGGACTTCCCCGCATTCGGCTCGCCGATCAGGGCGACAAAGCCCGCGCGTGTGGTGGATGGCACCAGGAATACTCCATCAGACGTCAAGTGGCCGACCAGAGCCGTCGGATGGAGCCTTGTTCATTGTCTGTCAACCGCCTGCGACATGCCTGCCCGTCGTGATTGGTTCTTGATGGGGAGCCGGGCAATGCAGAAGAGTAAGGGCGGGGAGGCGTCCGGATGTGGGTTCTCAAGCTCCTGTTTCGTGCCATGTTCCGGCCCGCGGCGCCCCTACGGGAGACCTACAGGCCGGTCGTGCGAGACCTCCCACGACGACCACGCGCCGGCGCCCCATCGGGACCGATCATCGAGATTGTCGAGATCAGGCCGACCCGAACCGTGACAGGTCGTTGCTGGGTGGTTGACGGCGACACTGTCATCATCAGTCGGGAGTCGATCAGGCTTGCCGGGATCGACGCGCCCGAGTTGGATCAACCATATGGAATCGTGGCAAAGTCCGCACTGATACCAACGGCCCTATTGGTTGACCTGTGCCCATAGGCGGTCAGTGATCGAGGTTACGGTCTTGGGATCATTGGCGAAGCGGTTCCATGCGGCACAACAGGCATCGACGATGGTGGGATAGTCGTCGAAGACGCTG
>JANOGU010000069.1:0-7643 GCA_031406135.1 Rhodobacterales bacterium
CGCAAGACCCTGAACTGGAAAACCCCCGCCGAAGCCCTCGCCGAAGAACTCGCCGCCTTCACCACAAACGTTGCGCTTGGCCCTTGAATCCGCCAACCCCTAAAATGGCCTCGTAAGCCATTGGTATTGCTAGACTAAAAAAATGTCCCACCGTGTGACGCCTGGCGGTCATCCGGCCTTGAAGTGTTTTGACAGCTTCAGTCCCTGACCCTGGTAGTTCGATTTCAGCCCCGCACCGTACAGCCTCTCCGGCGCCGCCTGCATCCGCTCGTAGACCAGCCGCCCCACGACCTGCCCGTGCTCCAGCACGAACGGCGCTTCGTGGCAGCGCACCTCCAGCACCCCCCGCGACCCCGCGCCGCCGGCCTCGGCCCAGCCGAAGCCGGGATCGAAGAACCCGGCGTAGTGGACCCGGAACTCCCCGACCATGGCGAGGTAGGGAGCCATCTCGGCCGCATGGCCCGGCGGGATCGTCACCGCCTCGCGGCTGACCAGGATGTAGAATGCGCCGGGGTCCAGGATGATCCGGCCGTCGCCGGCCCGCACCGGCTCCCAGAAGTCCTCCGCCGCGTAGGCGGCGATGCGGGACAGGTCGATCACCCCCGCATGCGGTTTCGCCCGCCAGCCCACGATCCCGTCGGCTCCGGGCCGCAGGTCCACCGAGAAGCCCAGGCCCTGCGAGATGACCGGGTCCGCGTCCACCAGCGGCGCCTCGCGGTGCAGCCGCAGCAGTGCCGCGTCGTCCAGCGTGGTCTCCCCCGCCCGCAGCCGCAACTGGTTCAGCCGCAGCCCGGTACGGGCGAGGACCGAGAACGACCGCGGGCAGACCTCGGCCCAGAGCGGGCCGGTATAGCCGGCCGGGATGCGGTCGAACTTGACCCCGCCATCGATGATGGTGCGGGTCAGAAGGTCCAGCCGCCCGGTCGAGGACTTTGCATTGGCCACCCCCGACAGGACACCGGGCAGGGCCAGCCGCTCCAAGAGCGGGATCAGGTAGACGCAGCCCTTCTCCAGGACCGCGCCCTGGTCCAGCGACATCCGGTGCATGGCGAGGCCGTCCAGCCGGTCCTCCACCCGCCGCCCCTTTCCGGGCAGGAACGAGGCGCGGACGCGCCAGGCGAAGGGGCCGAGCCGCAGGTCAAGGCTTGCGGGCTGCACCTGCTCGTCGAGCAGCGGCACCTGCGCCGCGATCACGCCGCCCGCGATCAGCCGGCGCAGCGCCGCATCGGGCAGGACCCCGGGAGCGGCGTCCGTGGTCATGAGCGGTGGGAGCGGTTCGGATGGTCGGGCCGGCGAGATTTGAACTCGCGACCTTCCGCCCCCCAGACGGACGCGCTAACCAGACTGCGCCACGGCCCGACGGCGCGAAGTCCTAGCGATTCCGGGGCCGGGGGCAAGCGGAAAAGCGTCACCGCCGCGGCACCCGCCCACGCTCTGCCAGCCGCTCGCGCAGCTCGGCGAGCCGCGCGATGGCGGGGATCAGCTTGCCCGCCCGGTCGCGCAGCGTGCGCTGCGACAGGGCCCGCAGGCTGGCGGCGAAGGTGGCGGCGGGTTCCGGGTCGGGCTGCGGCTCGACCTCTTCCTCGCCGGCCGGAGCGGCGGGCGGCGAAAACAGCGGCATCTCGGCAGCTGCGGAGACCGGCGCCGCAGCGGCTGGAGCGGGCGACGGCGCTGTCGGCGCCGCGACGCTCGGGTCCGATGGTGGTGGTGACTTGGCGGGGGCCATCGCCGGCACCGCGTCCACCGCTTCCTCCGCCTCCGGCAGGGTGTCGCTGCCGCCAAGGGCGGCGACGTGGCGCACGCCCTGTTCGCGCAACACCTTCTGCACGCCGCGGATGGTCATGCCTTCGTCGTGCAGCAGGCGGCGGATGCCCAACAGGAGCGCAACGTCCGTCGGCCGGTAGTAGCGCCGGCCGCCCGCCCGCTTCACCGGGCGGATCTGCGGGAATCGGCTTTCCCAGAACCGCCGCACATGCGCGGGTGTGTCGAGATGGTCCGCCACCTCACTGATCGTGCGGAAGGCGTCGGGCGACTTGTCCAATGCCGGGGCCTTTCAGTTCAGGGCTTGCCGCCCGCGGCCACGCGGTCCTTCATCAGGTGCGAGGGACGGAAGGTCAGAACCCGGCGCGGCGAGATCGGCACTTCCTCGCCCGTCTTCGGGTTGCGGCCGACGCGGGCGGACTTCTGCCGGATCGAGAACGTGCCGAAGGACGAGATCTTGACGGTGTGGCCGGACGCCAAGGCGTCCGACACATGCTGCAGGACCGATTCCACCAACGCGGCAGATTCGTTGCGGCTGAGCCCGACCTCGCGGAAAACCGCCTCGCTGAGGTCCATCCGTGTCAAGGTCATGTCGTTCATGTCGATCCCCCGGCTTTTGAGCTCACCATGCGCGCCCTGAAAATCCGAGTCAATATCAGGGTCTTGGCGAGGTTTCTTCACTTGGTCGGAATCTGCCGATCCGGCGGCGTCACCAGCGCAGGACGACCGATCCCCAGGCCAGTCCGCCACCGATCGCCTCGGTCACGATCAGATCACCGCGCTTGATCTGTCCGCGCTGCCGGCCGACCGACAGCGCGAGCGGAATCGAGGCGGCCGAGGTGTTGCCGTGGTCCTGCACGGTGGTGACGACCCGGTCCAGCGGCACCAGCATGCGCTTTGCGCTGCCCTCGATGATGCGGATATTGGCCTGATGCGGGACGATCCAGTCCACGTCGGCCGCCGTCAGCCCGGCCCGGTCCAGCGCCGTATGCGCGGTCTCGGTCAGCTTTTCGACGGCGTGGCGGAACACTTCCTTGCCCTGCATGCGCAGATGCCCGGTGGTGCCGGTCGAGGTGCCGCCATCGACGTAGAGCAGGTCGCGAAAGCGGCCGTCGGAGTTCAGGTCGGAGGCCAGGATGCCGCGGTTGCCGGGGTTGTCGTCGGCCTCGAGCACCAGCGCGCCGGCACCGTCGCCAAAGAGCACGCAGGTCGAACGGTCGGTCCAGTCCATCAGCCGGCTGAAGGTCTCGGCCCCGATCACCAGCACCCGCCGCGCCAGCCCGCCGCGGATCAGCGCGTCGGCATTGGCCAGCGCAAAGACAAACCCGGCGCAGACCGCCTGCAGATCATAGGCGAAGCCCCGGGTCATGCCGAGACTGGCCTGCACCATCGTCGCGGTCGAGGGAAAGGTCAGATCGGCCGTGGACGTCGCGAGCACGATGGCGTCGATGTCCGAAGGATCGAGCCCCGCATCCGTCAGCGCGATGATTGCGGCACGGGTGGCGAGATCCGAGGTCGTCTGCCCTTCGGCGACAAAGTGGCGCCGCTCGATGCCGGACCGGGAGCGAATCCATTCATCGGTGGTGTCGAGGAGCTTTTCGAATTCCGAATTCGGGACCACTCTGTCGGGCAGATAGTGCCCGACGCCCCTGACCACGGCGCGCAGCGTCATTCCGTCCCGTTTCCTTCCACAACCCGGGGCGCATCCTGCCCCGCACGCCCGGTCTCTGCAACCCGCGCCGCCAGGCGCTCGACAAACCCGGACCGCGCCAGCTGGCAGGCCAGACGGATCGCGGCGGAGATGCCGGTGGCGTCGGCCGAGCCATGCGACTTCACCACGGTGCCGTTCAGGCCCAGGAACACGCCGCCGTTGACCCGTCGCGGGTCGATCCGGCGTTGCAGGCGCTTCAGCGAGTTGAGTGCCAGCAGCGCGGCAAAGCGCGACAGCCAGCCGGCGTTGAACGCCTCGCGCAGGAAATCGCCGATGATCTTCGCGGTACCCTCGCCGGTCTTCAGCGCGATGTTGCCGGTGAAGCCGTCGGTCACGATCACATCGACGCGGCCCGACGGGATGTCGCCGCCCTCGACGAACCCGATGAAGTCGTATCCCCCCGCCGCCGCAGCCGCCGCCACCTGGTAATGCGCAAGCTTCAGCTCTGCGCGGCCCTTGTGTTCCTCGGTGCCGACGTTCAGCAACCCGACCCGCGGCCGGGCGACGTTCATCCCGTTGCGCGCGTAGGAGGCGCCCATGGCGGCGTATTGCAGCAGGTCTTCGGCCTCGGCCCTGATGTCGGCGCCGACATCCAGCAACACGTTGAACCCGCCCGGACTGCGGCTGGGCCAGAGACAGGCGATGGCGGGGCGGTTGACGCCGGGCAGCTTGCGCAGCCGGATCATTGCAACCGCCATCAGCGCGCCGGTATTGCCGCAGGACACCGCGGCGGCGGCCTCGCCGCGCTTCACCGCCTCGATCGTGGACCACATCGAGGTGCCCTCGCCATGGCGCATCACCTGGCTGGGCTTGTCCGACATCGACACCACGCGGGCCGCGTGGCGCAACTCGACGCGGCCGGACAGATCAGGCCGCCGCGCCAGGAGCGGCGCCAGTGCGGCTTCATCGCCGTGCAGGATGAAGCGGACGTCAGGGTTCTGCCGGGCCGCGTCCGCAAGCCCGCCGACGACGGCGGCCGGGCCACGGTCGCCGCCCATGGCGTCAACCGAAATGACGATGGAACCTGCTGGCGCCCCGGCAGGGGGGTCGGAGGGAAGCGGTGCGGCCCTTTCGGTCATCCGTGGGCGGCGCCGCGCGGCCTACGCCGCGTCGTCGTCCAGATCGACCTCACGCGCCGAGGCAACGACTTGACGGGTATCGTAGTGCCCGCAGGACGGGCAGACATGGTGCGGCCGCTTCAGCTCGCCGCAGTTCGCGCAGGCGTTGGGATTCGCCGCGACCAGCGCGTCATGCGCCCGGCGCATGTTGCGCCGTGAACTGGTGGTGCGGTTCTGCGGGACGGCCATGTCACAACCTCGGTAGAGCGGGGAATATCCCCTTGATTTACTTCCACAAAGTTCCGGGCGCGGCAGGCCGATTTTGGCGCCGCGCCCGGGGCTTTGACGTAAGGCGCGGAACATACTGCGATTCCGGGCGGGCGCAAGCGGAAAAGGCGCTCAGGCGTCGTCGTCCGCGCGGGGCGTCCTGGGCAGCGACGCCAGCCCGGCGAAAGGTTTCGCCGGCGTCTGCGGCGCGGCCTCCGTCCCGGCCGGCGCGGCAGCCGCGGCGTCGAGGACGGCGCCCGGGGCACGCGGATAGAGCGGAAGCGCGAGGACCAGCGCCTCGGCCGCGACGGTCAGAAGGTCGATCATGTCGGGCAGGGGATCGCTGTCAACGTCCGCCGGCATCTCGGTCTCGCCCGACGCGGGGGCCGGCGCGTCGGCGAGGTAGTGCCGCGCCACCACCTCGTCCACCACAGTCTCCACCGGCTCGAGCGTGACGACGCAGGCCTGCACCGCCCTGGCCCGAAGCCGTGCGGTGAGTTCGAAGTCGGCCTTGCCCGCGGGCCGGATTTCCCCGGCGAAGTGCAGCTCCGGCAGGGCTTGCAGGCCCAGCCCGGCCGCCAGTCCGTCGCGCGTGGCCGGGTCCGGCCGAAGGTCGAATGCGGTCGGCCGCCGGCGGCTCAGGCCGAAGCTGCGCAGGATGTGATCGGCCCGGATCATCGCCTTGCCACGCTCCTTCCTTGAACCGCTGCCCGACCTTCGCTATCCCAAGGGTCAAGGCAGGCCGGGCCGGGGATAGGCGCCCCGGGTGGCACTGGCAAGAGGGTGGGGCAGGATGGCGGTTTCGAACGCGCGGCGCGGGCGGGGGCGGCGAGTGATGCTGGCGATGGCGCTGGCAATGGCGGCCTGTTCGCCGGTCTATCGGAACCACGGCTATGTCCCGTCCGATGAGGATCTGGCCGAGGTCGCCGTCGGCGAAAGCACACGCGAGGACGTGGCGCTGCTGCTGGGCCGCCCGTCCGCGTCCGGCCTGATGAATGACCTGGGCTGGTTCTACGTGCAGAGCCGCTGGAAGCTGGTCGGCCCGCGCGAACCCAAGGAGATCGACCGCCAGGTGGTGTCGATTACCTTTACCGAAGACGGCACGGTTGAAAACCTGGAGCGGTTCGGACTGGAGGAGGGCCGCGTCGTGGTGCTGTCCCGCCGCGTCACCGAAACCAACATCAAGGGAATCGGGTTGATCCGGCAGCTTTTGGGGAGCATTGGCCGGCTGCGCGCATCGGACATCCTCGGTTAGTGAAGGAAAGGCTGGAATTGCGCGCGGTTCGCGCCTAGGCTGCAATTGCAAGTCATTCGCGACGAGGTGATTCCATGGCCGACGAAAAAGCGCCTCTGCCGGTCTTCATCGACAAGATCGGCCTGCAGAAGCCGTTCGACCCCAAGGTCTGCAAGGGCGCGCCGGATGTGGTCTGGGACATCCTGGAGAAAGCCTTCGGCAAGTCCAAGGCGTTCGAGCTGGTCAATTCGCAGCCCAAGGAAAAGGGCATCTCCGTGGCCGGCACGCTGCAGAACCTCAAGCGCGAAGACAAGAAGCAGAAGATTTCGATCAGCGGCAAGCTGTCCATCGTTCTGGCCGAAACCCCGGGCCGGTCCTTCTTCGGCAACCTGTCGCAGGACGGCTCGGTCGATGACGTGAACCCCAAGAAGATCGAGGCCGCGGTCGAAGACCTGGCCGAAGCCCTGGCCGACGCGCTGGCGGAGGACGCGGTCAAGCAGTGCGAGAAGCGGGCGGCGAAATAGGAGGCGGACGATGGGCAAGGGTGACAAGCCGCAGGTTCAGATCGGCGAGGTCAAGCTGGGCAAGGTCTGGGACAAGAAAGCCTGCTCGGAAGCCGAGAGCCTGATGCAAGCGGCGCTGGAAAATGCGCTGTCCGATGTCAAGGTTGTCAGCAAAAAGCCGGAAAAGGGCTTCATCCTGAAGGTGACGCTCGACCTGGACTATGACGAGAAACGCGAGGAACTGTCCGGCGAAGCCAAGGTCATCGTCATGGACCAGGACAAGTCGATGAAGGGCCAAGTCAGCACCAAGGGCAAACTGCCCAAGGTCGGCAAGGACGATCTCGAAAAGAAGCTGAAGTCGCTGATCGGCGCCATAGCCGGGAAACTCGGAAAGGATGCCGCCGGCGCCGTCGCCGAGGCCGCCGAGGAAGCCGCCGCCAACAAGAAGAAGTAGCGATGGTGCGCGATGAAACGGCGTGAACTGGCCGCCCGCTCCCGCGTCACGCCTTCGGCTTGAAGTCCAGCGCCACCCCGTTGATGCAATAGCGCAGTCCCGTGGGTTTCGGCCCGTCCGGGAAGACGTGGCCCAGATGTGCGCTGCAGCGGTCGCAATGCACCTCGGTGCGGCGCGAGAACCACGAGCGGTCCTCCTGGGTCCCCACCTCCGCCGCGTCGGCGGGCTGCCAGAACGACGGCCAGCCGGTGCCGCTGTCGAATTTCTCGGCCTGGTCGAACAGCGGAGCGCCGCAGCAGACGCAGTGGAACATCCCCGGCTGCTTGGGAAAAGCGTCATGGGTGAAGGCGCGTTCGGTGCCGTGCTGGCGGGTGACCTTGTAGGCGAGCTCGCTGAGCTGCTCCTGCCATTCGGCCTCGGATTTCGTCACCTTGCCTGCGGTGTCGTCGCGCATCCCCTTATCCTTCCGTCGCCAGCCCATCACCCTTGCCTGCGGCAAGGCCCCTACGCATATCTAGGTGTGAGCTTTCAGCAGGTTGTCCATTCGGGGCGGATCAGGGAGGCTGGAGTTACCACACTTCAAGCCTTCAGGAGCGCCCCGAATGAACATCCATCAGAATGCCCGGCTGACGCCCGTTCGTCGAGAGGAGATGGC
>JANOGU010000089.1:0-12521 GCA_031406135.1 Rhodobacterales bacterium
GGTGCTGCAGATGTTCGTCATCGCGCTGCTGGTCTCCATCGGGCTCAGCCTGGTGCTGGCCTCGACCATCGCCAACCCGCTCTCGGATCTGGCCGCCGCGGCGGAACTGGGCCGCGACCGCGACTCGCGCCGGATGATGCCGGGCCGGGTGCGCATCCCCGACCTGACCGCGCGGCCGGACGAGATCGGCCGCCTGTCGGTCGCAATGCGCGGGATGGTGACGGCGCTTTACGACCGGATCGAGGCCAACGAGCAGTTCGCGGCGGACGTGGCGCACGAGATCAAGAACCCGCTGGCCTCGCTGCGCTCCGCCGTCGGCTCGCTGCGCATGGTGCGCAAGGAAGAGCATCGCGAGAAGCTGCTGGACGTGATCGAGCACGACGTGCGCCGGCTGGACCGGCTGGTCAGCGACATTTCCAATGCCTCGCGGCTGGACAGCGAGCTGGTCAAGGAACAGGAGGAGGAGTTCAACCTGCTCAAGACCATTTCCAACCTCAGCGAATACCTGGGCAAGCAGGCGGCCGAAAAAGGCGTGGAGTTCATCACCGATCTGCCGGCGGAGCCGATCCTGTTCCGCGGGCTCGAGGCGCGGCTGGCGCAGGTCTTCGTCAACCTCATCACCAACGCGATCTCGTTCTGCGAGGATGGCGACGCGGTGCGGGTCTGGGCGCGCAAGCGCGAGAACCGGGTGCTGGTGGTGGTCGAGGACACCGGCCCGGGTATTCCACAGGCGGCGCTGACCAAGGTGTTCAAGCGGTTCTACTCGGAACGCCCGGTGGGCCAGTTCGGCAACCACTCAGGCCTCGGCCTGGCCATCTCCAAGCAGATCGTCGAGGCGCATGGCGGCGTGGTCTGGGCCGAGAACATCCGCCCGACCAGCGCCGACGCCGACTCCGAGCCGCTGGGCGCGCGCTTCGTCGTCGGCCTGCCGGTGTGACCGGGGGGGTCCAGGGCGAGGCGGTCCATGCCACCTGCGTGGCCGCGGACGGCCGTGGCCTGCTGATCCTGGGGCCTTCCGGGTCGGGCAAGTCGGGGCTGGCGCTGCAGCTCATGGCCCTTGGCGCCCGGCTGGTGGCGGACGACCGCACGATCCTTTCAGTACGTGGCGCCGCGTTGGTCGCAACCTGCCCGCCGGCGCTGTTGGGCCGGATCGAGGCGCGCGGGGTCGGGCTGCTGTGCGCCGACCCGCTGCCGGAAGCAGAGGTCGTGCTGGCCGCCGACCTCGGCGTGCCGGAACCGCTGCGCTTGCCGCCGCTTCGCAGAAAATTGTTCTGCGGCATCGAGGTCGATCTTGTCGGCTTCGTGACGGGCAGCCATTTTCCGGCCGCTCTCCTGTGCTACCTGCGCGGGGGAAGGTGGGCATGAACGCGCGCACGACATTCGCCAGGGGGGCGCCGGATCGCGCCGTCAAGCACCGGATCGCCGTGATCGCGGGCCGCGTGCGCGTGGGCTGCCCCACTCAACCCACGGTTCGGGCCGCGGCCCGTGGAACCCGCCGTCCTGCCAGCATCGAACGTACAAGCGGGCAACACCGGCCGGTTAACGTTGCGGAGCGACGGGCGGCAGCGCTTGCCGAGCATGGCTGGCCAGTGGCAGAACGCCACCGGGAACTGGAACGCGGGGCCGGGCAGCCGTCGCCCGCCCACGAGGTATCTGTCGCGTGATCGGTATCGTCATCGTCGCCCACGGGGGCCTGGCGCGCGAGTATCTCTCGGCGGTCGAGCATGTGGTCGGCAAACAGGACGGCATGATCGCGGTGGCGATCGAGGAAGAGCACGACCGCGCCGGAAAGCAGGACGAGATCCAGGAGGCGGTGCGCAATGTCGACAAGGGCGACGGCGTCCTTGTCGTCACCGACATGTTCGGCGGCAGTCCCTCGAACCTGTCGCTGACGGCCTGTGCCGGACGCGACCGGCGCATCCTCTACGGCGCCAACCTGCCGATGCTGATCAAGCTCGCCAAGTCGCGCGACCTGGAGGTCAACGAGGCGGTCACCGCGGCGCTGGATGCCGGGCGCAAATACATCAACTCACTGGACCTCGGTGTCGAGGACCGGCCTTGACGGCCATCACCTTGCGGATCGTCAACGAGAAGGGTCTGCACGCACGCGCCTCGGCGCGGTTCGTCGAGGTGGTGGAACGGCACGACGCCGATGCCCAGGTCAGCCGCGACGGGATGACCGTTTCGGGCGATTCGATCATGGGCATGCTGATGCTGGCGGCATCCCGCGGCACCTCAATCGAGGTGGTGACCTCCGGCCCGGAGGCCGATAAGCTGGCGCAGGCGCTGACCGACCTGGTGGCCGCGCGTTTCGGAGAAGATTACTGATGCAGGCCGCCCGATGAAGGCCGACGGAGCCCTTGACCCGCTGCTGCAGGCCGAAAGTGACGCGGCCCGCCGCCGCGTCTACGACATGCGGCGGCTGAGCTATGCCGGAACCTTCACCAATCCCTGGAAGGCCGGGTCGATCCGCACGATCGAATGGCTGACGGCGAAGTGGCACCTGCTGATGCTGATCCGCAACTTCGAGCGCAAGGGCGCGCCCTTCGGCCCGCCGTTCTGGCCCGCCGCAATGCGCCAGATGGGCATCCGCATCGACACGCCCGAGGCCGAGGTGGCGCGCATCCCGCGCGAGGGTCCGCTGGTGGTGGTGGCCAATCATCCGCACGGAGTGACCGACGGCATGGTGATGGCCGACCTGATCAACCGGGTGCGGTCGGATTTCAAGATCCTCACGCGCTCGCTGCTGACCGGCATCCCGGAAGTGGCGCAGTTCATGCTGCCGGTACCTTTCCCGCACGAGCCCAATGCACGCGAGCTGGGCCTGAGAATGCGCGAGGAGACGATGGCACAGCTGCGCGCGGGCGGCGTCATCATCCTGTTCCCGGCGGGCAAGGTCGCGGCGTCGGCGGGCTGGTTCGGCCCGGCCATCGAAGCCGAGTGGAACGTCTTTACCCACAAGATCATCCACAAGAGCGGCGCGCAGATCCTGCCGATACGCTTTTCCGGGCAGAATTCCCGGACCTACCAGATCGCCAACCAGGTTTCCGACACGATCCGCCAGGGGCTGTTGCTCTACGAGATCAAGCGGTCGCTGAACCGTCCGCAGCGCCCGTTCATCGGCGAGCCGCTGTCAGCCTCGGTGCTGAAGGACTTCCCCGGCAACCCGCGCGGCTTCCTCGCCTGGCTGCGGGCCCACACGCTGAGCCTCGGGGTCGGCGAAAGCCCGGACAAGGCCCCGTTCATGGCGCTGCGGGGTCCGGCGGAGGAGTAGGGCGGGGGGGCGTTGTCGGCGACACCTGCTTCGGGGGCAGGTGCACAGGCGGCAAGCCCTGCGGCGATAGTGAGAGCCGGGATGATTTGACGGAGGCGAGACATGGTTTGGTTCCTTGAGGTTGGGAGGGTCGAGGCATGACGATGCCTTCGCCGGAGTGGTCCGGCGCCAAAGGCAAAGGCAGGTCTTGGAGTTGACAGTATGTTTTGGCCGAGCAGGCCAATCCGATCAGGCCGGTTGGCCGAATGTGGAATGAATCTGCCGCTTGTCGCGCAGGACGACGACGCCCAGGATGAGAGTCCACAGTGCCCAGAGCGTATAGCTGATGGAGTTGATCAAGCCCGTCATCGGGACACCGTAGGGCTCCAGCATCCCTGAGATCACGCCAAAGGCGATGACAAAGCCGCTGATCGCGATGATGCGGTTGGTCCGGAAGACGAGGCACGAGACCAAAGCCGTCCAGATTGCCGTGAAGAAGTAGCCAAGGTGTTCGCCGACACCCATGCCAAGATAGTGGTTGGCGGCATCAAACAGGGCGACGGCCATCGCCTGTTCCGTCTCGGTCGCGCCCGGCGCCACATAGGTTGCGGCCAGAACCGGCACCAGCATAACCCAGCGCAAAATGCCCAGCGCCTGCACCAGACCGGCCAGAACGCCCGCCCCAATCGACAGGGCGGCGAGCAGGTTGTCGCGCTTCCAGAAGTGCAGGCCCGCCGCAATCGCGCCGCCTGTCATCAAAAGTGCTGCGAACATCATGGCATACCAATAGGCATGCAAGTCAGCGCCTGAACCGGCAAAGCGGGTCAGCACCTCGCCTGCGGGATGGCGCAAAATGTCCGGGTATTCGAAAGTCATCTGCAGACCGGTGAAGCCAGCCGTAAAGATCAGGGGGACGGCGACCAGAAGGGCGCCGGCGATGCGAGTGGCGGTCATTTCATGTCTCCATTGAGATGAGGGGTGAGAAGGCGGTGGAACAGGCGAACACCCTGATCCGTTTCTGCGGGGCTGAAGTCCGCCCCGCCGGTGTCTTTGAAAACGAGCCAGAAATTGCCCACCAGCCACAGCATCTGGGCAAGATCATCGAGTATTTCCGTTTCGGCGAAGGGCTTGAGCACTCCCGCTTCGGCAAAGAGGTTCAGAAGGAATTTTGTGTTTGCCAGACCGGCCTCGCGGTTCTGACGATAGGCAGCGGCCAGTGCGGGGTCGGCATTGAGCAACAGCGTCAGGTCACGGAAGAAAAAGCGGTAGCGCGCCTGGATCTGGAAGTTACCTGCCACCATGGACTCCGTCATCTGAATACTCGGCATGGTGCCGGGCGGCACGGCGTAGTTCGTGGCCCATTCACCGACGATGCGGGCAAAGAGGCCCCGCACGATTTCGGCCTTGTTGCGATAGTGGTAGTAGAGGTTGCCGGGGCTTATCCCCATCGCCTCGGCGATATGGTTGGTGGAGACATTGGACGTGCCGCGTTCATTGAACAGCGTCAGTGCGGCGTCGAGGATGCGTGTCTTGGTGTCGGGGCTCATTGATTCGCCTGTTAGAGTTACTGCTCTAACAGAGAAGTAGAGCCATTACTCTAATGTGTCAACATGGATGTTGAATGACGGCTTCGGTAACAAATGTAGGGAGGTCATGCTGCGCATGTCAAAGACTGCTTTCCGCCAAAAACAGCCACGAGCGATTGAATGAGCACCGGGTGCAGAACTCTTCGCGCGTGCCCGAACGCACCGCAGTCAACAGCATCTGTGAATACACCGCCCGCCGGGTTTACCGGGGCC
The DNA here is from genome assembly GCA_031406135.1 of Rhodobacterales bacterium. Lineage (GTDB taxonomy): Bacteria > Pseudomonadota > Alphaproteobacteria > Rhodobacterales > Rhodobacteraceae > JANOGU01. The sequence continues at coordinate 5,053 of JANOGU010000089.1, forward strand.
CAATCCCTAACAAAATCTGAATCAAATCGCGCAAGTATCGGATTCTGTTAGTATACTGAAATGTCCCACCGTGGGACATTTTCACCGGATGCGTGGATCGGCACCCCGGGGGGCGGCGCCCTTAACGCCTCACCGCGTCGGCACCGGCACCTCGCCGCGGTAGTCGTAGAAACCGCGCTGGGTCTTGCGCCCCAGCCAGCCGGCCTCGACATACTTCGTCAGCAGCGGACAGGGCCGGTACTTGGTATCCGCCAGCCCCTCGTGCAGCACGTTCATGATCGCGAGGCAGGTATCGAGCCCGATGAAATCCGCCAGTTCCAGCGGCCCCATCGGGTGGTTGGCCCCCAGCTTCAGCGATTCGTCGATCGACTTCACCGAGCCCACGCCCTCATACAAAGTATAAACCGCCTCGTTGATCATCGGCATCAGGATGCGGTTGACGATGAAGGCGGGGAAATCCTCGGCGCTGGCCGAGGTCTTGCCCAGCCTCTCGACCACGCCGACCAGGGTGCGCCAGGTCGGCTCGTCGGTGGCGATGCCGCGGATCAGCTCGACCAGCTGCATCACGGGGACCGGGTTCATGAAGTGGAAGCCCATGAACCTTTCCGGCCGGTCGGTGCGCGAGGCCAGCCGGGTGATCGAGATCGACGACGTGTTGGAGGTCAGGATCGTGTGCGGGGCGAGGTGCGGGACCAGATCCTCGAAAATCGCGATCTTGACCGTCTCGCGCTCGGTCGCGGCCTCGATGATGAGGTCGCAGGGGCCCAGGTCGGACAGCGTCGGCGTGGTGCGGATGCGGGCCATGGCGGCGGTTTTGGCCACCGGCGGCACCTTGCCGCGGGCGACCTGGCGGTCGATGTTGCGCTCGATCAGGGCCAGGGCCGCCGCCAGCGCAGGTTCGCTGATGTCGGTCATCAGCACGTCAAACCCCGCCAGCGCGAAGACATGCGCGATGCCGCTGCCCATCTGTCCCGCGCCGACGATGCCGACCGTGCCGATCTCCATGACCTCTCCCCGACCTCTGAGCCGCGGCACAGTAGGGCGGGCGCGGGGAGCGGCGCAAGGGAAGCCCGCCCGCGCACCGGATTTGCCGCGAGTTTTCCCCTTAGCGAAGCGTGAACCCCGATCCCGCAGACTGAGTCGCGGGTGTGATGAAAAACGTGGGTGGGTCGCATGGCCTTTGCCTATCCCGGCGAGGGGTCGCCGGATTATGCGCCGTGCCATTATGGCGCGTCGCGGCTGACGTTCCGTGGCCCGTCTCGGCCGCTGCGGCCGGGCTATGTCGCGGCGCTGGGCGGGAACGAGACCTACGGCAAGTTCGTGCACGAACCCTGGCCGTCGCTGCTGGAAGGGATGATCGGCCGGCAGGTGGTCAACCTCGGCTGTCAGGGCGCGGGTCCGGATGTCTTTCTCGGCGACGAGGAGGTGCTGGCCCTGGCCTCGGGCGCGGCGGTCGCCATCCTCCAGGTGCCGGGGGCGATCAATCTGTCGAACTCGTTCTACACGGTGCATCCCCGTCGCAACGATCGGTTCCTGCGGCCCGGTCCCGACCTGCGGGCGCTGTACCCCGATCTTGACCTGACGGAGGTGCATTTCACGCGCCACTTCCTGCGCCTGCTGCGGGCGGCCGGCCCGCGCCGGTTTGACACCGTGGCCGAGGCGTTGCGCGCGGCCTGGACCGACCGGATGCGGGCGCTCCTGTCGCGTGTCGCGGCGCCGGTGGTGCTGGTCTGGCTTTCCGACCAGCCGCCGCCGGCCGCGGGCCGGGGCACGCCGGACGCCGAGCCGCCGCTGGTCGATGCCGGGATGCTGGCGGCGGTCGCCGGCCAGGCCGCCGCCTGTGTCGAGGTTCTTTTCGACCGCATGGCGCCGGGGGATTCGGACGGCAAAGCTTACGCGCCCCTGGACCGCATCGCCGCCGAGGGGGTTCCGGGCCCGGTTTCGCACGCCGGGGCGGCGCTGGCGCTCGCTCGGGCGTTGCGGCCGATGCTGTAAAAAAAGGCCGGGCTTTACGCCCGGCCAGGTCCAACAGGGAGGATGCCGCGCCATAACCCCGACGCGGCCAGGGGATTCCACCACACGGCAACATCGCCGCTTGACATCATCATATACATTCCGATTCAGGCGGCAATGCGGCGTCAAGCGACAAGGCGATATCCGCCCGACTCTGTGACCAAAAGGCGCGCATGCGAGGGATCGGGCTCGATCTTCTGCCGCAACCGGTAGATGTGCGTCTCCAGCGTATGTGTCGTGACACCCGCGTTGTAGCCCCAGACCTCGTGCAGCAGCACATCGCGCGCCACGACCCCGGATTGCGCGCGGTAGAGGTATTTCAGGATGTTGGTTTCCTTCTCGGTCAGGCGGATCTTCTTCTCGCGCTCGTCCAGAAGCAACTTCTGCGCCGGCTTGAAGGTGTAGGGGCCAAGCTGGAAGATCGCGTCCTCGGATTGTTCGTGCTGGCGCAGCTGCGCCCGGATGCGGGCCAGCAGGACCGGGAACTTGAACGGCTTGGTCACGTAGTCGTTGGCGCCCGCGTCCAGTCCCAGGATCGTGTCGGCATCCGAATCGTGCCCCGTCAGCATCATCACCGGGCACTTGACGCCCAGCTTGCGCATCCGCTTGCACAGCTCGCGGCCGTCGGTATCGGGCAGGCCGACATCGAGGATGACCAGGTCATAGGCCGCGACCTTGGCCTTTTCCATCGCCTCGGCGCCGGTCTGGGCCTCGAAGACGTCGAAGTCCTCGGTCATCACGAGCTGTTCCGACAGCGCCTCGCGCAGGTCGTCGTCGTCATCGACGAGCAGGATTTTCTTCAGGTTGGCCATGGCCTTGTCTCCCTCGGTCTGGCGTCTCGTCCAGATGTCTGCGGTCACTACGGTGAGGACAAGGAATGCTTCAGCGCTTTCACGCGGAGTTGTCGGCGGGCGGGAGAATGTTTCAATTCCACCCCCCGCCGGTTACATCGGCAGGGCCATGAGCCTGATCCTCACCCTGTCCGACCGCCTCGCCCGCGCCCGCGGCGACCTGCGGCTGGGCCTGCCGGTGGCGCTGGCCGGGGCGGGGGACTGGCTTGCCGCGGCGGTGGAGACGCTGGACGCGGCGCGGCTGGCCGACCTGCGCCGGCTCGGCGCGCCGGAACTCGCGATCACCGCGCGGCGGGCAGAAACGCTCAAGGCACGCGCCTACGATGGCGACCTTGCGCGGATCGCCGTCCCGGCGCAGGCGGGTCTGGCCTGGCTGGCCGCGATGGCCGACCCGGTGGACGATCTGGCCACGCCGATGAAAGGCCCGTTTCCGCCCCTGCGCGACGGGCCGGCCGGGGCGCACCGGGCTGCGATCCTGCTCGCCAAGTCCGCGCATCTTCTGCCCGCCGCGCTACTTGTTCCGGTGCCCGACGCCCGGTCGCTTGCCGCGCAGGCCGGGCTCTCCTGGCTGCCGGTGCCCGAGGTCCTGCCGGAGCTTGCCCGCGCCCCCGTGCTGCACCCGGTGGTCGACGCCCGCCTGCCGATGGCGGCGGCGCATGCCGGCCGCGTCCACGTCTTCCGCCCCGACGACGGTGCCGAAGAGCACTACGCCATCGAGATCGGCCGCCCTGATCGCAGCCTGCCGGTGCTGGCCCGTGTCCATTCCGCCTGTTTCACCGGCGACGTGCTGGGGTCGCTGAAATGCGACTGCGGCCCGCAACTGCGCGCCGCACTGGCCCGGATGGGGGCCGAGGGCGCCGGCGTGCTGCTCTATCTCAACGAGGAAGGTCGCGGCATCGGGCTGGCCAACAAGCTGCGCGCCTATGCGCTGCAGGACCAGGGCTTCGACACGGTGGAGGCCAACCACCGTCTGGGTTTCGAGGACGACGAGCGCGACTTCCGGCTGGGCGCCGACCTGCTGAAGCGGCTGGGGTTCACGGCGGTGCGGCTGATGACCAACAACCCGCGCAAGCTGGCGATGATCGAGCGTTGCGGCCTCGCCGTCACCGAACGGGTGCCGTTGCACGTCGGCGGGACGGTGGAGAACGCCGCCTATCTGGCGACCAAGGCGGCGAAGTCCGGCCACCTGCCATGACCCGGGACGACCTGGTCGTCACGCCCGCCGGTCTGCGCTTCCGGGGCCGTGTCTTCCCCTGCAGCGCCGGCCGCGCCGGCATCACCCGTGACAAGCGCGAGGGTGACGGTTGCACGCCCGCCGGCACACACCGCCTGGTCGGCATGCTCTACCGCCCCGACCGCCTGCGGCGCCCGGTGCCCTGGGCCCTGCCCGTCGGCCCCACCGACCTCTGGTCCGACGAACCGCGCGATCCCGCCTACAACCGCATGGTGCGCGCCCCGCACGGCTTTTCCCACGAGCGCCTCTGGCGGGCCGACCCGATGTACGACCTGATCCTGCTGACCAACTGGAACTGGCCCTTCGCCGAGACCGGCCGCGGCTCGGCGATCTTCGTCCACATCTGGCGCCGCCCCGGCGCGCCTACTGCCGGCTGCATCGCGCTGGGCCGCGACAGCCTGCTCTGGATCGCTCCGCGCCTTACCCGCCAGAGCCATCTTGTCGTGCGTCCCTGACGGCTTCTTGAAACCGCTTTGGCCCGCCTGTCCTGCCGCCGGGAGGAACCCGCGATGGCAGGCAAGACGCCCCCCGCGCTGGCCACCACGGACGAGATCTTCGAGCTGCGTCATCGGCTGGGCGGTGACCGACGAAGACGCGTGCCTGCGGCATCTCCGGGCCTGCGAACCGCAACTTTCTTGCCGACTTCACCGAGGGCGGCTTTCCCGGCCGCTTCGCCATGGGCGAGCCGTTCCAGTGCAATCCGCCCGCCATCGCCGGTCACAGCCCCCGAACCGCCGCCGTCACCGCCTCTGCCAGTCGCGCGCCGCCGGCTTCGTCGAAATGCACGCCGTCCAGCGGGCTGACTGCCAGCACCTCTCCGGCGTCCAGAAAGCCCACGCCGCGCGAGGCCGCCAGCGCCCGGTAAAGCGGCGGCAGGGCGCGGCCCTTGGCGTTGGCGCCCCAGAACTCCACCCGGATCGGCCCGACCTCCTGCACCGGCGGCGGGCAGATCAGCAGAATCCTCAGGGCCGGATGCCTCGCCGCCATCTCCAGCGACTGCGCATAGTCGAGCAGCCCCGCGATCCCCGCCACCACCTGCTCCGGCGTCGTCGCGAAGCGGGTCTTGACGTCGTTCGTGCCCAGCATCAGCACCAGCACGTCCAGCGGCCCATGGCTGTTCATCGCGATCTGCAGCCCGATGCGCCCGTCCATGTGCGGACCCATCACCGGGTCGGCGAACTGCGCCGTCCGCCCCGGCAGTCCCTCCTCGGCCAGCGTCCAGTCCGACCCCAGCGCCGCCGCCACCCGCGTCGGCCAGCGCACCTGCGGCGGGAACCGCTCGTAGCGGCCGCGGACGGTGATCGGCGGCGTGCCATGCGTGTTCGAATCCCCAAAACAGAGCAGATCGGGCATCACGTCCTCCCTCGGCCCCCCTTGGCCTTTCCGCGCCCGCCGACCATATAGAGCGCCGACAGCGACGGAAGGGCTTTCCCCATGTTCGGCATCGGCGACACCAAGGCCCCGGCCCCTGTGAAGGCCGACCTGATCCGCGATGTGACCGAGGCCACCTTCATGAAGGAGGTCATCGAGGCCAGCCGCGAGGTGCCGGTCATCGTCGATTTCTGGGCCACCTGGTGCGGGCCCTGCAAGACGCTCGGACCGCTGCTCGAGGCCGCCGTGCAGGCGGCCGGTGGCCGGGTGCGGATGGCCAAGGTCGATGTCGACAGGAACCAGATGATCGCGGGCCAGTTGCGCGTCCAGTCGATCCCCACCGTCTACGCCTTCTGGCAGGGCCAGCCGGTCGACGCCTTTCAGGGCGCGCAGCCGGCGTCGGAGGTGAAGAAGTTCGTCGAGCGCGTCGCGGCGCTGGCCGGCGACGGCGGCCTCGGCGCGGCGCTGCAGGAGGCGGAGGCGATGCTGACCGAGGGCGCGGCGGTGGATGCCGCGGAAACCTTCGCCGCCATCCTCGAGCAGGAGCCGGAGAACGCCGCCGCCTATGGCGGCCTCGCGCGGTCCTACCTCGCCCTGGGCGAGGTGGACCGCGCGGCCGACTTTGTCGCGGCCGCGCCCGCCAGGATCGCCAAGGCCAAGGAGGTCGAGGCCGCGCGGGCGCAGGTCGAGCTGGCGCGCCAGGCCGCCAAGGCCGGACCCGCGGCCGAGCTTCGCCGCAAGGTCGAGGCCGACCCCGCCGATCACCAGGCCCGCTTCGACCTCGCCACCGCGCTGCATGCGCAAGGCGAGGTGGACGCGGCGGTGGACGAGCTTCTGGAGCTGTTCCGCCGCGACCGGGAGTGGAACGGCGGCGCCGCCAAGGCGCAGCTCTTCACCATCTTCGAGGCACTCAAGCCGCAGGACCCGGTTGTACTCAAGGGCCGCCGGCGGTTGTCCTCGATGATATTTGCCTGAGCCCTCGGCGGCACTACCTCTCGCCGATGCGCCCGTTCGACCTTCCCGACACGATCCCGGTGTTTCCGCTGCCCGGCGCGCTCCTGTTGCCGCGGGCCAGGCTGCCGCTGCATGTTTTCGAGCCGCGCTACCTCGCGATGCTCGACGACGCGATGAAGACGGCGCACCGGCTGGTCGGCATGATCCAGCCCTTCGAGACCCCCGGCGGCGAAAAGCGCCTGCACGCCATCGGCTGCGCCGGACGGCTGACCGGCTTCTCGGAAACCGAGGACGGGCGCTACATGATCTCGCTCTCCGGCATCTCGCGGTACCGGGTGAAGGAGGAGGTGCAGGGGTTCACTCCCTACCGGCGCTGCCTGGTGGACTGGGCGCCGTTCGCCCGCGACCGGGGGCCTGCCGAAGAGGACAAGGGCCTGGCCCGCGCCGACTTCCTCGATCTCCTGGGCCGCTACTTCGCGGCCAACAACCTGTCCACCGACTGGTCGGCGCTGAAGGAAGCGGAGCCGGAGCTGCTGGTCAACTCGCTCTCGATGCTCTGTCCCTTCACCCCCGAGGACAAGCAGGCGTTGCTGGAGGCGCCCTCGCTCGCCACCCGGCGCGAGACGCTGGTGACGCTCCTGGAATTCGCGCTGCGCTCCGGCGCGGGCGGCGAGGTCATGCAGTGAGCGAGACCCCCGCCTTCGACCGCCGCATGCTCGAGACCCTGGTCTGCCCGGTCACCCACGCCGTGCTGACCTGGGATCCCGAGCGGCAGGAGCTTGTCTCCCGCGCGGCCAACCTCGCCTACCCGATCCGCGACGGCATCCCGATCATGCTGCCCTCCGAAGCGCGCGAGATCGGCTGACCCCCGCCCGCCGCCGTCCCGCGCCCTGCGGGCGCGGGATCAGGCAAGGGGGCGCAGGCCCCCCCTTGCACCCCCGCAGCGCCCAGGGCCCGGCGTCCCCGCGAGCCGCCGTCTTGCGCCCGCAAGGGGCGCGCTGGCGTTGCGCGTCTGGCGAGGGGTCCGTGCGTGTTGCGAGCCCCGG
>JANOGU010000139.1:0-17103 GCA_031406135.1 Rhodobacterales bacterium
CCGGCCGCACGGCGCCGCCGGCCGCGGCAACGCTTCCTTCCCCCGCGCCGGCCCCCGCGCGGCGGCGCAGCGGCGCGGTCCTGGGCCTGGCGGCGATAGCCGTGCTGGGCCTGATCGGCATCGGCGGCTGGTCCAGCGGCATGGTCGAGGCGCTGCTCGGCCCGCGGCTGCCGGTCGCGGTGCCCTTCACGCTGACGGCGATCCGCATCGACGGCGCGCCGGTCACGGCGACCGGCCACGCGCCCAGCGCCGAGGTCAAGGCGGCGATTGCGGCGCGGGCGGCGAAGGAGGGCGGCACGGCGGAGATCACGCTCGCCACCGGCGAGATCGCGGAGTCCTGGGGGACCGAGGTCGTCGCGCTGATGGATGCGCTGGCGCCCCTGCCGGAGTGGTCGCTGGTGGTCAGCGGCAACGCGGCCACCGCCGGCGGCCTGGCCCGCGACCGGGCCCAGCGCGATGCGGTGACGCAGCGGCTGACGGAAGCGGCGCCGGCGCTGACGGTGACGCCGGAGGTCGCGGTCGGTCCGCGGCTCCTGGCCGCCGACGCGGTGGCGGCGATTCTGGCGGCGCGCGGCGATTGCGGCGCGCTGGCGGCTGGCACGGCGCCCGCCGGGGGCTGGCCGCTGGGGGCCGAGATCGCGGTGACCGGGCGGGTGGCGTCGGAGGCCACGCGCAGCGAGCTGCAGGAGGCGCTGACCGGCGTGGCCGGCGACCGGACGGTGCGGCTGGACACCGAGGTGCTGTCGCCGGAACTCTGCGGCCTTCTGGCCGCGGCGCCTGCGGCGGGGCCGAGCGGGGTCGGGATCGACTTCCTCGCCGCGGACGGGACCGGGCCGAACGTGGCGGCCGGCTACCGCGCCGGCGAGGCGCCGGTGATCGATCTCGCCCTGCCCGACGGGTTCAGCCAGGGATACCTCTGGGTGACGCTGGTCGATCCGGGCGGCATGGCCTTTCACCTGCTGCCGAACCTCAACCGCCGCGCCTATTCGGTGAAGGACCTGCGCGGCGTGCGCACCGGCGCTGTCCCGGCCCGGGTGGCCTGGCCCGCGGCCACCGCCGCCGGCTCCGCGCAGATCGGCGTGATCCTTGACGAGACGGCGCGCGGGCGCGGGATGATCGTGGTCATCCATTCCCCTGACCCGATGTTCGGCGGCCTGCGGCCGATGCTGGAACCGGCGGCCGGGTTCGCGACCGGGCTGAAGGCGCTCGCCGCCGCCCAGCCGGCGCTGGCGATCGACACGCGGCTCTTCACCACGGAATGAGGCCCGCGGGACCCGCGCGGACCCCGGGACGGGGGATGCCGTGAGCGACGACGGCGTCACGCCGATGATGGCGCAGTATCTGCGGATCAAGGCGCAGCATCCGGCGGCGCTGCTGTTCACCCGGATGGGCGATTTCTACGAGATGTTCTTCGACGACGCGGTGGCCGCCTCTGCCGCACTGGACATCGCGCTGACCAAGCGCGGGATTCACGACGGCCAGCCGATCCCGATGTGCGGCGTGCCGGTGCATGCCGCGGAGGGCTACCTGATGACGCTGATACGCAAGGGGTTCCGCGTCGCCATCGCCGAGCAGATGGAAGACCCGGCCGAGGCCAGGAAGCGCGGCGCCAGGTCCGTGGTGCGGCGCGAGGTGGTGCGGCTGGTCACCCCCGGCACCCTGACCGAAGAGGCGCTGCTGGAGCCGCGGCGATCGAGCTTCCTCGCCGCCTTTGCTGAGGTGCGGGAGGCGGCGGCGCTGGCCTGGGCGGACATTTCCACCGGCGAGGTGCGCGTCGTGCCCTGCTCGCTGGTGCGGCTGCCGGGAGAGCTGGCGCGGATCGGCGCGCGCGAGCTTGTGGTGCCCGAGGGCCGGACGGAAGCGGTCGCGGCGGTCGCGGCGGAGGCCGGGGCGGCGTTGACGCCGATGGACCACGGCGCCTTCGATTCCGACGGGGCGGTGCGGCGGCTGTGCGCGCTGTGGTCGGTCGCTACGCTGGAGGCCTTCGGGATCGAAGGCCGGGCCGAGGCGGCCGCGCTCGGCGGGCTGGTCGCCTATGTCGAGGCGACCCAGCGGGGACGCCTTCCGCACTTGGCCCCGCCGATGCGGGAGCGGCCGGGCGAGACAATGGCGATTGACGCGGCGACGCGGCGGAATCTCGAGATCACCGAGGCGATGGCCGGCGGACGCGAGGGGTCGCTGCTCGCGGCGGTGGACCGCACGGTGACGGCCGGAGGTGCCCGGCTTCTGGCGCGCCGGCTGGCGGCGCCGTCACGCGACCTGGCGGCGATCCGGCAGCGGCACGATGCCGTCGCGGCTCTTGTCGCGGATGCCGTTCTGCGCGACCGGCTACGGGACGCGTTGCGGCGGGTACCAGACATCGACCGGGCGCTGTCGCGGCTGACCCTGGGCCGGGGTGGCCCGCGCGATCTGGCGGCGATCCGGGCCGGTCTGACGCAAGCCGAGGCGCTGGCGCCGCTGCTGGCGGAAAGGTCAGGGCTGCTGACCCTGTCCGCATCGGCGATGGCTGGTCTGGGCGCGATGCGGGCGGAACTGGAGCGCGTCCTGGTGGTCGAGCCGCCGCTTCTGGCCCGTGACGGAGGCCTGGTGGCCGCCGGCGTCGACCCGGCGCTGGACGAGCTGCGCGACCTGCGCGATACGGGCCGCGCGGTGATCGCGCGGATGCAGGCGGAGCTGGCGGCCGAGACCGGGATCGGCAGCCTGAAGGTGCGGCACAACAATGTGCTCGGCTATTTCATCGAGGTGACGGCGACGCACGAGGCGCGGATGAAGGCGCCGCCGTTCGATCGCCGCTTCATCCACCGGCAGACGACGGCGGGGCTGCTGCGCTTCACAACGGCGGAACTTTCCGCGCTGGAGACGCGCATCCTGAACGCGGGCGCCGAAGCGCTGGAGATCGAGGCGCGGCATTTTGCGGCGCTGGTCGCCGCGGTGACGGCGGAGGCGGGACGGATCGCAGCGGCGGCGCGGGCGCTGGCCGAGGCGGACCTGAACGCGGCGCTTGCGGAGATTGCGGCGGCGGAAAGCTGGGTGCGACCGGAGATGGAGGCGGGGCTTGCCTTCCGCATCGAGGGCGGGCGGCACCCGGTGGTGGAGCGCGCGCTGCGCCGGGCGGGGACGGGGCCGTTCGTGGCCAACGACTGCGACCTGACGGCGGGGCAAACCCCGGCGATCTGGCTGCTGACCGGGCCCAACATGGGCGGCAAGTCCACCTTCCTGCGGCAGAACGCTCTGATCGCCCTTCTTGCGCAGGCGGGGAGCTTCGTGCCGGCAACGACGGCGCGGATCGGGCTGGTGAGCGCGCTCTACAGCCGGGTGGGGGCGGCGGACGACCTGGCGCGGGGGCGCTCGACCTTCATGGTGGAGATGGTTGAGACGGCGGCGATCCTGAACCAGGCCGATGCCTCTGCGCTGGTCATCCTGGACGAGATCGGCCGCGGCACCGCGACCTGGGACGGGCTGTCCATCGCCTGGGCCGTGGTCGAGCACCTGCATGGCGCGAACCGCTGCCGGGCGCTGTTCGCCACGCATTACCACGAGCTCACGGCGCTGGCGGCGAAGCTGCCGGGGCTGCGCAACGCCACGGTGCGGGTCAAGGAGTGGGAGGGCGAGGTCGTCTTCCTGCACGAGGTGCGGGCGGGCGCTGCGGACCGGTCCTACGGCGTGCAGGTGGCGCGGCTGGCCGGCCTGCCGCCGGCGGTGATCGCGCGGGCGCGGGTGGTGCTGGAGGCGCTGGAGAAGGGCGAGCGGGACGGGACCGGGCCGCGGGCGGCCGTGGACGACCTGCCGCTGTTCCGCGCCGCGCCGATGGCCCCGGCGCCCGCGGCCCGGGTCCGGGCGTCGGAGGTGGAGGCGCGGTTGCGCGGCCTGCACCCCGATGAGTTGAGCCCGCGCGAGGCGCTGGCGGCGCTCTACGACCTCAAGGGGCTGTTGCCGGAGGGATGAGGGCGCGGCGGGGTGAACCCCGCCCTACGGGTAGTGAGTTGAGCAAGTTCGCTACGCAATATGCGGTAGAGTCGGGGCAAGCCCCGACCTATGGGCCGGTGTTCGAGGAGACGCCGACCTGGGCCGGGCGCAGCAGGCGGTCGTTCAGGAGGAAGCCCTCGGCCATCACCTGGATGATCTGGCCGGCCTTCGTCCCGGGCAGGGGCGCCTCGAACATGGCCTGGTGCAGGGCCGGATCGAAGCTTTCCCCCGCGGCGGGGGAGATCTGGGTGACGCCGTGGCGGTTGAGGGTCTTGGTCAATTCCTTGAGCGTCAGCTCCACGCCTTCGATGAAGGCAGCGGAGGCGGCGCGCTGGTCGTCGGTCGCGAGATCGAGCGCCCGGCGGAGATTGTCGTAGACCGGCAGCAGGTCGCGGGCGAGCCGGGTCGCGCCGTAAAGCTCGGCCTCGCGCCGGTCGCGGTCGGCGCGCTTGCGCACGTTCTCTGCCTCGGCCAGCGCGCGCATGAACCGGTCGCGGAACTCGTCGCGTTCGGCCAGGGCGGCGGTGAGAGAGGCATCGGGGTCGGGGGCGACGTCGCTCTCGGCGGCGCCGGCAGCAAGGTCCAGGTCGCCCTCGGTCTCGAGATCGGGGGCTTCGGTGTCGGGTGTCGCGATCTTGCGGTTCGTCATGCCTTCATCCCTTGGCCCGGCCGGACAGGAGGCGCCCGACGAGCTGTGCCGTGTAGTTCACGATCGGCACGACGCGGGCATAGTTGAGCCGCGTCGGTCCGATCACGCCGACCGCGCCGATGATTCGGCGGTCGGCGTTCATATAGGGAGAAACCACGAGAGCGGAACCCGAAAGCGAGAAAAGCTTGTTCTCGGAGCCGATGAAGATGCGCACGCCATCGCCGCTCTGGGTGAGGTCGAGAAACTCCGCCATGTCGCGCCGGCGCTCGAGGTCGTCGAATAGGCTGCGGATGCGGTCGATCTCCTGCGCGTCGGGGTTGCCGAGGAGGTTGGCGCGCCCCGAGACGATGAGTTTCTCGCCCGGCTCGCCGCGGTCTTGCCAGAGGGCAACCCCCTGTTCGACAAGGGCATGAGCGAGGCCGTCGATCTCTTGCCGGCGCGCGGCGATGTCGCGCTGGATGCCGTCGCGCAGGTCGGCGATGGTGCGGCCTTCGGCCAGCGCCGAGAGGAAGTTCGCCGCCTCGCGCATGGCCGCGGGAGTGAGGCCGGGAGGCGGCGTGATGACGCGGTTTTCCACCTGGCCGTCGGCGAAGACGAGCACCACGAGGGCGCGGTCGGGCCCGAGGCTGACGAATTCGATATGGCGGATCGCCGCCTCGTGCTTGGGTGCGAAGACGAGGCTTGCACCACGGGTTAGGCCGGAGAGCGTGGTGCTGACACGTTCGAGCAGGCTCTCGACATCGGGATCGTCGGTTTTGACCGAGGCCTCGATGCGCTGCTGGTCCTCGGGTGCCACGGCGCCCACCTCGAGGATGCCGTCGACAAAAAGCCGCAGGCCCCGCTCCGTCGGAATCCGGCCGGCAGACACGTGCGGGCTGTGGAGCAGGCCCAGGAATTCCAGGTCCTGCATGACGTTCCGTACGGTCGCCGCGCTGATCCGTTCGGACAATGTCCGGGTCAGGGTGCGCGAGCCGACCGGGTCGCCCGAGGCGAGATAGGATTCCACGACCCGCCGGAAGACCTCTCGCGAGCGGTCGTTGAGATCGTCGAGGAGCGAGCGCGGCGGGGACATGGGCATATACAATCCGGGTGACGGTGATTAAGGAGCGCGACGGGAGCGCGTCAATGCCGGTATCGACCGGCGCCGGGGCGGCCGATGAGCGGAGGAGCCATGCGACCGAGCGGACGCGCGCTGGACGAACTGCGCAAGGTGTCGATCGAGGCCGGTGTCATGCGGCACGCCGAGGGCTCCTGCCGGATCCGGATCGGCGAGACCGAGGTGCTTTGTTCGGCCACGGTGGAGGATCGCCCGCCGCCCTTCCTGAAGGGAACCGGGCTCGGCTGGGTGACGGCGGAATACGGGATGCTGCCGCGCGCCACGAACACCAGGACGCGCCGGGAGGCGGTCGCGGGAAAGCAGCAGGGCAGGACGACCGAAATCCAGCGCCTGGTCGGACGCTGCCTGCGTGCCGCCGTGGACCGGCGCGCCCTGGGTGAGCGCCAGATCGTGATCGATTGCGACGTGCTGTCCGCCGACGGCGGCACCCGTTGTGCGGCGATCACCGCGGGCTGGGTCGCGCTGCGGCAGGCATGTTCGCATCTGCTCGGCGCAAGGCAGGTTCTGTCCGACCCGATCATCGGTCAGGTGGCGGCGGTGTCATGCGGCATTTTCGCCGGCCAGTCGGTCGTCGACCTCGACTACGCGGAGGACTCGGCGGCGGGCGTGGACGGGAATTTCGTGTTGATGGCGCCGGACCGGCTGGTCGAGATTCAGCTGTCGGCTGAGGGGGGCACGTTCCTGTCCGAAGACGCCGACCGGCTTCTCGGACTTGCGCGGGCCGGGTGCGGTGAGCTTTTCGCTTTCCAGATCAAAGCGTTAGGATGAGCTCTCTCTGATGCTGGCGTGCCGGTCCATCGTCTGTGCGACGCATAATGCCGGAAAGCTCGCCGAGGTCCGGCGCATGTTGCTGCCGTTGGGCGTGGCGGTCCGCTCGGCCGTGGAGATGGGTCTGCCGGAGCCGGCCGAGACGGCCAGGGATTTCGCCGGCAACGCCCGGCTGAAAGCGGTGGCTGCGATGCGGGCCACGGGGCTTCCGGCCCTGGCGGATGATTCGGGCCTTTGTGTGGATGCCCTTGGCGGAGCGCCAGGCGTGGACACCGCCGCCCTGCTGGAAACCGAACAGGGCCGCAACCCGGACATTGGCATGCAGCGGCTCTCGGACCTCGTTCTGGCGGCCGGAACGGACTTTCCTGCCGCCGCCCGTTTTGTGGCCGTCGTCAACTTCGTCCACCCGGCGGGCGACGACATCCTGGCCTGGGGTGCGGTGGACGGCCAGCTTGTCTGGCCACCAAGGGGGGACTCCGGCCATGGCTTTGATCCGATGTTCCGGCCGGCTGGAATGATCCAGACCTTTTCTGAGTGCCCCGCGGCTGTGAAAGACGCGTTGAGTCACAGGGGCCGGGCCCTGCGCGCACTTTTCGCCATAGGTTTCACGTGAAACATTCCATGCCGCCCCATTCCTTTGACGATGGCACGCTGGGGATCTACATTCACTGGCCGTTCTGCTTGGCAAAGTGCCCGTACTGCGACTTCAACAGTCATGTCGCCCGTCAGGTCGACCACCGCCGGTGGAGCGAGGCGCTCGCCGCCGAACTGCGGGCGTCGCGCGCGCTTTCCGGACCGCGGCGCGTATCGACGGTGTTCTTCGGCGGCGGGACGCCGTCGCTGATGCCCGCAACGGTCGTCGGCCGCCTGCTCGATGAGATCGCTCGCCTCTGGGCCTGCGATTCCGACATCGAAGTCACCCTCGAGGCCAACCCAACCTCGGTCGAAGCGGCCAGTTTCGCGGCATTCCGCCACGCCGGAGTGAACCGCGTCTCGATCGGCATTCAAAGCTTGCGGGACGAAGATCTCCGCCGGCTCGGCCGCATGCACTCCGCCGAGGAAGCGGTCCGGGCGATCGGCATCGGACAGGGCATCTTCGACCGCGTAAACATCGACCTGATTTACGCGAGGCAGTGGCAGGCCGAAAGCGCTTGGGAGGCTGAGCTGCGCCAGGCCATCGCGTTCGGCACCGACCACCTATCGCTCTATCAGCTCACGGTCGAGGAAGGGACGCCCTTTGCGGCTCTTGACCGCGCCGGCAAGCTCCGCGGTCTCCCGGACGAGGACCTGTCGGCGAACCTGTTCGAGATGACCCAGGCGATTTGCGAGAGCGAAGGCCTGCCGGCGTACGAGGTCTCCAACCACGCCAGAGTGGGCCGGCATTGCCGCCACAACCTGCGCTACTGGCTGGCCCAGGACGTCATCGGCATCGGACCCGGCGCACACGGTCGTTTGTCGGTTGAGGCCGGGCGACTGGCGGAGGCTTCCGAGCGCGATCCGGCAACCTGGCTGGCCCGGATCGATTCGCGTGGCTCTGCCGTTCAGCGGCGTCTGCAGGACCCGGAGGAGGTGGCCGATGAGCACCTGCTGATGGGGATGCGGTCGTCTCGTGGCATCTCACTGTCCCTCCGGGCCCGTCTGCGCGGAAGGCCCGCCAACGCGGAGAGCCTGGCAGAGCTTGTGGACCTGGGCCTGATCGAAATCCGGGCGGATCAGGCCGTGGCGACAGCGGCGGGCCGGCTGGTCCTGAACGAGGTGACCCGGCGAATGGCGGGCTGATCCGACCCTGCGCCTGTCAGCGGCGCGGCACGGCTGCCACTGTCTGGCGCCACGTCCGCAAGAGAGCCGTGGTCAGCCTGGCGCCCTCACAGGATCGCGTCGCGAGACGCCACGGCCAGGACCCTGCACAGGAAATCCAGATCATCCAGCGTGCGGTAGCGGATCGATAGGATCCCGCCCTCCCCGGCGCCCCCATGGGAAATGCTGACCGTCATCTTCAGCGTTGCCGAAAGGTCACCCTCGATCGCCCGAGTGTCCGCGTCCTTTTCCGGCCGCCCACGCCGCGAATGCGGTGCGCCGACCTCCCTGCGCACCAGGTCTTCGGTCTGGCGAACCGTGAGGCCCCGGCCCACCACCACCGCGCCCAGTGCCACCGGGTCCCGCGCAGACAACAACGCCCGGGCGTGCCCGGCCGACAACAGGCCCGAGGTGACCTGATTGCGCAGCTCTTCCGGCAGGTTCAGAAGCCGCAGCGTATTCGCGACGTGGCTTCGGCTCTTGCCAAGTGCCGTTGCGATTTCGTCCTGCGTGTGCCCGAAGCGGTCTGCCAGGTCACGGTAGCCGGCCGCCTCCTCCATTGGATTCAGGTTGGCACGCTGGACGTTCTCGACGATGGCGACCTGCAGCATCTCGACATCGTCGAAGTCGCGGATGACCGCAGGAACCTCCTTGAGGCCGGCCAGGGCCGCGGCGCGCCAGCGACGCTCCCCGGCAACAATCTCGTACCTGTCGGACTGCGGTGTCGGGCGAACGATGATGGGCTGTATTACGCCCCGCTGCCGGATCGACTCTGCCAGCTCTTCCAGTGCATCCTTGCGGAAGTCTTTCCGCGGCTGCGCCTGCGACGGAACAACCTGGTCGATCGCCACCGCCCGAAGGGTGTGGCCTGCCCCCTTTCCGCCGCCCGGGCCGGCCACAGAGGCTTCGGCCATCAAGGCCGACAAGCCGCGTCCCAGTATCCTGCGCTCGTCGCGTCCCGACATCGGCTTACTCCTCAGGCTGCAAGTGATTTCCGCCGCGCCAGAATCTCTGCCGCGAGATCCCGATAGGCCAGCGTCCCGCGCGCCATCCGGTCATGCTGCACCACGGGCACGCCGAACGACTGCGCCTCGACAATCCGCACATTCCTCGGCACCACAGTCCGGAACACCAGGTCGCCCAGAGCACTGCGCGCGTCCGACTCAACCAGAACCGAGACCCTGTTCCGGATGTCGTGCATGGTCAGCACCACGCCCTCGATCCGCAGCGCGGGATTGGCGGATTCCCTGACCTTGCGGATCGTCACCAACAATTGGGACAGCCCCTCCAGGGCAAAGAACTCCGTCTGGAGAGGGACCAGCACCGCGTCGCAGGCCACTAGCGCGTTCACGGTCAGCAGATTCAGCGACGGGGGACAATCAATCAGCACAAAATCCAGACCGGCCGCACCTGCATCGCCGAACCGCAGCGCATCATGCAGCAGGAAGACGCGCCGCTCCTGCCGGACAAGGTCCACATCAGCCGACGACAGGTCGCCCGTCGCAGGGCACAGAAACACGCCGGGCAGCACCTCCATCGCCGCCGACATGACGGGCGTTCCTTCGAGGAGAACATCGTAGGAGGTGATCTGGCGCCGGGAAAGGTCGACGCCGAGGCCCGTTGAGGCATTGCCCTGCGGATCCAGATCGACAATCAGGACCCGCTTCCCAACCTCGGCCAACGCTGCAGCCAGATTGATGACCGTCGTTGTCTTTCCGACTCCGCCTTTCTGATTGGCCACCGCGAGAATCACCGGCCCGTTCTCCCGCTCCATCTCAGGCCGCCTCAATACAACGGACACGCAGGATCGTGGCCCCGGCGTCGGTCACGCTTGCGATCCGATCTGCCAGGAACGACCATCTGGCGCGCGCGGCATCGAATTCCGTTTCAACGCGGCGTCCCTTGGGAAGTAGGGCGACACCGGCCGCCGACAGATGACGCCGCACCAGCCCCAGCAGTTCCCGCAGCGGCGCGAGGGCGCGCGCGCTCACGACGTCTCCACACAGCGGATCGACCGCTTCGATCCTCTCCGCCCGGATCACTGTCCGCGGCGCAAACCGGGCCGCCGCCTCCCGCAGGAATTCTGCTTTCCGCGAATCGCACTCGACAAGGATCACCTCTCGCTCACCGGGCAGATCACAGGCGACGACCGACATCACCAGGCCCGGGAATCCGCCACCTGATCCAAGATCGACCCAGCGCCGCCACGACTCCGGGGCCAGCACCAGAAGCTGAAGAGAATCAAGGATATGGCGCTCCCAGATCTGCGACTCATCCGCCGGGGCGAAAAGATTGATCCGACGATTGAACTTCCGGGCCAGCGCCTCAAACTCCCGCAAGCGCTCGAGTGTTTCACGTGAAACAACCGGCACCTGCATCCCGCCCGACGGCCCCTCCGCCCTGTGCATCACCTCGAGCGTCCCCCCGGTGCAGAGGCCGCCAAGAGCCGCATCAGCGCGGCCGGCGTCATTCCCTCGATCGCAGCCGCCTCCGAAATCGTCCTCGGCCGAATCCGCGAAAGCTTCCCCGCAAGTTCCTTCGACAGGCCGGGAACGCTCTCCAATTCCGGCCCCAGTGCCACATCGCCCTCCATCGCGGCAGCCAGCGAACGGATACCGTCGGCCTCGCGGCCCGAGAACCGCGCGTAGGTCGCGTCCCGGTGAACCTGGGCCAACACCTCCGCATCAAGGCCCGGCAGCCCCGCCATGACGGCAACCCGGCCATCCGGCGCATCGAGCAGTCCGAGCCATTCCAGTGCCGACCGCCTGCGCCCGTCCCGTCCCGCCTTCAGACCAAGCGCCGCCACATCAGCCGGGGAAAACGCCAGCGCCTCCAGCGCCTCACGCGCATCCGCCAGAGCCCGGGCCTTCGGTTCGAACGCCCGCGCCCGTTCCGCACCGACGCAGCCGAAATCGATCCCCCGGCCGGTCAGGCGCTGGTCGGCGTTGTCGGCGCGCAACTGGAGACGGTATTCGGCACGCGACGTGAACATCCTGTAGGGTTCAGTCACCCCCCGTGCCACAAGGTCGTCCACGAGCACGCCGATATAGCTGTCGGTCCGTCCGAACCGGAACGGCTCGAGTCCCGACACGGCGGCGGCGGCGGCAAGGCCCGCGACCAGACCCTGCGCCGCCGCTTCCTCATACCCTGTCGTGCCGTTGATTTGCCCGGCCAGCCAGAGCCCGGGAAGGGACGCCACCTCCAGGTCCCGGGTAAGCCCGCGCGGATCAAAGTAATCGTATTCGATCGCATAGCCCGGCTGCAGGATCACCGCTGACTCCAGGCCTTTGATCGTGCGGACATAGGCCTCCTGCACCTCGGCGGGCAATGAGGTCGAAATGCCGTTCGGATAGACCGTGTGATCCGCGATCCCTTCCGGCTCCAGAAACACCTGATGCCGGGTCTTGTCGGCGAAACGGACCACCTTGTCCTCGATCGACGGGCAATACCGCGGCCCGACCCCTTCGATCCCACCGGAATACATGGCTGACCGATCAAGGTTGTCGCGCACGATTTCATGCGTGGCCGCATTGGTCTCGGTCAGCCCGCAGCTCAGTTGCGCCAATCCCGGCGCCTTGTTCAGAAACGACAGCATCACCGGTGCCGCGTCCCCCGGCTGCATCTCCAGCCGATCCCAGGCAATCGTCCGTCCGTCGAGACGCGGCGGGGTCCCCGTCTTCAGACGGCCGCGCCCGAGGCCAAGATCGGCAAGCCGGGCCGCCAGCCGCGTCACAGCGCGGTCACCCACACGGCCACCGGCCGTCCGCTCCTGCCCGACATGCATGACGCCATTCAGAAAAGTCCCGGCCGTCAGGATCACCGCGTGGGCGGCAATTTCGTTGCCGTCCGCCAGCCGCACGCCACAGACGCGCCGACCCGACACCATCAGGTCGACGACTTCCCCTTCAAGCACCTCCAGCCCGGGCACCGCCGCCAGCGCAGCCTGCATCGCCGCCCGATACGCCCGACGGTCAGCCTGCAGGCGCGGTCCCTGCACGGCTGGCCCTTTGCTGCGGTTCAAAAGCCGGAACTGGATCCCCGCCGCATCCGCGACACGACCGATCAACCCGTCGAGCGCATCGACCTCGCGCACCAGGTGGCCCTTGCCGAGCCCGCCGATCGCCGGATTGCAGGACATCACCCCGATTCCGTCCAGCCGCAGCGTAACGAGCACCGCGCGCAGCCCCATGCGCGCCGCGGCGGCGGCCGCCTCGCATCCCGCGTGGCCGCCTCCGATCACCACGACATCCCTGTCAAACCGCGCCATCGCCGTCATTTCCCGATGCAGAACCGCCCGAAAATCTCGCCCAGCACCGCCTCGGTGTCCATCGAGCCCGTCACGGTCTCCAGACACCGCCGCGCTGCATGCAAGCCCTCGGCCAGAATCTCCGCCCGAGTCCCGCCGCCAGATACCTCAGACCGCGCCGATTCCAAAGCCTCCACCGCTGCCAGGACGGCCCGCCGGTGACGATCATGCGTCAGCACCCCCGAGGACAGCATCCGCCCCTCCAGTTCCTCGCGCACCCGCGCCATGAGCGCATCGACGCCCGCCCCCGTCATCCCGGACACTCCCGGCGGGCCGCCGTCCCCGGTGTCGACCTTGGCCCGAACCACGATATCGCCCGGCCGCAGGTCCAGATCGGGCGCCCTCTCCCCATCCCCCAGCAGCAGCACCCGGAGATCGGCCGCTTTCCGCCCGCGCCCGCGCCCGCTCCACCCCGATCCGCTCGACCGCATCGCCGCTCTCGCGCAGTCCGGCCGTGTCCAGAAACGTCACCGGCAGACCGCCGAGGTCCAGCCGAACTTCGATCACATCCCGCGTCGTCCCCGGAACCGGCGAGGTGATCGCCACCTCCCGACCGGCAAGATAGTTGACCAGCGTCGACTTCCCCGCGTTCGGCGCCCCCAGCACCGCCACTTCGAACCCGTCGCGCAGCCGTTCTGCCACCGCCGTCCCCGCCGCCTCTGCGCGCAGCGCTGCCGTCAGCGTCTCGATCAGCGTCCCCACCTCCGGCCAGACATCCACCGGCACGTCCTCGTCGGCGAAATCGATCGTCACCTCCACCAGCGCCAGCGCGCGCAACAGCGTTGCACGCCACTCCGCCACGCGCACCGCCACCGACCCCGACAGCACCCGCATCGCCTGCCGTCGCTGCGCCGCCGTCTCCGCATCGATCAGGTCGGCCAGGCCCTCGACCTGCGACAGGTCGAGCCGCCCGTTCAGGAACGCCCGCCGGGTGAACTCGCCTGCCTCCGCAGGCCGCAGGCCCGGCATCGCCGACATCGCTGCGACCAGGCTCGCCACGATCGCCGGGCCGCCGTGAACGTGGAATTCCGCCACCGTCTCGCCGGTAAAGCTGCCGCCCTCGGGAAAGACCGCGACCAGCGCCTCGTCCAGCACGTCGCCCGCGACCGTCAGCCGGCGCAGCCGCAGCTCGCGGTCCGGCGGCACGCTGCCGGCCAGACGGGCCACGGCCTCGCGGGCCAGCGGGCCCGACAGCCGCACCACCGCCACGCCCGCCTTTCCCCGCGCCGAGGCGAGCGCATAGATCGTGTCCATGGCGCGTCCGCCCTCAGGCGTTCATCGAATCGAAGAACTCGCCGTTCGTCTTGGTCTGCTTGAGCTTGGAAATCAGGAACTCGATGGCATCCGTGGTCCCCATCGGGTTCAGGATGCGGCGCAGCACGTAGGTCTTCTGCAGATCCGCCTTCTCCACCAGCAGCTCCTCCTTGCGGGTGCCGGACTTCAGGATGTCCATCGCCGGGAACACCCGCTTGTCGGCCACCTTGCGGTCCAGCACGATCTCCGAGTTTCCGGTGCCCTTGAACTCCTCGAAAATCACCTCGTCCATCCGGCTGCCGGTGTCGATCAGCGCCGTGGCGATGATCGTCAGCGACCCGCCCTCCTCGATGTTCCGTGCGGCACCGAAGAACCGCTTCGGCCGCTGCAAAGCGTTGGCATCCACGCCGCCGGTCAGCACTTTGCCCGAGGACGGTACGACCGTGTTGAAGGCCCTACCAAGTCTTGTGATCGAATCAAGCAGGATCACAACATCTCGCTTGTGCTCGACCAGCCGCTTGGCCTTCTCCGCCACCATCTCGGCCACCGCCACATGCCGCGTCGCCGGCTCGTCGAAGGTCGAGGAGATCACCTCACCCTTCACCGACCGCTGCATGTCGGTCACCTCCTCCGGCCGTTCGTCGATCAGCAACACGATCAGATAGGCCTCGGGATGGTTGGTCGCGATCGAATGCGCGATGTTCTGCAACAGCACCGTCTTGCCGGTCCGCGGCGGCGCCACGATCAGCGCCCGCTGGCCTTTGCCGATCGGTGCCACCAGATCGATGATCCGGGCCGACTTGTCCTTGATCGTCGGGTCCTCGATCTCCATCTTCAGCCGCTCGTCGGGATACAAGGGCGTCAGGTTGTCGAACAGAACCTTGTGCCGCGCCTTCTCCGGGTCGTCGAAGTTGATCCGCGTCACCCTGGTCATGCAGAAGTAGCGCTCGTTCTCCCGCGGCCCCTGCATCAACCCCTCGATCGTATCGCCGGTGCGCAAGCTGAACTGCCGCAGAATCTCGGGCGGGACATAGATGTCGTCCGGTCCCGGCAGGTAGTTGGCCGAGGGCGAGCGCAGGAAGCCGAAGCCGTCCTGCAGCACCTCCAGCACGCCGTCGCCACCGATCTCCCAGCCTTCCTCGGCATGCTCCTTCAGGATCGAGAACATCATCTCGCCCTTGCGCATCAAGGGCGCGTTCTCGATCTCCCACTCCTCGGCCATCGCCAAGAGGTCGGCCGGCGTCTTGGCCTTGAGTTCGGACAGGTTCAGCTGCTGCGGCGTCTCGTCGTTCATGGGGGGAAACCTTCGCGCCGGCGGCCTGCGCGGGCGGCCGGTCGTCTGACAGGGAATGGGAAGCGCGTCCGGGCCGGACGGCCCCGCGGCACTCCACCTAAGTCACCCCAGGCCGCGCGTCAACCCGCTCAGAACTTCACGATCACCGCCAGCACGATAGCAACCATCAGCACCGTCGGCACCTCGTTCATCGCCCGGAAGCGCCGCCCGCTCAGCGCATTTCGCCCGGCCGCGAAGTCCTTGCGCCGCGCCGCCAGCCAGATGTGGAACCAGGTCATCGCCAGCACCGCCGCCGCCTTCACCCAGGGCCAGGACCAGGACCAGTCCACGACCCCCGGCGTCGCCACCAGCACCAGTCCCGCCGCCCAGGCCAGGATCATCGACGGATTCATGATCGCGCGCAGAAGCCGCCGCTCCATCACCTGGAACATCGCATCCGTGTCGCTGCCCGGCACCACCCGCTCGGCATGGTAGACGAAGAGACGCGGCAGGTAGAACAGCCCCGCCATCCAGGCGATCACCGCCATCACATGCACGGCCTTCACCCAAGGGTACGCCAGCGCCAGCGCGTCATCCATTCCTGCCGCCCCGCCTTTTCCTCTTCCTAACCAGAAGAGAAAGAATTGGAAATGATGTTGCAGTAGGGGCCGTGGATATCCGGACATCGCAAGATGTCCCGGCCATTATCCACAGCCAAGGGCTTGATCACGACGGCGATTCACGTTGTCGCGGTCGCCATTGGGTCATGTCAAGGCTATGTAATCACTAGATGATTCTCATTAGCGACCGGGCATTCCATTATTTCTTTTCAGCCCTGCCGCAGGGCCGACACGATTCGTCCCCAGCCTGTGGGCCGCCCGGCCGGTCTGCGGACAGGCGCCCGCGGACAGGTCGCGTCGCGGGGCGGCGCACCGGCCTTGCGGCCCGGGGCCGTTCTGTCCCCGTCCTTGCCATCGTGAACATTTCGGGATTATCCCGGGAACCGTGCACAGCCCCCGGCCGCCATGACGCTGATCCTTGCCTCCGGCTCCCCCACACGGCTGCAGCTCCTGCGCAGCGCGGGCGTGCCCGTCACGGCCGAAGCGCCAAGGCTCGACGAGGCTGCGATCCGAGCCTCACTGGCGGCCGAAGATGCCACCCCACGCGACATGGCCGACACCCTGGCCGAGATGAAGGCGCTCCGGGTCGCCACCCGCCATCCGCAGGCCGTGGTCCTCGGCGCTGACCAGGTGCTCGACATCGACGGCGAGGCGCTGGGCAAGCCCGCCGACCGCGGCGAGCTGCGCGCCCAGCTGCACCGTCTGCGCGGGCGCCGCCACCGCCTGCACTCCGCCGTCGTGATCGTCGCGGACGGCGTTGCGCAATGGCGTCTCGTCGGCGAGGCGCGGCTGACCATGCGCGATCTCTCCGACGCCTGGATCGAGGCCTATCTCGACCGCAACCCCGACCTGGGCGGCAGCGTCGGCGGATACCTGCTCGAAGGCGAGGGCCTGCGCCTGTTCGCGGCCGTCGACGGCGACTACTTCACCATTCTCGGCCTCCCGCTGCTGCCGCTTCTTGGCTATCTGGAGCAGAGAGGACTGCTGCCGTGACCGACCTTCCCCGAATCCCGCTCGCCGGCGTCATCGGCTCGCCCGTGGCGCATTCGCGCTCGCCGGCGCTGCATGGCTACTGGCTGCGGCGTTACGGGATCGCGGGCCACTACATCCCGATGGACATCGCGCAGGACGACCTGCCGCTTCTGCTGCGGCAACTTCCGAAGCTCGGCTTCGTCGGTCTCAACGTCACCATCCCGCACAAGGAAGCGGTGCTCAGGCTGGCCGACATCGTCTCCGACCGCGCCGCGCTCATCGGTGCGGCCAACACGCTGATCTTCCGTCCGGACGGCAAGATCCACGCCGACAACACCGATGGAGCGGGCTTCGTGGCCAACCTGCGCCAGGGCGCCCCGG
>JANOGU010000194.1:0-4679 GCA_031406135.1 Rhodobacterales bacterium
GGTGTTCTTCGGTGCGGGCGATGCGCCGCGGGGGTTCTACCGGCTGGCGTATTCGTCGATTGCGGTGGGCCGGATTGCGGAGGGGGTGGGGAGGGTGGCGCGGGGGTTGGGGTGAAAATGCGCTCTACAATCGTCATTGAAAGTATCGCGCCCTCACTCCCGCCATTCGCTACTGATTGGTGGCCAAGGCCTCTCTGATTGCATTGCAAAAGGTCAACATTTCAGATGAGGTCGCAAAAAGTTTATCTCGCAGTGACCGCGGTACCTCAAGCTGGACACCCCGCGAAGCTTGCCCTCTATTGCAAATGTTATTTTGGTGAGTACCGCCAAGCTCGCCCTTCCGAGTTTCACACTTATATCCGGCCTCTCGTAACTTGTTGACAATTAAGCCACCGGTCTGAGTGTCGAGGCCGCCAACCCACGTAGTTTCGGGGTCAAATACACCTTTCTTGGTTTTTTCTTTGCGGCCGTGAACAGCAACCACTCGACATGCTCTTGAAGCTGCGGCCAAGGCCTCTGGTTCATCATACTTGTGAGACGTAACGTGTAGCTCGTGATGCTTCAGTTCGGGCCTCAACCCCTCGAAACAATAGAGGGATTTGTCTTCACCGGCAATCATTGTGGCAATGTTAGAAGTTACTTTCTCAATGTACCCCCCGTGGGGAGCCATGATCAGATCGTATGTGGAGCGATCTACATCGACTATCTCATAGTCAGTTCCTCGCACCTCGTTCTTGAACAGTTCTACAAAGCTTGAGTATGTATCTTTTGTCATTGTTGACCTTCGCCGTCGACCACAGCCAGAGTAGTTGCAGTTTCTGGCACTGAAACGAGCTCAAGATCATTTTCTTGCGCCTTGGCATGGTAGTCAATTCTTTCAGTCCGTCTACCCCCTCCCGCCCCTGCCCCCCTTGGCCCTATCCCCCCGCCCCGTCTGGCCCTAGAGTCCCATCCCGCGTAGGCCTACAACGCCCCATCACGCCCGAAGGAGCCGCCCCATGCGCATGACCACCGAGGAAGCCTTTGTCAAAACCCTCCAGCGGCACGGCATCTCCGATGCCTTCGGGATCATCGGCAGTGCCTTCATGCCGATCAGCGACCTGTTCCCGCGCGCCGGCATCCGGTTCTGGGACTGCGCGCACGAGGGGTCCGGGGGCATGATGGCCGACGGCTACACCCGCGCCTCGGGGCGGATGAGCATGATGATCGCGCAGAACGGGCCGGGCATCACCAACTTCGTCACCGCGGTGAAGACCGCCTACTGGAACCACACGCCGCTGCTGCTGGTCACGCCGCAGGCGGCGAACCGGACCATCGGGCAGGGCGGTTTCCAGGAAGTGGCGCAGATGGCGCTGTTTGAGGACATGGTGGCCTACCAGGAGGAGGTGCGCGACCCGGCCCGGGTGGCCGAGGTGCTGAACCGGGTGATCCTGGCGGCAAAGCGCGCCTCGGCCCCGGCGCAGATCAACATGCCGCGCGACTATTTCACCCGCGAGATCGACATCGACATCCCGGCGATCGTCACCTTCGAGCGCCCCGCGGGGGGCGAGGCGGCGGTGGCGGAGGCGGCGCGGCTGCTTTCCGAAGCGGCCTTCCCGGTGATCCTGAACGGGGCGGGCGTGGTCCTCGGTGGGGCGATCCCGGCCTCGATGGCGCTGGCCGAACGGCTCAGCGCCCCGGTCTGCGTCGGCTACCAGCACAACGACGCCTTCCCCGGATCGCATCCGCTGTTCGCGGGTCCCTTGGGCTACAACGGCAACCGCGCCGGGATGGAGCTGATCGCCAAGGCCGATGTGGTGCTGTGCCTCGGCACCCGGCTGAACCCGTTCTCCACCCTGCCCGGCTACGGCATCGACTACTGGCCCAAGGGCGCGAAGATCATTCAGGTGGACATCAACCCCGACCGGATCGGGCTGACCAAGCCGGTGGCGGTGGGCATCGTCGGCGATGCGAGGAAGGTCGCGGAGGGTATCCTCGCGCGGCTGTCGCCCGGTGCCGGGGACAAGGGGCGCGCTGCGCGTAAGGCCGAGATCGCGCAACGGAAATCCGCCTGGGCGCAGGCGCTGTCGTCGATGGACCACGAGCAGGACGACCCCGGCACCACCTGGAACGAGCGGGCGCGCACGGCCAAGCCCGGCTGGATGAGCCCGCGCATGGCCTGGCGCGCGATCCAGGCGGCGCTGCCGAAGGAGGCGATCATCTCCTCCGACATCGGCAACAACTGCGCCATCGGCAACGCCTATCCGACCTTCGAGGCGCCGCGGAAATACCTGGCGCCCGGGCTCTTTGGCCCCTGCGGCTATGGCCTGCCGTCGGTCGTGGGGGCGCGGATCGCCTGCCCGGAGGTGCCGGTGGTGGGCTTCGCCGGCGATGGCGCCTTCGGCATCGCGGTGACCGAACTGACCGCCATCGGCCGCCCGGAATGGCCGCGCATCACCATGGTGGTGTTCCGCAACTACCAGTGGGGGGCGGAGAAGCGGAACTCGACCTTGTGGTATGCCGACAACTTCGTCGGCACCGAGCTTGATACCGGCGTGAGCTACGCCGGCATCGCGCGCGCCTGCGGCCTGAAGGGCGTGGTGGCGCGTACGATGGACGAGCTGACCGCCGCCTTGCGCGAGGCGGTGGCCGACCAGATGGCCGGCCGGGCCACGACGCTGATCGAGGCGATGATCAACCAGGAACTGGGCGAACCCTTCCGCCGCGACGCGATGAAGAAACCTGTGGCGGTGGCGGGGATTTCGGCGGCAGACATGCAGCCGCAAGTGGCGTGACCCTGCCCTTCGACCTCGGGCCCTGGGCGGCGGCCTGGATGGTCGCCGCCGTGCTCGTCTCGGGCTTGGTGCGCGGCTATTCCGGCTTCGGTTTCTCGGCGATGATGATCGCCGCCTCGGGCCTCGTCACCAACCCGCTGAACTTCGTCGCCGTTGTGGTGATCCTCGAGACGGCGATGAGCCTGCAGGCCTGGAAGGGCGCCGGACCGGCGGTGGACTGGCGGCGGGTCTGGCTGCTCATGGGCGGCGCGGCGGTCGGGCTGCCGCTGGGGCTCTGGGCGCTGACCGGCTTGTCGGAGGACACGGCGCGGGCGGTGATCGCGGGCTACGTGCTGGTGATGTGCGTGGTGCTCTGGGCGGGGTTCCGGCTGCGGTCCGAGGTGCGGGGGGCGGGAAATGCGCTGGCGGGCGTGGTTTCGGGCCTCGCCAACGCACCCGGCATGGGCGGCCTGCCAATCGCGGCCTTCTTCGCGGCGCAGCCGATGCCGGCGGCGGTGTTCCGGGCCACGCTGATCGCCTATTTCCCGCTTCTCGACCTCTACTCCGGGCCGCTCTACTTCATCGCTGGGCTGGTCAGCTGGGACACGCTCTGGGCCTCGCTCTGGCTGCTGCCGCCGACGGTCCTGTCGAACTGGCTGGGGTCCCGGCACTTCTTCGCCGCCGACCCGCAGGGGTTCCGCCTGTTCGCGATCCTGCTCCTGGCGGGGCTGGCGGCGATGGGGCTGGTCAAGGCGGTGGTGTAGGCGGGGTGGCGGGGTGAACCCCGCCCTACCCGAACCGCGCCGGATCGGGGCCGCAGCGGTCGCCGGCGTCGAGGGCGGAGATCGCGGCGACTTCCTCCGGTGTCAGGGCGAAGTCGAACAGCGCGAGGTTCTCGGCCAGCCCCTCTTGCCGCGCCGAGCGGGGAATGGCGGCGAGGCCGAGCTCGATGTGCCAGCGCAGGACGACCTGCGCGGGGGTCTTGCCGGTGCGGGCGGCGGCGGTCTGCACCGGGCCGGCGGCGAAGCCGCGGCCCTGGCCGAGCGGGGTCCAGCTTTGCGTGACCACGCCGCGGGCGGCATGGGCCGTGCGCAGCGGGCCTTGCGTCAGGCGGGGATGCAGTTCGATCTGGTTGAGCGCCGGGGTCACGCCGGTCTCGGCGGTCAGGCGGTCAATCTGCCCGGCGTTGAAGTTCGACACGCCGATGGAGGACACGACACCCTCGGCCCTGAGGTCGATCAGCGCCTTCCAGGCGTCCACATAGCGGTCGCGCCAGGGCGCGGGCCAGTGGATCAGCACCAGGTCGAGCCGGTCGAGCCGCATCCGGTCGAGGCTTTCGCCGACCGCCGCCCGGGTCTCGGCCCGGCCCTGCCGGTCGTTCCAGACCTTGGTGGTGACGAAGACCTCGTCGCGCGGCAGGCCCGCGGCGCGCAGCCCCTGGCCCAGCCCGGCCTCGTTGCCGTAGATCGCGGCACCGTCCACCAGCCGGTAGCCCAGCGCCAGCGCCTGTTCCACCACGCGAGCGGTGTCGCCCACCTGCCAGAGGCCGAAGCCCAGCTGCGGGATGGTACGGCCGTCGTTGAGGCTGAGGCGGGGGACCATCCGGGAACCTTGTGCAAGTGCCCCGGGGATGGACCGCGCCCCGCCCCTGGTCAAGCCGGCTCTGTCATGCGTCCCGACATCGGCCCGGGCCGGGTGCGCAGGAAGGCGGCAAGCCGGTCCGGGTAGTCCGGCGCCGCCGCAGCCTGCACCGACGCCCGGGCGGCCAGCGCCGCACGCCAGTCAGCCACGCGCGGCAGGCGGTCGAGAATGCCGAAGCCGCCGGCGCGGTCGAAGGCGTCGAAGTAGCGGAACACCGGAGCGAAGGCGGCATCGACCAGGCTGAACCGGCCGCCGGCGAAGTAGGGGCCGTCGCCAAGCGTCGCC
>JANOGU010000197.1:0-2645 GCA_031406135.1 Rhodobacterales bacterium
CGGCTACGACATGCTGCTGTCGGTGGTCACCGACACCGACGAGGAACGCATCTACCGCGACCTGCAGGCCCGCGGTGCGGTCGACGGCGTCATCATCCACGCGCCATCCACCGACGACCCGCGGATCGGCCTGCTGCACGAGCTCGACATTCCCTTCGTCGTGCACGGCCGGTCCTCCGGCGCCGTCCTGCCCTATTCCTGGGTCGACGTGAACAACCGCCGCGCCTTCCAGCGGGCCACCGAGTTTCTGCTGGACCTCGGCCACCGTCGTGTCGGTCTCATCAACGGGCTCGAACACATGGACTTCGCCGTCCGCCGCCGGACGGGATATGTCGAAGCCCTGACGGCGCGCGGCATCGTCATCGATCCCGCCCTGCTGTCGGCCGACGAGATGACCGAAAGCCGCGGTTACCGCGCCGCGGAGGCCATGCTCGACCAGCCTTCCCCGCCCACGGCGCTGGTGGTCTCGTCGATCATCTCGGCCATCGGCGCGCGCCGCGCGGTCGAAGCCAGGGGTCTGCGCATCGGCCGCGATGTCTCGGTCATCATCCACGACGACGACCTCAGCTACCTCAAGAACGGCGAGGATGTGCCGATCTTCACCGCCACGCGCTCCTCGGTGCGACTGGCGGGGTCGCTGGCGGCACAGATGCTGCTCGACATCATTTCCCAACCGGGAAACCCGCCGCAGAGCCGGCTTCTGGAAGCCGATCTCATCATCGGCCAGTCCACCGGCCCCGCCCTCGGCTGAAAGGTCTCGCCATGCTGCCCTTGCGCGCCGACTTCCCGTCCGGATTCCTTTTCGGCGCCTCGACCTCGTCCTACCAGATCGAGGGCCATGCCCAGGGCGGCGCCGGGCGCACGCAATGGGACGATTTCGCCGCCACCCCGGGGAATGTGGTTCGGGCCGAACACGGCGCGCGCGCCTGCGACCACCTGAACCGCTGGCAGAGCGATCTCGACCTGTTGGCGGCGGGGAACTTCGACGTCTACCGCTTCTCCGCCTCCTGGGCCCGGGTGATGCCGGACGGGCGCGGCGCGGTGAACCCAGAAGGCCTCGACTTCTATGACCGGCTGGTGGACGGGATGCTCGCCCGCGGGCTGAAGCCGGCGCTGACGCTGTACCACTGGGAATTGCCCTCGGCGCTCCTGGACGCCGGCGGCTGGCGCAACCGCGACATTGCCGGCTGGTTCGCCGACTATGCCGAGGTGCTGACCCGCCGGATCGGCGACAGGATCTGGTCGGTCGCCCCCATCAACGAGCCCTGGTGCGTCGCCTGGCTGTCGCATTTCATGGGCCTGCACGCCCCCGGCGTCCGCGACATCCGCGCGACGGGCCGCGCGATGCACCATGTCTGTCTCGCCCATGGCCGGGCCATCGCGACCATGCGGGCGCTGGGGGTGAAGAACCTGGGCGCCGTCTGCAACCATGAATATTCCGCTCCCGCCGATGCCTCGCCTGAGGCGGCGGCAAAGGCCGCGCTTTACGACGGCATCTACAACCGCTGGTTTGCCGGCGCCTTCTTCAACGGCGCCTACCCCGACGACGTGCTGGCGGCGCTGGAGCCCTTCCTGCCCAGGGGCTGGGAGGCCGACATGCAAGGCATCGCCGCGCCGTTGGACTGGCTGGGGATCAACTACTACACCCGCAAACTGATCGCGCCCGACGCCGGAGCCTGGCCCGGCCTGAAAGAGGTGGAGGGACCGCTGCCCAAGACCCAGATGGGCTGGGAAATCTACCCCGAGGGCCTGGCCTTCTTCCTGCGCCGCGCTCATGCCGACTACACCCGCGGACTGCCGATCTACGTGACGGAGAACGGGCTTGCCTCGCCCGACGTTCTGACCGGGAACCGGGTGGAAGACGAGCAGCGGATCGCCTACCTCGCCGGCCACCTCGACGCAGTGCGACAGGTGATCGCCGAGGGCGTGCCGGTGGCGGGCTACTTCACCTGGTCGCTGATGGACAATTACGAATGGTCGCTGGGCTACGAGAAGCGCTTTGGCCTGATCCACGTCGACTTCGAGACGCTGGACCGCACGCCGAAGGCGTCCTACCACGCGCTGGCGGCGGCACTCGCCCGCCAGGGAGGCGCGACATGACCCTGACGCTCGTGGCGGACATCGGCGGCACCAACACCCGCGTGGCGCTGGCCGAGAGGCGGACGGTGCGCGAGGGCTCGATCCGCAAGTTCCGCAACCGCGACTTCACCGGGATCGACGGCGTGCTTTCGGCCTATGTGGCCGAGGAAGTGTGGCGGGACTGACCGGCGCCTGCGTAGCGGCGGCCGGACCGGTGCAGGGCGGCGCGGTCACCATGACCAACCTGGGCTCTGTCAGAGCAATCAGACCGACTCGTCCTTTCCCGCTCCATCCCCTGTCGGATGGGCACAACTATACGTTCTGTATGGAGAAAAGCCTTGCAGCGCGCTTCGCAGGAGACCAACCGGGCACCTTTGAGCGTAGCAGACCAGTTTAATCTGACAATGCCGATATGTGACTGTATTGGTGCCGGCTACGCTTGGATACAATGGCGAGGTGGTGTCAGACGGCTCTGTCAGAGCAATCAGACCGACTCGTCCTTTCCCGCTCCATCCCCTATCGGATGGGCATAACTATGCATCCTGTAAGGAGAAAAGCCTTGCAGC
>JANOGU010000212.1:0-1652 GCA_031406135.1 Rhodobacterales bacterium
AACCCGCGGGTGTCGCGGTCGTCCGCGCTGGCCTCAAAGGCCACCGGCTTTCCGATCGCCAAGATCGCGGCGAAACTGGCGGTGGGCTATACGCTGGACGAGCTGGACAACGACATCACCAAGGTCACCCCCGCCAGTTGCGAGCCGACCATCGACTATGTCGTCACCAAGATCCCGCGCTTTGCTTTCGAGAAGTTCCCCGGTGCGAAAGCGGAACTGACCACCGCGATGAAATCGGTGGGCGAGGTGATGGCGATTGGCCGCACCATCCACGAGTCCTTGCAAAAGGCGCTGGCCAGTCTGGAAACTGGGCTGACCGGCTTTGACGATATCACCATCGACGGGGCCGCCGATCCGGTGTCCGGACGCGCCGCCATCATCAAGGCGATTTCCGCGCAAACCCCCGACCGCATGCGCCTGATCGCGCAAGCCATGCGCCACGGCCTCAGCGATGACGACATCAACGCCGCCACCGCCTTTGATCCGTGGTTTCTGGCCCGCATCCGCGAAATTGTCGTGGCCGAGGCGCGACTGAAGGCCGATGGTCTGCCCCGCGACGCCACCGGTCTGCGCGCCGTCAAGATGATGGGCTTTACCGACGCGCGGCTGGCGACCCTGACCCGCAAGACCGAGGCCCAGGTCCGCAAGGCCCGCCTGGCCGCCGGCGTCACCGCCGTCTTCAAGCGGATCGACACCTGTGCCGCCGAATTCGAGGCGCAGACCCCTTACATGTATTCCACCTATGAAGCCCCGGCGATGGGCGATGTGGAATGCGAAGCCCGCCCTTCGGCTGCCAAAAAGGTCGTCATCCTTGGCGGCGGCCCGAACCGCATCGGCCAGGGGATCGAGTTCGACTATTGCTGCTGCCATGCCTGCTACGCCCTGACCGCGGCGGGCTACGAGACGATTATGATCAACTGCAACCCGGAAACCGTCTCGACCGACTATGACACCTCGGACCGGCTTTACTTTGAACCCCTGACCTTCGAGCATGTGATGGAGATTTTGCGGGTCGAACAGGACAACGGCACCCTGCACGGCGTCATCGTCCAGTTCGGCGGCCAGACGCCGCTTAAACTGGCCAATGCGCTCCATGACGAGGGCATCCCGATCCTTGGCACCACCCCCGATGCGATTGATCTGGCCGAAGACCGCGAGCGGTTCCAGAAGCTGCTGAACGACCTAGGCCTTAAACAGCCGGTCAACGGCATCGCCTCAACCGATGCGCAGGCCCTTGAAATTGCTCAGCGTGTCGGCTTCCCGCTGGTCATCCGCCCCTCCTATGTTCTGGGTGGCCGCGCCATGGAGATCGTCCGCGACATGGACCAGCTGCGCCGCTACATCACCGGCGCCGTCACCGTGTCGGGCAAAAGCCCGGTGCTTCTGGACAGCTACCTGTCGGGGGCGATCGAGGTTGATGTCGATGCCCTGTCGGACGGCAAAAACGTCCATGTCGCCGGGATCATGGAACATATCGAGGAAGCCTGCGTCCATTCCGGCGATTCCGCCTGCTGCCTGCCACCGCATTCGCTGAGCGACGCAACAGTGACCGAGTTGAAGAAACAGACCGTGCAGATGGCGCTGGCTTTGGGCGTCGTCGGGCTGATGAACGTTCAGTTCGCCGTGCAGGGCGAAGGTGCGGCGGCGGTGGT
>JANOGU010000245.1:0-4992 GCA_031406135.1 Rhodobacterales bacterium
GCCCCGCGCCGACCTCGCGGACCTCGGCCGCCGCCTCCAGTACCGTGACCGCCGCCCCGCGCAGCGCCAGCGCGCGGGCCAGGGCCAGCCCCGCCACCCCCGCGCCGACGACGATCACGCGCATGGACCACCACCTCGACAGGCTCGGTTGGAGTCAGGCGGGCGCCTCCCTCCCCCCTCGTGGGGGAGGGATGGGGTGGGGGGGCTCCCGGCCCGGGCCGCGCGCGCCCCACCCTCTCCCTCCCCACAAGGGGGAGGGAAGCGCCTGTCCGGCCGCCGGTGCGACGGCCGGCCCCGAACGCAAAGCGCCGGACCGCAGGGCCCGGCGCCATCTTTCCGCACCTTCGCCGGCCTCAATCGTCGCGGTGGACGCGCTCGCGCCGTTCATGCCGCTCCTGCGCTTCGAGCGTCATCTTGGCGATCGGGCGGGCGTCGAGGCGGCGCAGGCTGATCGGCTCGCCGGAGGTTTCGCAGTAGCCGTATTCCCCGGTATCGATCCGCCGCAGCGCCGAGTCGATCTTGGCCACCAGCTTGCGCTGCCGGTCCCGCGTACGCAATTCCAGCGCGCGGTCGGTCTCCTCGGAGGCCCGGTCGGTGATGTCGGGCACGCTGCGGGCGCTGTCTTGCAGGTTGTCGATGGTTTCCGCCGACTGGCTGAGAAGCTCCTGCTTCCAGGTGATCAGCTTGCGGCGGAAATATTCGAGCTGCCGGCCGTTCATGAAGGGTTCGTTTTCGGCAGGGCGGTAATCGTCGGGCAAAAAGACTTCGGCCTTCATCGATGGGAACTCCACGTCCGCGAGTGGCGTCTGCATGTTGGCGATCGCCATTGCGCACCTCTTCTTGGCGCGGGCTGATAGCGGAAGGCCGCAGCCTTGTCACTAGCGGTTGCGACGATTTCGGGGCCGGGGTAGGGCAGCCTCACCCGCCTGCAGGGAAATACCCGATGCGCTTTGCCACCACCGACCGCTACATCGCGACCGAGGACCTGGCCGTCGCCGTCAACGCCGCCGTGGCGCTGGAACGGCCGCTGCTGGTCAAGGGCGAGCCGGGCACAGGCAAGACACAACTTGCCCGCGAAGTGGCCGGCAGCCTGGGCCTGCCGCTTCTGGAATGGCACATCAAGTCGACGACCAAGGCGATCCAGGGACTTTACGAATACGATGCCGTCAGCCGCCTGCGCGACAGCCAGCTCGGCGACGCGCGGGTGCACGAAGTGGCCAACTACATCCGCCCGGGCCGGCTCTGGCAGGCCTTCGCCGCCGAGGGGCGCGTGGTCCTCTTGATCGACGAGATCGACAAGGCCGACATCGAGTTCCCCAACGACCTGCTGCAGGAGCTCGACCGGATGGAGTTCCACGTCCACGAGACCGGCGAGACGGTGGCGGCGCGGTTCCGCCCCGTGGTCATCATCACCTCGAACAACGAGAAGGACCTGCCCGACGCCTTCCTGCGCCGCTGCTTCTTCCACTACATCCGCTTTCCCGACGCCGAGACGCTGGCGACCATTGTCCGGGTCCATTTCCCCGGCATCCGCGAGGCGCTGCTGACCGCGGCGCTGGCGCGGTTCTTCGAGATCCGTGAAACGCCGGGGCTGAAGAAGAAGCCCTCGACCTCGGAAGTGCTCGACTGGCTGAAGCTTCTCCTCGCCGACGAGCTGACGCCCGAGGACCTGAAGCGCGACGCGAAATCCAGCCTGCCGCGGCTGCACGGGGCGCTGCTGAAAACCGAGCAGGACATCCATCTGTTCGAGCGGCTGGCCTTCCTGGCGCGGTCCGGGCGCGGCTGAGCTGCCCGGGAACTGGCGTGGCATTTTTCAGGCACCGCCGCAGTTTCGCCGCACGGTTGCGCCCGCGCGGTTGACGCCTCGCGCCCCCGCGGGCAGCGTTTCCGCCAAGAAACAACAACATGCGGCGGCGCGCCCCCTTGTCTGACGCGAACACCCGCCCGCGACGCATCCGCGGCAACCATCCCAGCAATGCCACCTTCGCGCCCGCAAGCGGCCAAAGGCGGCTGTCACGCCTGACCCCGGTGTTATTCTGGGGTGGGCATCGGACATGGGCTACGGCACTTTCCACGCGCGGCGTTCCGGGGCTCCCGGCCATGCGAAAGCGGGCTGAGATGCTGATCCCCGCGCTCCTGATGGCCGCATGCCTCTCGGCCTGCTCGGGCGTTCCGGTCTCCGAAGTGTCCAAGCGTGAGACCTCGGTGCCGACGCCGGCGATCTTCACCCCGCCCGATGCGGCGCCTGCGGTGGCGCGCGTGGCTCCCGGGCTCGGCAGCAACGCAGTGCTGCGACAGGACATCCTGGAACTGTCCTTCCGCATGGAAAGCGGCGCCGCGGTACCGACGCTGACCCGGTTCGAGGGGCCGGTAACGCTGCGCCTGATCGGCAACGTGCCGCCGCAGTCGGCGGCGGACGCCGCCGACCTCGTCGGCCGGCTGCGGCGCGAGGCCGGGATCGACATCACCACCACCGCCTCTGCGGACGCCGCGATCACGGTGCAGTTCCTGCCGCGGCGCCAGCTGCGCGGGGTCTATGCCAACGTCGCCTGCTTCGTCGTGCCCAATGTTTCGGACTGGCGCGAGTTTGCAGCCGCCCGGGGCACCGATCGCGTCGACTGGACCCGCCTGACCTCGCGCACCCGCGCCACCGTCTTCATCCCCTCCGACAGCGCCCCGCAGGAGGCGCGCGACTGTCTGCACGAGGAGGTGGCCCAGGCGCTCGGCCCGCTGAACGACCTCTACCGGCTGTCCGACAGCGTCTTCAACGACGACAACTTCCAGACCGTGCTGACCGGCTTCGACATGGCCGTGCTGCGCGCGATCTACGATGCCGCACTGGCCTCGGGCATGACCGAGCAAGAGGTCGCCGCCCGCCTGCCGGCGATCCTCGACCGGCTGAACCCCGACGGGTCCGGCCGCGGGCTGGCGACGCCCAGCGCCACGCCGCGCACCTGGCAGACGGCGCTGGAAGTGGCGCTGACCGGCAGCAACCCGATGGAATACCGCGTCGCCGCCGCCCGCAAGGCGATCGGCATGGCGCAGTCGCGCGGCTGGGACGATGGCCGCCTGGCGCTGGCCTGGTTCGCGCTCGGCCGCCTGACGCTGGGCCAGGATCCGGCGGCGGCGCTGCCCGCCTTCAACGAGGCCGCCCGCATCTACGGCCGCCTGCCGGGCGGGGCGATCCATGCCGCGCATGTCGACATGCAGCTCGCCGCCTACGGTCTGGCCTCGGGCAACCTGCGCCAAGTGCTGGACCGCGTCGACGCGGCCCTGCCGGCAGCGATGCGGGCCGAGAACGCGGCGCTGGTCGCGACGCTTCTGCTGATGCGCTCCGAGGCGCTGGAGTCGATGGGCCGCGCCACCGACGCCCGCGCCGTGCGCGAGGAGGCCATGGCCTGGGCCATCTACGGCTTTGGCGGCGGCAACAACGCCCGCGCCCGGGCCAGCGAGATCGCCATGCTTGCGCGCCGCGGCACCGGCAGCTAAGCCCCCGCCCCGGGGCGCCCCGCCCCGAGCGGTGCCGCATGATCGTCTTCCCCGTCGCCGCCCTCGGCGCTCTGTTCGGCGCGCTTGCCGCCCGCCGCCGCGGCGGCAAGGCGGCCGACATTGCGCAATACGCGTTCGGCTATGCCGTGGCGTTCGGCCTTCTCGGCATGGTGGTGACCATGCTCTACGCCCGTCTCGCCGGATAGCGCCGCGCCGTGTAGGCTCGCGCCATGTTCGCCCGCTTCTTCGACGCCCTGCGCAGCACCGGCGTTCCGGTCTCGCCGCGCGAGTACCTGACCTTCCTCGACGCCCTGCTGCGCGACCTTGTCACCTGGGACGTGACGGGCTTCTACCACCTGGCCCGCACCGCGATGGTCAAGGACGAGCGTCACTATGACCGCTTCGACCGCGCCTTCGCCGAGGCCTTCCGCGGGCTGGAGACGGTCTCGCCGGAGGCGCTGCTGGCGGCGCTGGACCTGCCGCCGGACTGGCTGGAGAAGCTGGCCGAAAAGCATCTGACACCAGAGGAACGTGCCGCCGTGCAGGCCCTTGGCGGCTTCGACAAGCTGATGGAAACGCTTCGCCAGCGGCTGGCGGAACAGCAGGGCCGCCATCAGGGCGGCTCGAAGTGGATCGGCACCGCCGGCACCTCGCCCTTTGGCGCCTTCGGCTACAACCCGGAAGGCGTGCGCATCGGACAGGACGAAAGCCGGCACCAGCGCGCCGTGAAGGTCTGGGACCGGCGCGAGTTCCGCGACTTCGACGACGGGGTCGAGATCAACACCCGGAACATCAAGGTGGCCTTGCGCCGCCTGCGGCGCTGGGCGCGCGAGGGGAACCCGGACGAGCTGGACCTCGACGGCACGATCCGCGCAACGGCCGACCACGGCTGGCTGGATGTGCAGACCCGCCCCGAGCGCCGCAACGCCGCCCGCGTCCTGCTGTTTCTCGACATCGGCGGCTCGATGGACCCGCATGTGCGGGTGGTGGAAGAGCTGGTCTCGGCCGCCCGGGCGGAGTTCCGGCACCTGGAGCACTGGTATTTCCACAACTGTCTGTACGAAGGCGTCTGGCGCGACAACCGGCGGCGCTGGGACGCGCGCACCCCGACCTGGGACCTGCTGCGCACGCATGACGCGCGCTGGGCAGCGATCTTCGTCGGCGACGCTTCGATGAGCCCCTACGAGATCACCCAGGCTGGCGGCGCCAACGAACACTGGAACGAGGAGGCGGGGGCGGTCTGGCTCGCCCGTGCCGCGGCGCAGTGGCCCCGGCACCTGTGGATCAACCCGACGCCGGAGAAATACTGGGGGCTGTCGCAGTCCACACGGCTGATCGAAGGCGTTTTTCAGGGACGGATGATGCCGATGACACTGGAGGGGATCGCCCGGGGCATGCGGCTCCTGCGCTGACGCCGGGCTGGTGTGGGCCAGGGGGAGCGGGTTTGGCCGGACGGGGACCGGGTGCGGATGCCCGCTGCCGCTCCGCCCGGCGCCGTGTCCG
>JANOGU010000258.1:0-2016 GCA_031406135.1 Rhodobacterales bacterium
GTGGCCACTGCTGCCGAAGGTCTCGAAGCGCAGGTCGGCTGCCGCGCGGCCAGAGCGCGCCCAAGTAGCCTGCGCGGCTTGCAGCAGAGGCACCGGGCCGCAGATCAGCAACTGCGCGCGCGGCGGCCGAGCCGGGGCAGCAACGTGACCCCCGACACCAGCGACACGACGATGGACACCAGCGGCATCGCCGCAGCCGCGAACCCGGCCCATCGGCCGGGCAAAAGTCCCGGCACCAGCGTCAGCACCGCGAGGTACAGGCCGGTGTAAAACACGAATCCCAAAGCCGGAGCGGCGACAAAGGGGCTGCGGTAGATCGCCAGATGCTCCGCCACCAGCCCGCCCCGCCGCTCCACCCGCGCCACCGGGTCGGGCGGCAGCAAGAGCCGCAGCACCACCGCCATCACCGCCATCCACCCCGCATGCGCCAGCAGCAGCCCGGCCAGCCCCCGAGCCGCGATCAACCCCGGCGCCAGCAGCGCCAGCCCGGCGAAGGTCAGGCCGAAAAAGCTCGACCACAGGCTCATCGCCGCCCCCTGCCAGCGCCCGGCAGCCACCGCGGCGATCACCGTCGGCCCGACCACCACGATGCCCAGATGCGACACGCCCTCCGCCACCCGGCTCGCCAGCAGCAGCGCATAGGGCAGCCCGACAGCCTGCACCGCCGACACCGCAGCGCCAAGCGCCAGCGCCCCGGTCACCGCCCGCCGCGGTCCGATCCGGGCGACCAGCAGCCCGGCCGTGGTGCCGAAGACCAGCCCGACGACGCCGACGACGGAGACGATCAGACCGATGGCCACCGGCCCCGCCCCCGGATAGGCGACCGCCAGCGCACCCAGCCCGAAGGACATCTTCCCGAACTGCGCCGCCGCGCCCAGGCCGGCGAGGAACAGCGCAAGAACGGTCAGGGCGGGCATGGCGCCTTCCTGCGCCCCGGACAGCGGAACCGCAAGCCGCCCGCCGGCCGGTTCAGAAGTGGATCGCCCGCCCGTAGGCGTCCAGTACCGCCTCGTGCATCATCTCGCTCAGCGTCGGATGCGGGAAGACGGTCTGCATCAGCTCCGCCTCGGTCGTCTCCAGCGTGCGGCCGACGACGTAGCCCTGGATCAGCTCGGTCACCTCGGCGCCGATCATGTGGGCACCCAGCAACTCGCCGGTCCTGGCGTCGAACACCGTCTTCACCATCCCCTCGGCCTCGCCGAGCGCAATCGCCTTGCCGTTGCCGATGAACGGGAACCGCCCCACCTTGACCTGATGCCCGGCGGCCTTGGCCTTCTCCTCGGTCAGCCCGACCGAGGCCACCTGCGGCTGGCAATAGGTGCAGCCGGCGATGGAATTGGGCTTGATCGGATGCGGGTGCTGCCCTGCGATCAGTTCCGCCACCATCACCCCCTCATGCGAGGCCTTGTGCGCCAGCCAGGGCGCGCCCGCCACGTCGCCGATGGCATAAAGCCCGGCCACGCCGGTGCGGCAGTAGTCGTCGGTCACCACATGCGTGCGGTCCAGCTTCACGCCCAAAGCCTCCAGCCCCAGGCCCTCGACATTGCCCACGATCCCCACGGCGGAAATCACCGTGTCGAACTCCTGCGTCTCGACCTTGCCGCCCTGCTCGATATGCGCGGTCACGCCGACGCCCGGCTTGCGGTCCAGCTTCTTCACCGCCGCCTTTTCCAGGATCGTCATCCCCTGCTTGACGAACTGCTTCTTCGCGAAAGCCGAGATTTCCGCGTCTTCCACCGGCAGGATGCGGTCCAGCACCTCGACCACCGTGGTCTTCGACCCCAGCGTGTTGAAGAACGACGCGAACTCGATGCCGATGGCGCCCGAACCGATGACCAGCAGCCGCTTGGGCATCCGCGAGGCCACCAGCGCGTGCTTGTAGGACCAGACCAGATCGCCGTCCGCCTCCAGCCCCGGCAATTCCCGCGCCCGGGCGCCGGTCGCCAGCACGACGGACTTGGCACTCAGCTCCTCGACCCCTTTGTCGGTCTTCACCGAAACCGCCGTCGGCCCGGT
>JANOGU010000284.1:0-7891 GCA_031406135.1 Rhodobacterales bacterium
TCAGCGCCAGGATCAGCGAGATGATCCAGAACCGGATCACGATCTGCGGCTCGGCCCAGCCCTTCTTTTCGAAATGGTGGTGGATCGGCGCCATCAGGAACACCCGCTTGCCGGTGCGCTTGAAGTAGGCGACCTGGATGATGACCGACAACGCCTCGACCACGAAGATGCCGCCGACGATGGCCAGCACGATCTCGTGCTTGGTGCAGACCGCAATGGCCCCCAGCGCGCCGCCCAGCGCCAGCGACCCGGTATCGCCCATGAACACCGCGGCCGGCGGCGCGTTGTACCACAGGAACCCCAGACCGCCGCCGACCAGTGCTGCGGAGAAGATCAGCAACTCCCCGGTCCCGGGCACGAAATGCACGCCCAGATACTCGGTATAGTCCACCCGCCCCACGGCATAGGCGATGATCCCCAGCGTTCCCGCCGCGATCATCACCGGCATGATCGCCAGCCCGTCCAGCCCGTCGGTCAGGTTCACCGCGTTGGCGGCGCCCACGATCACGATCATGCCGAAGGGAATGAAGAACCAGCCGAGGTTGACCAGCACATCCTTGAACACCGGCAGCGCCAGCTGGTTGGTCAGTTCCGCCGGATGCACCAGCGCCGCCGCGATCGTGGCGAGCACGCCGATGGCCATGCCGACCAGGAACCGGGTGCGCGAGGAGACGCCCTTGACGCTCTGCCTGGTTACCTTGGCGAGGTCGTCGGCAAAGCCGATCAGGCCGAAGGCCACGGTGACGCCCAGCACGATCCAGACATAGGGCGTATCAAGCCGGGCCCAGAGCAGGGTGGAGAAGACCAGCGCCGAAAGGATCAGAAGGCCCCCCATGGTCGGCGTGCCGGCCTTGGAGAAATGCGAGGCCGGGCCGTCGTCGCGGATCGGCTGGCCCTTGCCCTGCTTGCGCCGCAGCATGTCGATCAGCG
This sequence comes from Rhodobacterales bacterium, assembly GCA_031406135.1. Taxonomy (GTDB): domain Bacteria; phylum Pseudomonadota; class Alphaproteobacteria; order Rhodobacterales; family Rhodobacteraceae; genus JANOGU01. Next base: position 931 of record JANOGU010000284.1, read on the forward strand.
GCCGGCCGAACAGGAAGCCGAAGACCAGCGCGGTCATGAATGCCCCGCCCGCCCGCACGGTGATGTAGCGGAACAGGTTGAAGACACCCCCGTCCGCGGACAATTGGCCAAGCCAGTAGAGCATCGGTTCCCTTCGTCCCTTCCGTCCGGTCCGGGCCGCAGCCCCTTGGTCATTCCCCCGCGGGTGGCGCCGCCTGCCCGAGTTTGCGCAGGGCGTCAACCACAAGGCTGACTTTCGATCCCTTCGATCCCTTGACCAGCACGATGTCGCCCGCGTCCACCAGGCCGCGGGCGCGGGCGGCCAGCTCCGTCGCCGTCTCCACCCACTCGCCGCGGCGGTCGCGCGGCAGGGCGGCATGCAGCGCCCGCATCCGCGGGCCGACGCAATGCACGACCGACACCGCGGGCATCGACGGATAGCCCGCGATGGCGGCGTGCAGGTCCAGCTCGGTCGGTCCCAGTTCCAGCATGTCGCCCAAGACCGCGATCCGCCGGCCCCGTCCGACCCGACCCACATCATCGCGCGGCTGGCCGGCGGCCAGCACCTCGAGCCCGGCCGCCAGCGAGGCGGGGTTGGCGTTGAAGGCGTCGTCGATCAGGTCGAACCAGACCTCCTCCACCGGGTCGAGCAAGATGCGCTCGCGCGTGCCGCGCCCCGGCGGCGGCGCCCAGCGGCCGAGGTCGCAGGCGGCGATGCCGGGGTCGAGCCCCAGAAGGTCGGCGACGGCCAGCGTGGCCAGCGCGTTGCCGGCAAGATGGCGGCCGGGAGAGCGCACCTTGAACAGCCGGGTCACGCCGCGGTGGCGGGCCTGCACGATGGTGGCCTCCGGCGTCATCTGCACGTCGGTCAGCGCATAGTCCGCCGCGCCGCCGCCGAAGGTCAGCGCCTCCACGCCCAACGCGCGCGCAAATGCCAGCAGCACCGGGGTCACCGGCAGGTCGCCGGGAACGACCGCCACGCCGCCCGGGACCAGACCCTCCATGATCGCGGCCTTCTCCCGCGCGATGCCCTCGACCGAGGCAAAGGCCTGCAGATGCGCCGCCGCCACGGTGGTGATGACGGCGATGTCGAGCCGCGCCAGCCGCGCCAGCGGCGCGATCTCGCCGGGGTGGTTCATGCCGATCTCGATCACCGCGAAGGCGGTGTCCACGGGCATCCGCGCCAGCGTCAGCGGCACGCCCCAGTGGTTGTTGTAGCTCGCGGCCGAGACATGCGTGGCCCCCTGCCCGGCGAAGGTGACCTTCATCATTTCCTTGGTCGAAGTCTTGCCGGCCGACCCGGTCACGCCCACGACCTTGCCCCGCATCCGCGCCCGCCCCGCCGCGCCCAGCTCGGTCAGGCCGGCCAGCACGTCCGGCACCATCAGGAGCGGCGCGTCCCCGGCCACAGCCTGCGGCCGGCGCGACACCATCGCCGCCGCCGCGCCGCGCGCCAGCGCGTCGGCCACGAAGTCATGCCCGTCGCGTGCGGCGGAAAGCGCCACGAACAGATCGCCCGGCGCCAGCGTCCGGGTATCGATCGACACTCCCTGCGCCGCCCAGTCCCCGGTGGCGGTCCCGCCGGTGGCGGCGGCGGCTTCGGCGGCGGTCCAGAGGCTCATCGTCCCGCCTCCCGGTCGCTCATCAGCCCTGGCGGGCTTCCTCGCTCGCGCCACACAAGCGAGGAAGGCCGCAAGGCCTGATGAGCGGTTGTCACGGCATCACCCCGTCGAGCGCCGCGACCGCAATCGAGGCCTGTTCGGCGTCGTCGAAGGGCAGCACATCGCTGCCCACGACCTGCCCGGTCTCATGCCCCTTGCCCGCGATCAGGAGCGCATCCCCGGGCAGCAGCGCATCCACCCCGCGCAGGATCGCCTCCGCCCGGTCGCCCACTTCCGTCGCCTCGGGACAGGCCGCCAGAATGGCCGCGCGGATCGACGCCGGGTCCTCGCTGCGCGGATTGTCGTCGGTGACGTAGACCACATCGGCATGCGCCGCCGCCGCCGCCCCCATCAGGGGCCGCTTGCCGCGGTCGCGGTCGCCGCCGGCGCCCAGCACAACCACGATCCGCCCCGCCACATGCGGGCGCAGCGCCCTGAGCGCCGTCTCCACCGCATCCGGCGTATGCGCGTAGTCCACGAACACCTGCGCCCCGTTGCCCCGCGTCGCCACCCGCTGCATCCGCCCGCGCACGCCTGTCAGCCGCCCCAGCGCGCGGATCACGTCGCCCGCCGCCGCCCCGGCCCCGATCACCAGCGCCGCCGCCGCCAGCGCGTTCAGCGCCTGGAACCCGCCCACCAGGTCCAGCCGCAGCTGCTCCACCTTCTCGTCGAACGAGAACCGCAGCCACTGCCCGGTCGCATCGAAGCGCTGGTCCAGAAGCCGCAGGTCCGCCCCCTCCGCCCGGCCCACCCGGATCAGCCGCTGCCCGCGCGCCACCGCGACGATGCAGAGGTCGATCCCGCGCGGATCGTCGATGTTCACCACCGCCGCCGCCTCCGGCGGCAACAGCCGGCCGAACAGCCCCGCCTTGGCGGCGAAATAGGCCTCCATCGTGCCGTGATAGTCGAGATGGTCCTGGGTCAGATTGGTGAAGGCGGCGGCCTTCAGCACCACCCCGTCGAGCCGCCGCTGGTCCAGCCCGTGCGACGAGGCCTCCATCGCCGCATGGGTGATCCCGGCGGCCGAGGCCTCGGCCAGCACCCGGTGCAGGGTGATCGCGTCCGGCGTGGTATGCGCCGAAGGCGCTTCCCAGTCGCCCTCCACCCCGGTCGTGCCGATGTTGATCGCCGCGACCCCCAGCGCCTGCCACAGCTGGCGCGCGAAGGACGCGACCGAGGTCTTGCCGTTGGTCCCGGTCACCGCGACCATCACCGCAGGCTGCGCCCCGGACCACAGCGCCGCCGCATGCGCCAGCGCCTCGCGCGCATCCTGCGCCACGATCAGCGCGCGGCCCGCCGCCGCCACCGCCGCGCGGCACAGCTTCGCGCCTTCGCCGTCCGTCAGCACCACCGCCGCGCCGCGCTCCAGCGCCATCGGCACGAAGGCCGCGCCATGGGCGCGCGTCCCCGGCAGTGCCGCGAACAGCGCGCCCGGCCGTACCGCCCGGCTGTCCACCGACAGGCCGGTGACCGGCACGTCCGGCCCCGTCAGCCCCAGCGATGCCGTCCCCTTGCCCATGCCATCCGCCTCAGTTCCCGGCCGCCGTGACTTGCGCAGCCGCGGGCGGCGGCGCAAGGGGGCGCAGGCCCAGCAGCGGCGCGGTGCGGCGGATGATCTCGGCGGCCACCGGCACCGAGGTCCAGCCTGCCGTCCGCCGCGGCTCGGGGCCGGAGGTCTCCACCGGCTCGTCCAGCGTTACCACCAGCACGTATTTCGGGTCCGAGGCCGGGAACACCGCGGCAAAGGTGTTGATGACCTTGTCCTTCAGGTAGCCGCCGCCCTTCTTAGGCTTGTCCGCGGTGCCGGTCTTGCCCGCCACCTCGTAGCCCTCGACCTCGCCAAAGGAGGCGGTGCCCTCGGTCACTACCCGGCGCAGCATGGCGACGGCTGCCTTCGCCACCTCCTCGCGCATGACGCGCACGCCCTCGACGGGGCCTGCACGCTTCAGCAGTGTCGGCGGCACCATCACGCCGCCGTTGGCAATCGCGGCATAGGCCGCGGCCAGATGCATCGGGCTGGCCGACATGCCGTGGCCGTAGGAGGTGGTGATGGTCACGATCTCGGGCCAGCGGGCCGGCACCAGGGGCCTGGCCTTGGCCGCCTCGATCACTTCCAGCGTGGTCGGGACGAAGAACCCCAGCGACCCCAGGAACGCCTTCTGCCGCTCCGGCCCGATCATCAGGGCGATGCGCGCCGTGCCCACGTTCGACGACTTGGTGATGATATCCGACACCGACAGCAGCGGCCCGTAGTTCTTGTTCTTGAACTCCTTGATCAGATGCTTGCCCCAGCGCATCGGGGCATCGGCATCGACCATCGTGTCGGGGTTGACCAGCCCCAGTTCCATCGCCTGCGAAACGGCGAAAATCTTGAAGGTGGAGCCCAGCTCGTACACCCCCTGCATCGCGCGGTTGAACAGCGGGCTGTCCGACGGGTCTCCGGTCACCGCCGCGGCCGGCCGGTCGTTGGGGTCGAAGTCGGGCAGCGAGACCAGCGCCAGCACCTCGCCGGTCTTCACGTCCATCAGGATCGCCGCCGCGCCCCTGGCGTTCATCATCGCCATGCCGGCCTGCAGCAGCTCCGCCACCGCCGCCTGCACCCGCAGGTCGAGCGACAGCGCCAGCGGCACCCCCGCCTGGCCCGGGTCGCGCAGCCGCGTGTCCAGCATCGCCTCGACCCCCGCCGTGCCGATCACCTCGGCCGACTGCACGCCCTCGGCCCCGAAACTGGCACCACCCAGCACATGGGCCGCCAGCCGGCCGTTGGGGTAAAGCCGCATCTCGCGCGGACCGAACAGCAAGCCCGGATCGCCGATCTCGTGTACCGCCTGCATCTGCTCGGGCGCCACCACCCGGCGCAGCCACAGGAACGACCGCCCGTCGGCAAAGCGGCGGCGCAGGTCGTCCTCCCGCATGTCGGGGAAGATCCGGGCCAGTTCGCGGGCCACACGCGCGGGGTCCACCATCTGCCGCGGATGGGCATAGAGCGCATGGGTCAGGAAGTTCGTCGCCAGCAGCCGCCCGTTGCGGTCCACGATGTCGGCCCTTGCGGAGTGGATCGGTGCCGTCATCGTCTCGGTCACCGGCTCGGCCGGCTCGCTCGCGGCCAGAAGCCCCATCCGTGCCGCGATGCCGCCGAAGGCCACCACGAAGAACAGGCACAGCACCACCAGCCGCCCCTCGGCCCGGCCGCGCGAGCGGTCGCGGATCGCCTCGTTGCGCCGCGCCACGTTCTCGCGCTCGATGGCGTCGGGGTTCTCCCCGGTTTCCCGCGCGCGCAGGATGCGGGCCAGCGGGCGCAGCGGCGTGCGGGTCACAGCGGGTCCTCCTCGCCGGGGAGAAACTCGCCCGAGACGTCGACGGCGCCCGAAAGCCCGGCCGCGGGCGGCGGCGGCGGCAACGCCACGCGGTCCACCGCCTGGAGCTGCCCGGGCTCCAGCGGCAACAGCGGCAGCCGGTCGAAATTCAACGCCACCAGGTCGCGCAGCCGTTCGGGGCGGTTGAGGTAGGCCCATTCCGCCCGCTGCATCGCCAGCGCCTCGGACAGGTCGGCGATCTCGGCCCGCAGCCGGGTGATCTCGCGCAGCGTCGCCTGCGTGGCGTAGTTCTCGCGGTAGGCCCAGAACGCCAGCGCCATCAGGCCGAGCGCGGTCGACAGATACAGCAGCGGGCGCATCAGCGGGCTCTCCGGGCGGGCAGCAGCGGCACGCCCAGCGCGGCCGGGTCGGGCCGCCGGGCGGGAGCGTGGGTGCGGCGGGCGACGCGCAGCTTGGCCGACCGGGCGCGCGGGTTGCGCGCGATCTCGGCCTCCGAGGGCGCAATCGCGCGGCGCGGGGTCAGGGTGAACCGTGGCGCCTCCCAGGCGGTGGCCGGGGCGTGGCGGTTGCCGCGTGTCTCTTCCGACGCCAGATGCAGGAACCGCTTGACGATCCGGTCCTCCAGGCTGTGGAACGTCACCACCGCCAGCGCCCCGCCCGGGGCCAGCGCCGCCTCGGCACCGGCAAGCCCCTCGACCAGCTCGGAAAACTCCGCGTTCACCGCGATCCGGATCGCCTGGAAGGCGCGGGTCGCCGGATGGCTCTGCCCGGGCTTGGCCCGCGGCAGGACCGAGGCCACCACCTCGGCCAGGCGCAGGGTCGTGGTGATCGGCGTCACCCGCGCGGCCACGATGGCGCGCGCGATGCGCCGCGCCGCGTGGTCCTCGCCATAATGGTAGATGACGTCCGCGAGCTCGCCCTCCGACGCCCCGTTCACCAGATCGGCGGCCGTCGGCCCGTCATCCGACATCCGCATGTCCAGCGGCCCGTCCTTCTGGAACGAGAACCCCCGCTCGGCCAGGTCGAGTTGCATCGACGACACGCCAAGGTCCAGCACCACGCCGTCCAGCGGCTCGGGCGCATGCGCCGCGAGGTTGGAAAACCTGTCCTGCACCAGCACCAGCCGCCCGCCGAACTCCGCCAGCATCCCCGCCGCCATGCGCTGCGCCAGCGGGTCGCGGTCGATCCCGATCACACGGCTCGCGCCGGCCTCCAGCAACCCCCGCGCATAGCCCCCCGCCCCGAGGGTCCCGTCCAGCCAGAGCCCCGCCACCGGCGCCACCGCCGCCAGCAGCGGCTCCAGCAGCACCGGGATATGGGGCGCGCGACCGGGCAGCGGATCGCCTGGGGCCATGGGCCGTCAGCCTCCCTCGTCTCCGTCGGGAGGCAGCAGCGACAGCATGTCCTCGCCGTCGCCCAGGATCACCCCCGCCGCGGCGGACAGCGACGCAAGGTCGGCCGCATAGCCCGCCCGGCTCCAGATCTGGAATTTGTCGAGGTCGCCCGCGAACATCGCGTCGCCGGCATCCGCCAGCCCGATCTTGTCGCGCGCCTTGGGCGGCAGGACGATGCGGCCGTCCTCGTCGATCTCGGCCTCGGTGGAGAGGCGGATCATGTTGCGGGTCAGGTAGATGCGGCGGCGGTCGCCGACCGGCAGCCGGGCGATCCTCGCCTCCAGCCGCTTCATCCCGGCCATGGTATAGCACTCGCAAAAGGCGCGCCGGTCACCGCCGTAGACGATCACGAAGCGGGAGCGCTTGCCGTCGGATGCGGGGTCCTGCGCCTCGATGACGCGGCGGAACGCGGCCGGGATCGACACCCGGGCCTTGCCATCCACCTTCTGGGCGAACTCGCCCCGAAACGCCTCGGACACGTCCGTTCCCTCAATTCCGGGCCCTGAAACGGACAACGGCGGATCGGGCTGCTGCCACTGCCCGATCCGCCGCCCTGTCCCGTTTCCGGGCTGTCCGACTGCGCGCGCCACCTGGGGGGATGTCTGCTCGC
>JANOGU010000310.1:0-3646 GCA_031406135.1 Rhodobacterales bacterium
ACCACCGCCCACACTCCGGCCTCGGGAACATCCCGCCGGCCGAGCTCATCGCCATGAAGGGGCTGGAAATGCGCGCCGCGCAGCCCCGGAAATCAACCTGCGGACCCTTCGAAAGGCCGGAGGAGAGTCGGGCTCAGGTCAGCCGCGATGCCGACGGCCCCATCGTCACCGGCGGGATTACCCTGCCCGAACACATCGATCGCATCTGATCGGGCGCGTGCGGCGTTGTGGCAGTTTGCCAGTCCGCGAACGGCCCGGCGCCTCGATGGCTCAGGTGATTCGGGTCGGTCGCCTTGGCGGCGGGTTTGAACGGCTGTGCGCGCCGCGTTCCCGCGTCGTGCCGCCGGCGGGCCCGCCACAATCGTGAGGCGCGACCAGCGCTGTACGGTCGGCTATTGTGCCCCGATCCACCCGCCTACTCTCGCAGGAGGAGAATCCTGTCGCCGGCCGTATTCCCGTCGGCGACAGTCCACCCCGGCAGCAGCTGCCTTGATTGGGTGCCTGCGCGCCCGGGTCGTGCCACGTTCACGCGAAAGATCGTCGCAATCCGAAGGGCCTGATGTGGTAGACTGCATCCAGTCCGCGGAACCGTGACCGCGGCGTGTAACGCATGTGAACGAGTGACAAGTTGAAACAGTACATCGATACGGCCGCTGCGCCGGCCATCGGATGGCCGGCAGAGCTTGTGTCCCGGGCCGAGGCGAAGAGCGCGGTCCGGGACATGCCCGGCTTCGGCCCCCTCACGCCGGTCGAGACCGACTACGGCCCCTATCCCGCGCAGGCCCTTCGCGTCCGCGACCGGGTGCGGCTGCGCTCGGGGCGGTTCTGCCCCATCGCTCGCGTCGACCGGCTGCTGCTCGACGAGGCCTTCCTCGAACGGAACGAGGACGCGCAGCCGGTACTCATCCTGGCCGGCCGGCTCGGCTACGGCGTGCCCAGGCAACCCGTGCTCCTGTCACCGGGGCAGAAGCTTTCCCGCGGGCCGGGATCGCACCCGATGCTGCACACGGCGCGTGACCTGCTGGACGCCGGGATCGCCCTTCGCCGCCCCGAGCGGTTCCTGACCTACGTCGTCTTCAGCTTCGAGGAGCCGGAAGACGTCTGCTCCCATGGTCTGTGGCTGCGGGTGGAGCCGCCCGCGGCACGAAACGGCGACTGGGACGCTTAGGAAGAGCCAGCGCGAGAAGCCGTGGCGCGAAGGTCGCAGCGCTCTTCACCGCAACCGAGAGCCGGCGGAACGGGCTCTGTTGATGGCGGCGCAGGCAAAGCTGGCGCATCCGGACGGTGTCTTCACCTTCGCCTGGCAGATCATCAATCCTTGAAAAAGGAATGCCCGGCATGTGTGCGCTTCGAACCAACCAGCCGTGTCGTCACTTGACCTGCTACCCGCCACCCGGGAATTCTGACGCAGCTGCCCAGTGGCAGGCCGGGTGCCGCGTGGTTCGCTCGAGTAATTCTTTCAGGAACATCCAAGCAGGTTCGTCATGGTCGAGATGGTGGCTTAGAATCCCGACGGTCGCCTCGACCGTAGAGATTTGCTGCAGCCGCGCGACGATCTCCTGCACCAGTATCGCCGGATCGCGCCCGCCGCGTGTGCATTTCCAGTCGATCATATCGACATGCGTATTGATTGACCGGATCGGCCCCGACTTCACCGGCCCAAAGACCGAAATGGCCGAAAGCCCGATCCCGCGCAGGTGTGGAACGAGCGCGGGATCGATACGGTTCCACGGCGGCACAAGCAGAGGGACAAAGCGCTCGCCATGCAGCCGGGACAGATGCCGGACGCCCAGGCGCAACTCTGCCAGGATCACCTCAACTGGGCGGTGCGGACCAAGCTCCTGCTTTTTTTCATCGGCGGGGGCATGATTTTCATGTGACCAGCCGTGCTGTGCTACAAGCGCCTTTGGGCGGCGATCAAGGCAGCGGGCGAGCGCCGCGCCGGTCCTTTCCGGGATGACGGCCAGCGTCAGCGGAATTGCAAAACGGCTGGTCAAATCCAGCAGGCGGTCAAGGGCGCCGGTCGGTTCGACCGCATCGTCGTCGCGCAGCCAGAAGGTAGCCGGCCGGCCGCGTTGCGTCCAACGCTCCAGCGCAAGCTCAAGCGGCAGCCACAAGTCGGCGTCGCTCACGGATGCGGCCCTTTCACGGCGGTCAGAATTTCATCAATGCGCTGGGAAGCACGGTCAAGTGAACGCTCGGTCGCGACAAACCGATGGGCAGCAGCGGCCATCGCCGCTCTCGCGCGCCGGTCTGTCAGCAGCTTCACTATGCCGCGTGCGAACGCGCCCGCGTCGCCAAGCGGCGTCAAAAGCGCGGTCACCCCGTCGAGAACGGCCTCCGGCACCCCCGCATTCCTTTGCGCTACGACCGGCAGACCCGCCGCCTGGGCCTCGAGATAGGCAAGTCCGTAAGCTTCGTCAGATCCAGGCCAGACAAAGAACGCGCATTCTGCCAACAGCCCTGCGATCTGGGTTGGTGTCGCTTGGCCATGCCATGTGATCCGCCCCTCCGCCACCTCGGAAAAGCAGCGCATCACCTCGGCCTTGGTCGGGCCATCGCCGACGATCGAAAGCGCCCATGGCAGGTGCGGTGGAAGCTGGCCAAGTGCGTCGGCCAAGAACCGGTAGCTGTCCGTTTTGTTGCCGGGCCGCATCATTGCAACGGCGATCATGCGATGCCCGTCGGAGCCCGGCCCGGGAAAAACCTGCAGGAACATCCGGGCGTCGATGAACGGTGGCAGCATTGCCACCCGCGCCCGCGGCGATGCGGCGAGGATTCCGTCGCGGTCGCGCCCGGTCATACAGACATTGACTGCAGCGCGTTCAATTCCGTCAAGGACCAACGACTGCATCCGCGCCCAGGTGCCAACGTTGCGACGTTCGGAATACGACGTCTCGGCGGTCACATAGGGGATGGCGTAGCGCGCAGTCAGAACTGGCCCGAGAAGGTCGGGCGACTTGTAATAAGGGTGATAGCAGAACCAAAGATCCGGGGGGGCGTTGCGCGACCAAAGGCCCGATATGCGCTCAGTCTCGCGCCTCGCCTGCTCCTCGATGGAGGCGTAGGTCGCAGGCTCCGGAACGGCCGAGTAACTGCGCAGATCGGAGATCACCTCAACTTCATGCCCACCGTCCCGAAGCAACGCGATCAACTGACGTGCCATCAGCCTGTCGCCAGACGGAACTGGATGATGGGGCGGTTTCAGGGGTGCATAAAACGCCACGCGCATGGCGGCGACTGTCTGCTGCGCCGTCGCGAACTGTCAACCGGGCTGATCCGACGGGGCTCTGCTGCACTGATCCCGTCCGGGGATTCATCTCGCGCATCCAGCGTGGTAGCTGGGGGAACGGGCGGCATGGCGCCGAGGCAGACGACGGGCTTCGTCGAGAGTCTGCTGCGCCTGATCGATCTGGGCGGGGCGGTGCCCGACTTCAACGTGACCTGAGCCCCTGAACCTTCTCCAGCTTTGGGTAGGGTCCGCTCCGGCGAGGAGACGGACAAGGAAGCGATCAAGGTTCACGGAAGCGCGGATCATCGGAATGCTGAAGGAGCGGGAGGCCTTGATGTCGACGGCTGATGTCTGCCGGAAGCATGGGATCAGCGCGGCGACCTTCTACAAGTTCAAGGCGCGATATGGCGGGTT
>JANOGU010000312.1:0-6797 GCA_031406135.1 Rhodobacterales bacterium
GCAACTCCAACCTTCTGGACCAGAACCGCGCGCTGTTGCGCGCCGCCGACGAGGACGTGGCGACCGCGGTCGCGACCCTGCGGCCGGTGCTGAATTTCATCGCCGGCGCCAGCTATTCCAACCAGCGCCCCGACCGGACGCAGTCGAGCGTCTCGGTGGCCGCGGAGATGACGCTCTACGATTTCGGCCGCAGCCAGTTCGCGGTGGAGGCGGCGAAGGAGAGCGTGCTGTCCACCCGCGAGGCGCTGGTCAACATCGAGCAGCAGGTGCTGCTGGCCGCGGTGCGGGCCTATGTCGACATCCGCCTGTCCGAAGAGGTGCTGGCGCTGCGGCAGGCCAACCAGCGGCTGATCACCCAGGAATTGCGCGCGGTGCGCGACCGTTTCGAGCTGGGCGACGTGACCCGCACCGACGTGGCGCTGGCCGAGGCGCGGCTGGCCGCCGCGCGGTCGGAACTGGTGCAGGCGCAGGGCGACCTGATCATCGCGCGCGAGAACTTCAGGCTCGCGGTCGGGCGCGAGGCGGGGCCGCTGTCGCCGGTGCCGGGCGTGCCGCGCATCCCTGCCACGCTGGACGAGGCGCGCGGCGTGGCCGAGCGCACGCATCCGCTGGTCCGCCAGGCGCAGCGCGAGGTGACGGTGGCCGAACTGAACATGGGCCGCGCCCGGGCCGGGATGAACCCCTCGCTGAGCGCCAGCGCGCAGATCGGGCTGGACGACGACGGCGACGTGTCGAAATCCGCCAGCCTCCAGTTCAACCAGACGATCTATGCCGGCGGGCGGCTGTCGGCGCTGTACCGCCAGGCGCTGGCGGGCCGCGACGCGGCGCGCGCGGCGCTGCACCAGACGGTGGCGGAGGTGCAGAACGGGGTCGGGCGGGCCTGGGCCAACCTCGCCATCGCGGCGGCGCAGATCGAGGCCTCCGATCGCCAGATCCGCGCCACGCAGACCGCCTTCGACGGCGTACGGGAAGAGGCGGAGCTGGGCGCGCGCACCACGCTCGACGTGCTCGATGCCGAACAGGACCTGCTGGCAGCCCGCACCGCGCGGCTGTCGGCCGAGGCGCAGCGCTACATCGGCATCTACACGCTGCTGTCGGCGATGGGCCTCCTGACCGTCGATCACCTGGCGCTGGGCATCCCGACCTATGATCCCGCGGCCTATTACAACGCGGTCAAGGACGCGCCGGCAACCTCGTCGCAGGGCCGCAAGCTCGACCGCGTGCTCGAGGCCATCGGCAAGGACTAACCGGGGCTTAACCCGCGACTGTCACCTGTGGTTGTGCGCGCGGGACGGGCGGTCTAGAGTCGTCTCAAAACAGCGCTGGGACGGGAAGATGTCGGAACCCAAGATCACCGGCGAGGTCGAGGACGTGCTGTCCTCCATCCGCCGCCTTGTCGCCGGCGAGGGCAAGCCGGCCGGGTCCGCCGCACCGGACACGGGCGTGGGCAAGCTGATCCTGACGCCCGCCCTGCGCGTGGTGCCGGCCGAGCCCGCGGCCGCCGAACCTGCCGGCGCGGCGGACGCGGCGGAGACGCCGGCGTCGGCGCCGGAGGGCATGGCCGACGCGACCGTGATCCTGCCGGTGGCCGAAGCGGCGGCGCCCGACCTGGTCGCCTCGATCGGGGCCGCGACCGATCTGGGCGGCACGGTCTGGGAATCGGAGACCGGCGACCCGTGGTCGGCGGACAGCGATTCCGGCGAGGTGGCGGCAGCCGTCCTCGCTGCGGTGTCCGAGCCGGCGGGCGCGAGCACCGCGGACAGCGGGCCCGCGGCGCTGTTTCCCGATGCCGGCCACGCCGACGATGCGGCTGACGACCCGCTCGCGGCAGAGGAGGCCGCGACCACCGCAGCGCCGGCGGAAATCCCGGCCAGCGCCGAACCGGAGGCCGACCCTGCCGATACTGCCGATACTGCCGGTGATGCTGGTGCTGCCGAGCCGGTGGCGATGGAGGCGGACACGGTTGGCGGCGGTGATGCGCCCGACCCGGCAGAGCCGGTGGCGGACGACCCGTTTGCCGTGCCGGCCGCGGCTGCAGGACAGCCGCCGCAGGACGCGGGCGCCAATCCCTTCGCGCCGATCCCGACCGCGGCGTCCGCGCAGGCTGATCCTCCCGCCGCGGATCATTTGCCGGAGACCGGGCCGGTCCGCTCCGCGCCCGAGCCGGTTGCCGAGGCGGTTGCCGCGCCTTTTGCGCACCGGGCCCCGGCGCCGATGCCGCCGCCCGTCGCCGCCCCGTTTCTGGCGATCGAGGACGAGGACGGCCCGCTTGACGAAGAGGCGCTGCGCGATCTGGTGCGCGATCTGATCCGCGAGGAGCTGCAAGGCCCCCTGGGCGAGCGGATCACCCGCAACCTGCGCAAGCTGGTGCGGGCCGAAGTGCAGCGGGCGCTGGCGACCAAGGCGCTGGACTGACGCATCCGCGGTGAACACGCCGGCGCATCTGATCCTCGGCGCGGCGGCCTTTGCCCGGCCGGGCGCGCGGGCGGTCAATGCGGCGGCGATCCTTGGCGCGCTGACCCCGGACCTGTCGCTCTACCTTATGGCGGGCTGGGCGATGCATCTTCAGGGCATTGCCCCGCGGGTGGTGTTCGGCGAACTGTACTATTCCGACGCCTGGCAGGCGGTGTTCGCGGTCGACAATTCGGTCCCGCTCTGGGCGCTGCTGCTGCTCGCCGGGCTGGCGCGGAAGTCGCGGGTCGCGGTGGCTTTCGCCGGAGCAGGGCTGCTGCACCTGGCCTTCGACCTGCCGCTGCACAACGAGGACGCGCGGCGGCATTTCTGGCCCTTGACCGACTGGGTGTTCCGCAGTCCGCTGAGCTACTGGGACAACGACCGCCACGGCAACATCGTGGGCTCGCTGGAAATCGCCGCCTGCGGGGCGCTGAGCCTGGTGCTCTGGCGCCGCTTCCGCGGCGCGCTGGCCTGGGCGCTGATCGCGCTGGGCCTGGCGCTGGAGGTGGCGCCCGGCCTGCTGTGGTCGATGCTGCTGCGCTGAAACGAAAAACGCGCCCCGTGGGGCGCGGTTCCGATGTCCGATGCCGGGGGACGATCAGGCCGCTTCGGCCCGTTCCTGTTCCAGCAGCGCGTTGCGCCGTTCGCTTTCCTCGCGCGAGAGCGCGACCGAGGTGCGCACGCCCTTGCCGACGAAATCCATCAGCCCCTTGACCACGCGCTCGTTGGGGTCGATCCCGGCGCAGGACAGCACCTCGCGACCATCCTTGGACCGCGCCCAGCGGGCGATCTGGTCGGGGCCGTTGCCGAACTTCTTGTCATCGGCAATCGCGTCGTCCAACGCCGCCAGAACCACCGCGGCAAAAAGCTTGCGCGCGCGCTGACCCTGCTCGAAGTTGAACGCGGTTCCGTCTATCCGACCCGACATGCCGTCTTCCCGTCTTGCTCTTGCACTTTCCGAAGTTGCTGCACTATGGCGAAAGCCAACCGATTCGGTATCCTATCCGCGACATGACAGCCATGCGTTATTTGCATGACTTGCGCTACTGAAATACGCGATTTCGTTGATCTCTCGCGTTAAACACCACCAGATGTGGGGTTCGACAGGCTGGCGTCAACCGCCGCGCACCCGTTTGCGACATGTTGCCGCGCCGCAGCGACGCCGGGTCGGCAAGGCTCCGCCAGCGATCGGGGCGGGGCTCACCCGATCCGTTCAGCGATGCTCGCGAACAGGGCAAGCGTCTCCTCGCTGACGTGATGCTCGATGCCTTCGGCATCGCGTTCCGCGGTCTCCGCATCCAGCCCGAGGCGGACCAGGAACCGCAGGACAATCTCATGCCGACGGCGGCATTCCTGCGCCAGCGCCCGACCCTCTTCGGTCAGGAAAACAGAGCGGTATTTCGCGCGGGTGACAAGGCCATCCCGGGCCAGGCGGTCGAGCGTCTTGGCGACCGTGGGGGCGGTGACCCCGACCCGCTTGGCGATGTCGACGGGCCGGGCTTCGCCGAACGTGTGGATCAGCTCTGCGATCAGTTCGACATAGTCCTCGGCAAGTTCACTGCGCCGCGCCGCGCGGACGCCTTGAAACGCCTGGGTGCGGGACCCGGAGTAGTGGTCGTCGCTGGCCGTCGGGTGCCGCAAATCACCGTGCATGACGCCACAGTCTTGCACAGGACAGGTTGACAGGTAAAGAACTCTAGCAGATTGTTAGCCGTGCCTAACATTCAGCGCCTTGCCTATGGCGCGCATTGCCTGGAAGGACGCCTGGACCATGCCCGTACAGACCGCAGGATCGGTTGACCCGTCGCGTCGCACGCTGCTTGTTGGCGGGCTTGTCGCTGTCGGCGGGGCCGCCATGGCCAGCCGCAGCGCGCGGTCGCAGACCGCACCCGACCCGATGGCGGGGCATGACATGCAGGCGATGTCGGCCGACCCCTATGCCGCACCGATGCCCGGCATGGCGCACGGCAACATGACGACGGTCGGCCGCGTCGATCATGACGCGAACGGCTTTGACCCGACGGCCATGCTGACCGACTGGGACACCGGACGAACCGAGCTTTTGCCCGATGGCCGCACCCTGCGCACATTCGAGGTCGAGGCCTCTGACCGGGAGATCGAGATCGCTCCCGGCATCCTGTTTCCCGCCTGGACCTTCAACGGTCGCGTCCCCGGACCCGCGCTCCGCGCCAAGGAAGGCGAGCGGCTGAAGATCATCTTCCGCAACTTCGGCTCACACCCGCATTCCATGCACTTTCATGGCATCCACTCGGCGCGGATGGACGGCGTTCCCGGCGCCGGACTGATCGGGCCAGGCGAGGAGTTCGTTTATGAATTCGACGCCAGGCCCTTCGGCTGCCACCTGTATCACTGCCACGCCCTGCCGCTGAAGCGGCATATGCACAAGGGCATGTATGGCCTGTTCGTAATCGACCCCGATCCCGCACGTCAGTCCGATCCGGCGCTTTCCGCCGTTGCTGCCTCGCGCGTGCTCGGCAGCCCCGAGAATGCCGGATGGCAGGAGCTGGCGATGGTGATGAACGCCTTCGACACCAACTTCGATGGCGGAAACGAGGTCTATGCGGTCAACACCGTGGGCCAAGCCTACATGAATGAGCCGATCCGCATCGACAAGTCACGCCCGGTGCGCATCTACCTGGTGAATGTGGTCGAGTTCGACCCGATCAATTCGTTTCATCTGCACGCGAATTTCTTCAACTACTTCGATACCGGCACCAACCTCACGCCCACGCTGCGAACGGTCGACCTGATCATGCAGTGCCAGGCGCAGCGCGGCATTCTCGAGTTCAGCTTCGCCGAGCATGAAGACGGGATGTACATGTTCCACGCCCACCAGACCGAATTCACCGAGCTTGGCTGGGTCGGCATGTTCGACGTGCGGGGGCCAGGGGCATGAGCGAGCAAAGCCAACCCAGCCGCCCCACGGCAATGCGGATTCTGCTGGTCCTGTTGCCGCTGGCCGCAATCCTCGGCTCTTTCGTCTGGATCGCCTCGCTCGATCCCTTGCGCAGCTTCAACAACGGTGCCCCGCCGATCGAGGCGCTGACGGTGGAGCGGACCGTTCTCGACCAGTCCGGCATCCGGCTTCTGGTGCGGGCGGGCGGGTCGGAGGCGATGCAGATCGCGCAGGTTGCCGTCGATGACGCCTACTGGAGCTTCACCCAGGACCCGCCAGGGCCCATCGAACGCGGCAACGCCGTCTGGGTGCAGGTTCCCTACCCCTGGGTTCTGGGCGAGGCGCATAACGTCGCTCTGGTGTCGAACACCGGCACTGTGTTCGAGCATGAAATCGCGGTGGCGGTGCCGACCCCGCAGGCCAGTTCGAGCCAGTTCCGCCTGCAGGCGCTGGTCGGCGCTCTGGTCGGCTTGTTGCCGGTGGCGCTTGGCCTGATGTTCTACCCGGCCATGCGCGGCTTTGGCGCCGCGGGCATGAATTTCGTGCTCGCGCTGACCGTGGGGATGCTGGCCTTCCTGCTTCTGGACATGATGGCTGAGGCGACCGAACTGGCGGCGGAAGCGGCGGCGATGTTCCAGGGCTCGGCCATGGTCTGGCTGTCGGCGCTGGCCAGTTTCCTGTTGCTGATGGCCATTGGCCGCTGGCGCGGGCGGCCCGAGGGGCTGGCGCTGGCGTTCTATATCGCGCTCGGCATCGGGCTGCACAATTTCGGCGAGGGACTGGCGATCGGCGGCGCCTTCGCCGCCGGTGCGGCGGGGCTCGGCACGTTCCTTGTCCTCGGCTTTGCCCTGCACAACGTCACTGAAGGCATCGGCATCGCGGCCCCGATCCTGCGCGTAACCCCGCCCTTGTGGACCTTCGGCGCGCTCACGCTGCTGGCTGGCGGCCCGGCGGTGGTCGGCGTCTGGGCGGGCAGCCTGGCCTATGCCCCGCAATGGTCGGCGCTGGCGCTGGCGGTGGGTGCGGGTGCCATCTTGCAGGTGATCGTCGAGGTCAGTGCCTATCTGCTAAGGCAGAACAGCGACCGGCAGGCTGTGCTGCTGTCCCCGGCAGTTCTGGGCGGGATGCTGGGGGGCATCAGCTTCATGTATGCCACGGCGGCGCTGATCAAGGTGTGATCCCGGAAGGGGGCGACGCAGGACAGTGGCGCCGATCAGGCGTCCAGCACCACCGCCGCGGCGCCGGCCGTCATCGCCCCCGCCGCGCGGTCGAAGCGCAGGAAGGCAAGGCCGCGGTCCCCTGCGATTGTGCGCAAAATCCCTGCCTCGCGCCCGTCAGCCGACAGGATCGGCGTGCCCGGGGCGGCGGACCCGGCCAGCCTGACACGGGCCAGTCCCTTGCGCAGGTCGGTCTTGTGCTTCATCCG
>JANOGU010000322.1:0-2119 GCA_031406135.1 Rhodobacterales bacterium
GCCGGGCACGTCTCCCCGACCGGATCGCGAACGAACCGCGCGAGATCCTCGAGCACCGGCAATTCCGCCACACCCGCGCGCAGCAGGGCGGGTGATAAGGGGGTTGGGCGGGAAAGGCCAGTGGGGGACGCTCACCCTTCCGCAGCGGCCTTGATGACGGCGAGGTCGAGCTTCTGCATCGGCATGAACGCCTCGGTGACGCGCGCACGGGTGGCGTCGTCGCCGGTTCGCATCGCCTCTTCGAGGATGCGGGGAACGATCTGCCACGAGACGCCGAAACGGTCCTTGAGCCGGCCGCACTGGCTGGGCGCGCCGCCGCCGGCGAGGAGGCTGTCCCAGTAGTGGTCGATCTCGTCCTGGGTGTCGCAGTGGATCTGGAAGGAGACGGCCTCGGTCAAGGTGAAGAACGTGCCGCCGTTGAGGCCCATGAAGTCCTGGCCCATGATGGTTGCGTTGGCGACCATGACGTCGCCTTTCTTCTTCCCGCCGGGGCTATCGGCGGCATAGCGCTGGACGCTGCCCATGCGGGAATTGGGCATCAGGGATGTGTAGAGCTGCATGGCTTCCTCGGCCTGGGTGTCGAACCAGAGGCAGGTGGTGAGGGTCGGCTTCATGGAAGTCTCCGTGGGTCGGGCCTAAGTGGCGGGTTCCGTCTCAAGGACGCGGGCGCGGCCGGTGATCCGACAGCCTCGGTGAAAAAGCACCTGCCGGGCCCGTAAACCATGGCTTTTGCGCCCGGCGGGCCCACGCCTGCCGCGTTGCGGAAACCGCGCATGGACAGCCCCGGCGGGCCTGTGTAAGACGACCCCCTTTCCTGCCCGGCCCCTACCTGTCTGGATGGGCCGTTGGCGGGGCATAGCCATTAAACCTTATCAGGGTTCGCACGATGAACGTCACCGAGACGAAATCGGAAGGTCTTACGCGGGAATATCGCGTGTCTATCCCCCAGGTTGATCTCGCCGCGAAGTTCAACGCCAAGATCAGTGAGCTGCAGCCCAAGATGAACCTCAAGGGCTTCCGGCCCGGCAAGGTGCCCGCCGCCCACATCAAAAAGATGTACGGCAAGTCCATCATGGGCGATCTCGTGAACGATCTTGTTCAAGAGTCGTCGGACAAGGCCCTGGCTGAGAAGGCGCTGCGCCCCGCCTCGCGCCCATCCATCCAGCTGACGTCTGACCAGGAAAAGCTGATCAATGGCGAGGCTGATCTCGACTATTCGATCGCGCTGGAAGTGATGCCGGAGTTCGAGCCGGCGGATGTCACCACGATCTCGATCGAGCGCATGATTGCAGACGTTCCGGAAGAAGAGATTCAGGAGTCGCTGCAGCGGCTCGCGGACAACAACAAGGCGTACGAGGCCAAGGAAGGCAAGGCGGAGACCGGAGACGCGGTCGTGATCGACTTTGTAGGCTCGATCGACGGCGAGAAATTCGATGGCGGCGCGGCCGAGGGGCACACGCTGGTGCTGGGCTCGGGGCGGTTCATCCCGGGCTTTGAGGACCAGCTGGTTGGCGCATCGCCCGGAGAAGACGTGAAGGTCAGCGTCAAGTTTCCAGACGAGTACCAGGCCGAGAATCTCAAGGGCAAGGATGCGCTCTTCGAGGTGAAGGTCCATGAAGTGAAGGGGCCGAAGGACGTCGAGATCAATGACGAGTTCGCCAAGACGCTGGGCCTTGAGAATCTCGACGCGCTCAAGGACGCCATCAAGGCGCAGATTTCTGGCGAGCTCGGTTTCGCCACACGCCAGCAGGTGAAGCGCGTGCTGCTCGATGCGCTGGACGAGCGGCATTCGTTCGACTTGCCGCCGCTGATGGTGAAGGCGGAGTTCGAGCAGATCTGGTCGCAGTTCGAGGCTGAGAAGAAGGCGGATCGTCTGTCGGAAGAAGACAAGACGAAAACTGACGAAGAGCTGCGCGCCGAGTACCAGAAGATCGCCGAGCGCCGCGTGCGGCTTGGCCTGGTGCTGGCCGAGATCGGCCGCCGCGCCGAAGTGCAGATCACGAACGAGGAGCTGGTCCGCTCGCTGCGCCAGGAGGCTTCGCGCTATCCGGGGCAGGAGAAGCAGGTGATCGAGTTCTATACCAAGAACCAGAACGCCATGGCCCAGCTCCGCGCGCCG
>JANOGU010000350.1:0-15248 GCA_031406135.1 Rhodobacterales bacterium
GCCCGTCCGCGTCCAGCCCGCGCGCCGCGGCAGGCGGCGCGCGCCAGCGCGGGTAGAGGTCGAGCAGGCCGGTGCCGAGCTCCGCCGCGAGGCCGCGGTACTGCGCGTAATGCGCGGCCAGCCGCGGCCGGGTCCAGCCGCGCGGACCTGTCGCCGGACCCGTCGTCATCAGGCCGAGGACGGGGGCGGGATGCGCCGCCCGCAGCGCCGCGGCCAGCGCCCGGTGCTGCGCGGCGGCGCTTGCCAGCGACACCCCGTCGAAGATGTCGGCGTCGTTGATGGCGAATTCGACCAGCACCAGGTCGGGCCGCGCCGCCGCCACGCGGCCGGCCTGCGCCAGGCCCCAGGCCGAGCCCGCGCCGGGTACGGCGATCCGCGTCACCTCCGGTGCGGCCGGCAGGCAGGGGGCAAGTGCGGCGGCCAGCCGGTCGGCCCAGCCCGGCCGCGCCGTCAGGCTGGTGCCAAGGAGCACGATGCGCAGCGGCGCCCCGCCGCGCCGCAGCGGCGGCAGCGGCCGGTCGGCCGGTGCCCCCGGGCCGGGCTCTGGGGCCAGCGCCCAGACCCCCGCGCCGGCGGCGAGCGCGGCTCCACCCCCAACGAGAAGAAGGCGGCGGCGGTCGGGGGCATCGGCAGGGTTCCGCGGCAGGTGACTGCGCTGCCGAACGTGACTTGGCAGGGGCGGTGTGCTGCGCCCATGCTGCCGCAATAACCGGAGGCAAGTCCATGATCCTGACGCGACGGCGCTGCATGGCCGGCCTGCTGGCCGCCCCCGCGCTCCTGGCCGCGACCCGGGCGGCGGCGGCGACCCTGGTCCTGCCGGTCCTCGTCCCCTGGATCGCCGCCGCCGCGGCCGGGACCTGCCCGCCGCCCTGAGCCTGCGTTGCCGCCGGGGCGGCCCCGCCGCCCGCCCTGCTCAGACCTCGTGAACCCTCCGCCCGCAGTTTCGCGCGAAGGCAGCAGGCGGCGGGGGCAGGCGATGATCGGCATCGGGATCGGCCTCGGCCGGCGTGGCACGGACGGCGCGGCGCCGGTCCCCGCGCTGTTCCAGGCGGCGAACGCGGATGGCTGGACGGCGACCTACGCCAGCCCGCCGGCCTTCGATCCTATCGGCGCCCCGGAAACCTTCACCGTCACCCGACAAGGCTTCGACGCCGCCGGCAATGCCACGACGCCCGCCGACACCCTCACCGTCATGTCCCGGCTGCGGCAGCCCTTCCCGAACCAGACCAGCCTGACGGCGGATCAGGTGACGCTGTCGGATTTCGTCCATGCCGGCGATACCGTGGCGGGGGCGGCCAACAACTCCACCCGCGCCGCGCCGCGCCCGGTCTGTCTCTGGCTGCAGCCCGACCTGGTCCGCGCCACGGGCAGCGTGACGGTGCGGCTGGCGGTGGCGCAGCTGCACGCGCGGAACGGCCGTCCGGTGGCGGCGGTGAAGTTCATCCTGTCGGACGGCACCGCGACGGTCGAGCAGATCGTCTCGACCATGAGCACCTGGGTCAGCGTCGAGAGCGGCCGGTCGGTGCCGCATCATGCCCACACCTTCCCCCTCGCGGGCTTCGCCGCCAACGTGCCCCTGACGCTGGACGCCATCGTCTACCCTCATGTCGGCGCAGCGTTCCAGGCCAGTGTCCACGGCGCGGTGGCGCCCTCGATCAGCTTCGGCAACACCCGCGTCTTCAACGACGTGAGCTACGGCACCGCCCATGTCTATGTCGATGCCGTCTCGGGCAACAACGGCACCGGGGTTGCCAGCACCAACCCGGCGACGGCGGCGGCGAGCCCGTTTCTCAACATCTCGAATGCCTGCACCGCGCTGCGGACGTTCAACAACGCCAACTTCTCGCGTGACCATGTGTCGGGCGGGGTGATCCGGCTCGTCGCGGGAACCCACATCTTCCAGACGCTCGGCACGACGCAGACCGGCACCATGGCCGACCTGCCGGTGCTGATCGAGGCGGCGGGTGGATACGCGACACGAGCAACGACGATCCTGCGCGACAACGGCGCGTCGAACACCACGAGCCCGGTGCGGGCGATCTTGCGCAACCTCACGCTGCGGCGGACCTTCACCACGAACCTGAACATGCTGCACAACAGCGCAGCCGCTGCCTCGCCGAACTTCACCGTCTTCGACGCCGTGGCCTTCGACCTGTCGGGCGGCTCCGGCACCAACTCCGCGTGGATCGGGGCGCCGGGGCGGGTCTGGATGCTGGACTGCACATCGAACGGCACCGGGTTCACTACCGCGTCCTCCACCAACAACAAGGTCATCAACCTGATCGGCGGCACCGTCGGGCCGGGCAGCGGCGTCTACAACATGGCGGGTGTGAAGTTCATCGGCGACGACGGCTACACCAGCGCGGTGCATGGCACCGGCAACCGCGAGGCTGCCAAGGGGAACATCATCGGCTGGTGCCACCTCGGCCGCAGCAACACCGCCACGCCGGCCTTCCAGACCAGCCCCGGCACGCTGGCGATTGGCGCGGAAGGCTTCGCACTGGTCGGCAACGTGGTCGAAGACCTCGACGGCACCACGGCGACAAACCTGCATCTCTGGGCCGACGGCAACGTGATCCCGGTGCAGAACATCGTCGTGCAGATGAATACCGGCGTCGGCGAGCGGACCAACGCGCTCTACCAGGACACCGGCACGGCGACGGTGGCGAAGTCGGGCAGCTTCAAGTTCAACGTCTTCACCAAGTTCAACATCAAGACCGACGTGTTCGGTGCCAACGGCAACCTGATCGGCAACTGGCCGGTGGCCTTCAAATGCGGTGCGCGGTGCAACGCCTTTCTGGAAGGCGACAACAACAACAGTGCGTTCGGCACCGGCAACTGGATGGGCGAGGTTCGCGGCCTCGGGGAAGTGGCCGGCACCACGGCCGCGCCCGTCGCCGCCGCCTTCGCCAACCCGCAGGCCCCGGGCGCGGGCAACGGCGACTACACGCCGGGGCCGGGCAGCGCGCTGCCGTTCATCCCGGCGGGGCTCGCGCCCTATCCGCACGACCAGCTCGGCCGCGCGGTCCCGGACGACGGCAGCGCCCGGGTGGGCGCGCTGATGGCGCTCTGAGCGGGCGGTCCGCTCAGGGCCCGAAGAGGTCGGGGAACGGCGGCCGGGCGGCCAGATCGTCGATGTTGCGCTCCCACCAGCGGCTGGCCTCGATCTCGGCGATGCGGTCGGGCGGCAGGCGGGGGCGCACCGGCCGGGCCGGGACGCCCGCGACCAGCGTATAGGGCGCCACGTCGCGGGTGACGACGGCGCCGGCAGCGATGACCGCGCCGTTGCCGATCTCTTCGGACCACCGGCCGAGCTCTGAGTCCGAAGCCCGCCACCGCCCATGGGTCCGGGGGTTGCTCTATCGCCGCCAGGCGGTGCGCTCCGTGTCGGCACCCCGAAAGGGAATCAGCATCATCGCCCGAAACCGGTAGAGGCGCACCGCACAGAGACAGAGGAACGCAAACCAGCGGTCCTGGGTACCCGATATCCTCGTCGAGGTCATGACGGTCGGGATCTCGGCGAGTGGAGATGCGGCCATGGCAAAGGCGCGGACCAGCCATCGTGCCCGGCCCAGCGGTCCGCGTACCCGGTCCGCGTAGTCATGCGCGATGTGCCTGTCCCATTTGCGGGCGAGTTCACGGAAGCTCTCGCGCGCCGGGTGGTAGACGACCATTCCCGGCAGGTACACCGTCCTGTAACCGAACGCCTTGGCCCTGAACCCCCAGTCCCGATCCTCGGCGATGCCGATGCCTGCGAAGAGGCCGACATGGGCAAGGATGGCAGCACGGGTTGCGAGGTTGCCGGTACCGGAGAACCCTTCGGCAATATGCTCGTGGTTGCGGTAGGAATAGATCGCCTCGTAGGGTTCCAGGAACGTCGGCCGATCAGGATTGGCGTAGCCGACGCGGACGTCCCCCCCCGCAATCTGGGCCTCTGGGTTGTGGAAATGGCGCTCGATCTCGGCCAGCCAGTGCGGGTCGGCATGGCAATCGGCGTCGATGAAGGCGAGGATTTCCCCCTTGGCCCGGGAAGCGCCCAGGTTGCGTGCCGGACCGGGCCCGGGGGTCGTCTCGCGCAGGAGCGTGACGCCCGGAAAAGCCGCACAGACCGCCTCTGGCATCTGCCTCGATCCGTTGTCGACCACTATGATCTCCACCTCGGCCCGGCAGCCCTCCTGCGCATGGAGCCGCTGCAGGCAAGTCCTGAGATGGGCTTCTTGGTTGAAATGCGGGATGACGACCGAGATCAGCACGATGCGGCGCTGCCACTGAAGAATGCGCGGAGAAATACCTCCATGGCGAAGAACGACCAGAGCGTCTTCGAGTGATCCTGCCCCCCCCCGGCATGATCGTCGATCAGCCGCCGCAGAACGTTCGCATCCAGATAGGGGCGGCTGACCGCGTCGGGAGCCAGGAGCAGGTCGTGGAACTGCTCCCGCAGCGGCCCGCGGAACCACGCCGCGACCGGCATGCGGAAGCCGTTCTTCGGCCGGGTCAGGACCGCCTCGGGTAACCGCGGGCGGAGCGCCTCGCGGACGATGCGCTTGCTCGTCATGCCCTTGATGCGCCAGTTGTCGGGGAGCCGGGCCGCATACTCCCCCAGGCGCACGTCCATGAACGGCGCCCGCGCCTCGATTGATGCCGCCATGGTCATGCTGTCCATGCGCTCGAGCAGATTATCCGGCAGCCAGGACGTCTGGTCGAAATGCAGGATCCGCCGGAGAGGCGAGGCATCCGGAGCTGCGGAGAACGGCATGACGGAGCGGCTCTGCTCCGGGATCGGCCCACGCCACATCCCGCGGCGTTCCGCAGGGGTGAGCGCGCCGAACCAGCGAACCATGCGCTCCTCGAACACGGTTTCGCGCAGGGCGCGGCCGGCAATCGCGAAACGGCGCCCGCGCCGCGGGAAGGCGTGAGCCATGGCGCCGAGCAGCACGCCTGCCGGGCGCCGGCCGGCGCCTCCGAGCACGCCCAGATGCGCCTCGGCCAGGTGCTTGGGATAGCCGGCGAAGAGTTCGTCCGATCCTTCGCCCGACAGCACCACCTTCACGTGTCGTGCCGCCTCTAGGGACATCATGTAGATGGGCATGTCGGCGGTTTCGGAAAGCGGCGCCCCCCGATGCCAGCTGAGCTTCGGCAGCAATCCGAGCATCTGGTCGGTCTCGAGTTCAACAGGTGTGTGTATCGTCCCGAACAGTCGCGCGGTCTCGGCGGCGGCCGGGAGTTCGGCATCAAGGTCGCCCCTGAATCCCACCGAGAAGGTCCGTATCTCCGGTATGCCGAGATGCCGCAACGTGGCCACGATCGAAGAGGAATCCAGCCCGCTGGACAGGAAGGCGCCGACCGGGACATCCGCCCGCATCCGCAACCGCACCGACTCGTCGAATATCTCGAGGAACTCCCCGACCGGGTCGGCTGGCGGCGGATGATCGTCCTGGCGCGCCTCCGGTGGTGTCCAGTAACGCATCTCGCGCCATATCCCTGCCTTCCAATGGATCAGGCTGCCGGGACCAAGCTTGCGGATTGCGCGGAAGAACGTGTTCGGTCCCGGCACGTAGCGCCAGCAGAGATAGTCGTGGAGCGCCGCTGGATCGAGGTCGCAAGCGACAGCCGGATGCGCGAGCAGGCCGGTGATCTCTGAGGCAAAGACAAGGCCTTCGCCGCCTCGCTGCTGGATAGCCGTGAAGAAGACGGGCTTCTTGCCGAAGGGATCGCGTGCCAGCACGACGCTCTGGTCGTCGCGGTCATGGAGGGCGAAGGCGAACATGCCCCGGAGCCGGTTCAGGCTCTCCTCGCCCCAGAGCCGCCACGCCTCGAGGATGACCTCGGTGTCAGAATGTGATCGGAATGTTGCCCCCCGTTCGCGCAGTTCATGCCGGAGTTCCACATAGTTGTAGATCTCGCCGTTGAAGACGATGGTGAACCTTCCGTCGTGGCTCTCCATTGGCTGCGCGCCAGTGGCCAAGTCGATGATGGAAAGTCGCCGGTGCCCAAGGCCGGCCGTCAAGCCCCTTTCGACCGGCAGCAGCACCGCGCCTTCGCCGTCGGGTCCCCTGTGGGCGATGGCCCCCGTCATGGCCGTCAGGGTCCGCAGGCCTTCCCCCAGCCCGATCCAGCCGGCTATGCCGCACATTCGGATATCTCCGCTGCGCCCTCGTGCCATGCACATGCTTGGCGGGCGGGCAATGACCTGCACCTTACGCGAACTGAATCAGTCCGAGCTCTTGCGGGGAGAACGATGGCAAGGACAACAATGCTGCCTTTCTGGGCAGACCATTGCGCGGCTCCGGCCATGGGTTTCGTTAGGATGCTCATGGTCCGCGTGATGCCGGGTGACTGCGGCTGACATATGGCGGTGATCGGCAAATTTGTCGATCCGACGCGCAGGGCCGGTTCCTTTTGCCGTGCAGGCCGCCAGCCACTTGGCCAACAATTTCAGACGGCCATGATCGGCACTTCCCGGGTGCCGCCGTTGGTCGGGACAGGGGGGTCGCGCTGGCCGTTGGGATGGTTCCAAATCCCACAGGAACGGTCGGTGGCGCGCTGTCAGCCCCAGTTCTCCGGTCTAGGCCGAGCTGAAGGCCTGGGCTGTGCCCATGTTGAAAGCGCCGGCGCCGGCGACAGTGGAGCCCTTCGACCCGGCGGACGTCGTGGCCAGAAACCGTGGCCGGTCCAGGTGGGGCGGGGTCAAGCTACCGGTCGGGGTCCACAGGCTAGGGGGCTGCGCCGCTGAACGTGACTTGGCAGGGATGGCGCGCTGCGGCCATGCTGGCGTAGGGGAAGGAGGCTCCATGGTCCTGACGCGACGCCGCTGTGTGGCCGGTCTGATGGCCGCCCCCTTGATTCTGGCCGTACCCCGTGCGCAGGCAGCGGCGGTGGTCGAGGTCGCCCCGGGCGATCTGTCAGCTGCCCTGCGCGCCGCTACCCCCGGTAGCACGCTGCGCCTTGCCCCCGGTGATCACGGAGAACTGGCGCTGAAAGGCGCTGGCGGCAAGGCCGGAGCGCCGATCCGCCTTACCGCCGCCGATCCGGGGCTCCCGCCCCGTCTGACGCGGCTGGATCTGCGTGACTCGGCACATCTGACGTTCGAGGGGCTGCACTTCGCCTACCGCTTCGCCGCCGGCGACAAGCTCAACCTGCGCCCGTTCCAGATCGTCGGAGGCATCGGGATCGTTTTTGACACCTGCCGTTTCGAAGGCGACATAGCCGCGGGGCGCGGAGCCGCGGACGACGGCTTTCCCACCGCCTTCGGCTTGGCTCTCACCGAATGCACCGCAAGCCAGATCGCCGGTTGCGAGATTCACAGGTTCTTCCGCGGCCTCGTCGTGGCGCAGTCCGAGGACATAGCCGTGCGTGGAAACGACGTCCACGGAATACGGATGGATGGAATGAACGTTGCCGAAGTGCAGCGCGTGTTGATCGAGGGCAATCACATCCATGATTTCGACCGCTCGCTGGCCAGCGAGGATCATCCCGACATGATCCAGTTCTGGACCAACGGCACCAAGGCGCCCTCGGCCGGCATTGTTATTCGCGGCAATCTCCTGTCCTCGGGCCGTGGTGCCTGGACACAGTCGATCTTCATGCGCAACGATCTCGTCGACCGCGGACTCGCCGGCCGGGAGATGTTCTACCGCGACATCCTGATCGAGGAGAACGCCATCTTGAACGCGCATGCGCACGGCATCACCGTGGGCGAGACCGAGGGGCTCGTGATCCGCAACAACACGCTGGTGCATAACCCGCGGTCGGACGGCGACATACCCAACCCCAGCCTTTGGACACCGAAGATCAATGTGGCCGAAGCTTCGCGCACCGTGACGATTACACGCAACGTCACAGCCATGATCACAGGCTGGAAGAACCAGCCTGGATGGCGCGTGGCCGACAACCTCCTCGTGCAGAATCGTACGTCGGTCGAACCCGGCTATTATGGAGGCGTCTTCTCGGGCGATCCGTCAGAGCCCTCGGGCTTTTCGTACCGCGAGGGCGGACCACTCGATGGTGCCGGCATCGGCGCCCACCTCTTCCAGCGCTGAGCGACCCGGTCGCCAAGTGCCGCGGGATGCGTTAGAAGCACGCCGGGGGAGATGACATCAGTGCCGGCCGGGGCCCCTGCGCCATGCCCCCACCGGTGCCGTTGCGAGGATGCCGCGCGCCGATGTTCTGTCTCTATGTAGCCGCCATCTTCGCGCAGAGTCTTGCCCGGGTTCCTCGTGCATAGCCCTGCGCGGCGCGGCCTTGTGGGCAGGGGGATCGACGCCGCCACCCAGACCCGCCTCGACGCCGGCCTGATGGCCGGCCGCCTGCCCTGGCCGGTGCGCCTCTACCTCTTCTGCCTCGTCATCCCGGTCTGGTTCAACGCCGGGCCGCTGCTGCTGTCGACGCTGCGGCTCTACCTGCTTGTCATGATCCTGCCGCTCGCGGCCCAGCTCCTGTCGGGGCGGTTCGGACGCGTGATCCCGCCTGACATCCTGTTTTTCGCCCATATCCTCTGGGCAATCGTCGCGATTGCCATCAACAACCCCACACAGGTCGTGCAGCAGATGGGCTCGGTCGGAGTCGAGTTCCTCGGCGGCTATGTCCTAGCCCGCGTATACATTCGGAAAGCCGAGGATTTCCTCGCGCTCTGCCGCTGGCTCGTAGCGATCATCCTCTGTCTCACACCCCTCGCGCTCTTCGAGACGCTGACTGGGCAGCCACCGGTCATCGAGGCGATTCAGGCGATTCCGGGCATCCTGAGCGTTGACGTGGTCGACATCGAGAAACGCATGGGACTTGAACGGGTGCAGGTGGTCTTTGCGCATCCGATCCATTTTGGGTTGTTCTGCTCCGTGGTCTTCTCGCTCGCTTTCGTGGCGTTGAAGGGTGTGACACCCACGGTCCGGCGCTGGTTCTCCGCGACCACAGTGGGCGTGGCGGGGTTCCTCGCGCTGTCGAGCGGAGCACTGCTCGCAATCATGATGCAACTCGGCCTGATCACCTGGGCCGCGCTCTTCGCCCGCGTCGCCCGGCGCTGGTGGCTGCTCACCGGCCTTGCTGCTGTCGCCTACGTGGTGATTGATCTCCTGTCCAATCGCACACCTCTCGAGGTCTTTTTCAGCTATGCTACGTTCTCGGCACACAACGCTTACTGGCGCGGGCAGATCTTCGAATGGGGCATCGCCAACGTATTCGGCAGCCCCGAGAAGAACATCCCCGCCAGCCCTTGGATCGGCATCGGCCTGAACGACTGGGTCCGGCCGTGGTACATGCATTCCGGCAGCATGGACAATTTCTGGCTTGTCCTAGCGGTTCGCTACGGGGTGCCCGGGTTCCTGTTCCTCGCGGCCGGCTACGCTTGGGGACTGGTCTGCGTGATGCGCCGTGACTTCGCGGCCGACGCGGTACTTACCCAGATCCGCCGTGCCTGGGTCTTCACCTTCGTGGGCCTGACCTTCACGCTCAGTACCGTCCACGTCTGGAGTTCGATCTACTCGTTCACCTTCTTCATGTTCGGGGCCGGCATGTGGCTCCTGACCGCACCTCTGGCAACCAAGGTAGGAACCGCCCCTACCTTACCGACTGTCCCTGGGCCGCGCTATTCGCGATTCGTGACCGCCCGCCAACGTCTTGACTGACCCCGACCGGACCTGCTCATGCCCTCTCCTGCCCCCCTCGGCGTTGTCATCGTCGCTTACAATTCTGCCGACGTGATCCTTGACTGCCTTGAGACACTATGCGCCGCCGCCGCCATAGACCGCACCGCGCTGCGTATTGTCGTGGTTGACAACGCCTCGCCGGACGACAGTGTCCAAGCAGTTGCAGACTGGGTATCCGGCAAGAAGCCCTGGATGGCGCCCGGTGACCTGCCCTTCACGGCGCCGGCGCTGTCGAAGCCACTAGCCCCCCACCTTGTCACAGTAATCCCTGCAAGGGTGAACGGGGGCTTTGCGGCTGGTGTGAACATAGGGCTACACCACCTGTTCGCCGATCCGGATATTGGCCGCGTCTGGGTCTTAAACCCCGACACCCTCATACCTCCGGGCACCCCCGCGGCCTTTGCGGCCTACGACCCGGGCCCCTTTGCGTTGATGGGGGGTCGCGCGACCTATACCGACCCGCCCGATATGATCCAGATCGACGGTGGCACGCTGAATCACCGAACCGGTGTGACCGGCAACATCAATCTCGGCCGTTCCTTCGCCGCCACGCCGGCCCCACAAGCTTCCGAGATGGACTTCATCACCGGCGCGAGCATGGTCGCCTCGCGCGCCTTCTGGGATCGCGCAGGGCCGATGGTTGAGGACTACTTCCTCTACTACGAGGAGGTGGACTGGGCGCTACGCCGGGGTGACCTGCCGCTGGCGCTCTGTCCCGCGGCGCGTGTCTTCCACCGTACCGGTACCGTGATCGGCTCGGCCACGCTCGGCCGCCCAGCCTCACCCTTCTCGCTTTACTTTCTGCACCGCGGACGGCTGCGCTTCGTGCGCCGCCATCTGCCCCGCGCCCGGGTGACGGCTTGGGCCTACACGCTCGCCAAGGCCGCGCAGTACTGGCTGAAGGGCTGGCGGGCAGAGGCGCGCGCCGTGCTCGCCGGCGCGCGCGACGGCCCACTGCCGGAGACCGTGCGGGCCCGACTAGGCCCGGTCGCGGCAGCGCATGCGGGCGCTCAGTCCAACCCGGCCTCGACCAGGGCGCTTTCGGCAGCATCCGCGGTCAGGAAGCGACCGTAGGGGCCGACCTCGATCCCCTCGCGGATCACCCGCGCGGGGTTGCCCGCTACCAAGGAGCGCGACGGGACCGATCTCGTCACCACCGAGCCCGCGCCGACAACGCAGTTGTCGCCGATCTCCACACCCGGCAAGATCAGGCTGCGCCCGCCGATGAAGCAGTTCCTGCCTACACGCGTATGCAAGGAGAGCCCGCGCGTGCGGTCGTGCGTCAAGATGCGGGTTTCGAAGGCAATCCAGGACGCCTCGCCCACATGCACGCCGACAGGGAAGGTGCGGTCAAGCTTCGCCGAAAGGGAGATTTGCGCCGTCGGGTGAATGTCCATGCCCCAGACGCGCACGAGCCAGACACGACGCAGGACCACGGCCAGATTGCGCAGGCCCGACAGCCGATCCAGACCGCGCCGCCGCGCCTTGAGGTACACAAGAGGTGAAGGGTCTATCATGCCGGAATGGTCCTGCTCTGGCGGTATAGGCTGGGGCAGACTAGCAAATCACCACGCCGCGTCTCAAGGTTCGGCGTGCGGGGCCGGCGCTGCGGCACCGCGGTATCGCGAAAGGCCCCTGCCGGATGACCCTCGCCGAGTTGCTGGCCTATCTTGGCCCGGCCGCCGTTCTCGGCGTGCTGTCCGGGGCCGGCGTGGCGGCAGTCCTGCGGGCAATGGGTCGAGCGGTCGACTGCCGGCATGCCCTGACGCTCGGATTGAGTGCGTCCTTCCTGTTCCTGACCCAGTATCCGCTGCCCGATCCGGCCACGCTCGACTGTTCTGGAGGCGGGGTGAGACCGATCCTCCAGCCCCTTGCAACAGTCGATCACATACTGCGGCTGTGGCATTATTCCCGGTTCACTTCGGATCCCTTGGCGCTCTGGCTCGGCAGTCAGATTCTGCAGGCTGCGGCGATGAACTTCGCCCTCTGCGCCGCAATCGGCGCGGCCTATGCGAGTCATGACGCGGGAAAAAGATCAGCCCTGCGGGCATTCACGCTTGCCGTGGTACTCAGCCTTGGCGCGGAATTGACCCAACTCAGTGGGCTCTTCGGCTTCTATCCTTGCGCTTGGCGGACGTTCGAGACGGACGACCTGATCTTCAACATCGGTGGAATGATGTCGGGGTTCGCGCTGGTGCGCAGACTACAGCGTAGCGCGGACGACCGCATGTCCTGACCAAAGCAAACGCATGTCCCCGGCTGGGGGGGTGCCTGCCGGGGACAGCCGTGGGTCCGGACGCGGGACGCGGCCGGAGGAAAATGCCAGGCTCAGGCCGCCTTGCGGCGGCGGCCGGCGAAGGCCAGCGCGCCGAGGCCCGCGAGCGCCAGGCCGCCGGCCGCCGGCAGCGGCACCACGGCCAGCGTGAAGGTCACCCGCACCACCGCCGCGCCATTGCCGCCGGAGACATAGCTGGTCCCGTCGGTGGCGAAGACCGTGTCGGCCAGCGAGATCAGGATGCGCAACCCGCCACCGATGTTGATCGCGCCGTCGACAAAGGTGGCCAGCGCCGAGGGCACCGGCCCCAGCACGCCCTGAGTGGTGCCGAGGATGGTGACGTCGCCGAGCGCGCCGAAGTCGAAGCTGGCGGTCGAGGTCTGCGGCAGCAGGTCGTCGGGGTCGAGGCCCACGTCGAAGGCGAGGATCCGGTAGATATCCAGCGTGACGGCATCGCCGATGGTGGTCAGGTCGAAGCTGATCGTCGAGCCGGTGAAGCCCAGCAAGCCGCCATTCGTCAGCTTCCAGGCCCGCGTCTGCAGCCCCGGCGCGCCGGGCACGCGGAACGGATCGGCGGTCACGTCCGCCGTGTAGGTCGCGGCCGGGGCGGCCGTTGTCCCCAGGGCCAAGGCCGCCAGTACGGCGAGGATGGTCTTGCGCATCGGGGTCTCCTGCAACTTTGACGTGTGTAAACGAATCGTCACTCGCTCCATATGATATATATCGCCCTCCTCTGCACCTGCAAAACATGGCGTCGGTAAGGAAATCGCGTGGCACGGCTGCCGGATCGGCGCCGTGTCGCCGAAATGCCGCAGCCCCCGGCGGTCCCTTGCCGCAAAAGCGGGCGGCGCGCGAACCCGGAGGCCGCCGGACGCCCCCGGACGCCCTTGCCAATGCTTCGGGATCTTCCCCCGGACGCCGCGGAAGCGTCCCAATGCCGCCGCATCGCCGCCGTATCCCGGGGGCAGAGGACACAGGCATGATGCCAAATCGGAAACAGAGTGTTGCCGATCCGCTGGGGGATGCGCTGGCCGCGCTGCGCCCCGGACTCTGGGCCGCCTTCGGCCTCTCCGCCGCCATCGGCCTCCTGATGCTGACCGGCTCGATCTACATGCTGCAGGTCTACGACCGCGTGCTGGGCTCGGGCTCGGGCGCCACGCTGATCGCGCTGTTCGCCATCGTCGTCGTCCTCTACGGCTTTCTCGCGCTTTACGACGGGCTCAGGATGCGGCTGCTGTCGCGGCTGGCGCTGCGGCTGGAGCGCAGCCTGGCGGCGGCGGCCTTCCAGAGCG
Source organism: Rhodobacterales bacterium (assembly GCA_031406135.1). Lineage (GTDB taxonomy): Bacteria > Pseudomonadota > Alphaproteobacteria > Rhodobacterales > Rhodobacteraceae > JANOGU01. The sequence goes on from JANOGU010000350.1 coordinate 13,209, forward strand.
GTCTGGCCCGCGACGGCGACGGCCAGGCGGTGCACGACATCGCCATCCTGCGCGCGGCACTCGCCGGCCCGGCCATGCTGGCGCTGTTCGATCTGCCCTTCACGCTGCTCTTCCTGGCTGTCCTCTTCATCATCCATCCGCTCTTGGGCTGGCTCACGCTGGGCGGCATGGGGCTGGCCGCGGGGCTCGCGGCCCTGAACCACCGCGCGCTGGCGCGCCCGCTGGCCGAGGCCACCCTGGCCGAGGCGGCGGCGCGCCGCTTCGCCGAAAGAAGCCGCCGCGCCGCCGCCGCGGTCACCGCGCTCGGCATGGCCGGCGCGGTCACCGCGCGCTGGTTTGCGCTCCTGACCCGCGCGCAAGGCGCGCAACAGAAGGGCGCCGAGCCCTCCGAGACCCTGGCCGCGGCCTCGCGCAGCCTGCGCATGCTCTTGCAGTCGGCGCTGCTGACCGCCGGCGCCTGGCTCGCCATCCTGGGCGCGATCTCGGCCGGCGCCATCGTCGCCGCCTCGATCCTCTCCGGCCGGGCGCTCGGCCCGGTCGACCAGCTGATCGGCCAGTGGCGCTCCGTCGGCCATGCCCGCGCGGCGCTGGCGCGCCTGCGCAGCCCGTCGCAGGGGGGCCTGCGCCCGGCCCCCGCCCCGGCGCTGGACCTGCCCGCGCCGCAGGGCGCGCTGGAGGTGCGCGGGCTGGTGAAGCTCGCACCCGACCGCGGCGACGGCGCCCAGCGGGCGCGGCTCCTCGATGCCGTGGGCTTCAGCCTCGCCCCGGGCGCGGGGCTGGGCGTCGTCGGCCCCTCGGCCTGCGGCAAGTCCACGCTGGCGCGGCTGATCGTCGGCGCCGCGCATGCCGATGCCGGCGAGATCCGGCTGGACGGCGCTACCCGCGACCAGTGGCACCCCGACGCGCTCGGCCGCCACGTCGGCTACCTGCCGCAGCAGGTGGAACTGCTGCCGGGAACCCTGCGCGACAACATCGCCCGCTTCGACGCCGCGGCCAGCGACGCCGCGGTGATCGCCGCCGCCCGGGCGGCCGGCGTGCACGAGATGATCCTGCGCCTGCCCGACGGCTACGGCACCGAGGTCGGCGGCGGCGAGACGCCGCTCTCCGGCGGCCAGATGCAGCGCATCGGCCTCGCCCGCGCGCTCTATGGCGAACCGATGCTGATCGTGCTCGACGAACCCAACGCGCATCTCGACCAGGCCGGCGAGGCGGCGCTGACCGAGGCCTTGCACGACCGCCGCGCCGCCGGGGCCACCGTCATCGTCATGGCCCACCGCATCGGCGCGCTGGCCGCGGTCGACCGGCTGATCGTGCTCGAGGACGGCCGCATCACCGAGGACGGGCCGCGCGACGAGGTGCTGCGCGCACGGCTCGCGGCCGCCCCGCCGCTGCGCGTGGCCGCGCTGACGGTGACGCGGGGGCCGGCCGCGCTGCCCGCGCCGGCGGCGGCCGCCACGACCGCTCCGGCGGCACCCGCACCCGCGCAGCCCCCGGCCAGGGCCGCCGAACCGTCGGCCCGCCCGAGGCCGGACGGCTTCGTGCCCTTGTTCCGCCGCCAGGCCTGAAGGGGACCCCGCCGATGACCGCCACCCTTCCCGCCCTGCCGCGTCCCTTCGCCCCTCCGGCCGCCTCCCTGGCCGCCGCTCTGGCCGCCCGCCCCGAGGTCGTCACCGAGATCCGGCCGGTGCTGCGCGCGGCACTGGTCGCCGCGCTGCTGCTCTTCGGCGTGCTCGGCACCTGGGCGGCGCTGGTCCCGGTCGGCGGCGCGGTGATCGCCCCGGGCCGCAGCGTGGCCGCGGGCAAGCCGCAGGCGGTGCAGACGGTGGAGGGCGGCGCGGTGGCCACGCTGGCGGTGCAGCCCGGCGACCTGGTGGCGGCGGGCGACCTGATCCCGACGCGCGCCCCCGCGCCGGCGGCGGCGCGGCTGGCCGCGGCCCGCGCCCGGCTGGCCGCGGCGCTGGCCGAACAGGCCCGCTTCCGGGCCGAGGCGGCGGGCGCCGCCGCGCCCGACTTCACCCCCCCCGCCCTGCCCTTCCCCGC
>JANOGU010000027.1:0-10031 GCA_031406135.1 Rhodobacterales bacterium
TGCCGGCGTCCGGCGTCAGCGCGGTGTCCGGCCCGATCAGGTCGAACGCCGTGAGCGGCAGCCCGAGAGCGTCGGCCGCGATCTGCGGGATGACGGTGTTCGAGCCCTGGCCGATGTCGGTGGCGCCCTGGTGCAGCACGACGCGGCCGGCGGCGGACAGGCCGATGCGGATGGTCGAAGGGTTGGGCAGCGAGGTATTGCCGCAACCGTACCAGCACGAGGCCACGCCCAGGCCGCGGCCCGGTCCAGAAGCCGCAAGCGCCCGCGTCCAGTGCGGGCGCAGCGCCTCCAGACAGGCGGCGATGCCGGTCGAGGCCAGGACCTGCCCGGTCGCCGTGGCATCGCCGTCGCGCAGCGCGTTCAGGATGCGGAACTCCAGCCGGTCGATGCCCGCCGCCTCTGCCAGCAGGTCATAGGCGGTCTCCTGCCAGATCGCCGCCTGCGGCACGCCGAAGCCGCGGAAGGCGCCGGCGACCGGGTTGTGGGTGTGGATCGCCCGTGCGGTCGCGCGATAGTGCGGCGTGCGGTAGGGGCCGGAGGCGTGGACGGGGACGCGGTTGGCCACCGTCGGGCCAAAGCTCGCGTAGGCCCCGGTGTCGAACACGCCGTCGAACTCCAGCCCGGTGATGCGGCCCTCGGCATCGCAGCCGATGCGGCCTTCCATCCGTGCCGGGTGCCGCTTGGTGGTCGAGGCCATGCTTTCGCCGCGGGTATAGGTCATCCGCGCCGGGCGGCCGGTCTTCAGCACCGCAAGCCCGAGCAGCGGCTGCAGCGAGACGTCGAGCTTGGACCCGAAGCCGCCGCCCACGGCCGAGGGGATGATGCGGACGCGGTGCAGCGGCAGGCCGAGGACGGCCGCGGTGTCCTGCTGGTCCATCACCGGCGCCTGGGTGCAGGCGCGGATGACCAGCGTGTCGCCGTCCATCCAGGCCGCGCCCGCCTCCGGCTCGATATAGGCATGCTCGACGAAGCCGGTCTCCATCCGGTGCGCGACCACATGGGCCGACGCCGCCAGCGCCGCCGCGGCATCGCCGCGCCGCACCCGGCCCTCGACCAGCAGGTTGCCCGGGCGGTGGGGGTGGAGGAGCGCCCCGGACGCGGCGGCCACCGGGTCGGTCAGCGCCGGCAGCGGCTGCCACTGCGCCGGGAACGCCGACAGGTCCGGCAGCGTCCCGTCGTCCTCGAAGGCGCAGAGCGCCACCGCCTCGCCGCGAAACCGCGCCGGGGACGCCGCCAGCGCCGGCTGGTCGGCGAAGGCCGGGATCACGCCAAAGGCATTGCGGCCGGGGATGTCGGCGGCGGTCCAGACCACCACCGCCCCGGGCGTTGCCGCGACCCAGCCGTCCAGATCGCCGAAGCCAAAGGCCGCATGGGCATGCGGCGCGCGCACCGCCTTCAGCACCAGACCGCCCGGCTGCCAGTGGTCGGCACCAAAGCTGTCGCCCGCGACCTTGGCCGCGCCGTCGAGCCGCGGCACCCGCTGGCCGACCGCACCGTCCGAAACCGCCACCGGCGCCGCGACGGGCGCCGTTCCCGCCGCAACCACCGCCGCCAGGATCTTGCGATAGCCGGTGCAGCGGCAGAGGACGCCGCCGAGCGCGTCCATCGCCTCGGCCTCCGTCGGCCGGGGGATCGCGCGCAGCAGCGCGGTGGCGGCCATCAGCATTCCGGGCGTGCAGATACCGCATTGCGCCGCGCCCGCGGCAAGGAAGGCCGACCGCAGACGGCCGAGCGCGGCGTCGGCGCTCTCCACCGTCTCCACCCTCGCCCCCGAGGCATGCGCGACGGGCGTCAGGCAGGCGCAGACTGGTGCGCCGTCCACGAGCACCGTGCAGGCACCGCAGTCGCCGGCATCGCAGCCGACCTTGGTGCCGAGCAGGCCCAGCTGCTCGCGCAGGGCGTCCGACAGGCGCCGCGTCGGGTCGCCGAAGAGCCGCCGGGCCCGGCCGTTCACGGTGAGCGCGATCCCCCCGGGTTCGGTTGCGTGATCCTCCGGCATCACGCCTCTCCGGCCAGCGTGGCGACGGCGCGGCGCAGCAGGACCGCGGCCGCCTCGGCGCGGTAGGCGGCGCTGGCGCGCAGGTCGTCGATCGGTGCCAGCGCCCGGGCAACCGCGGCCGGGTCGATGCGGGCCGCGGCCCCGGCCAGCGGCGCGCCGGCCAGCGCCGCCTCGACCTCGGGCAACCTGCGGGCGACGGGGGATGCGGCGCCGACGGCCAGCGCCGCCTCGGCCACGCGACCGCCTTCGGCCATCAGCCGCACCGCCACCATGGTGATCGAGATCACCAGATAGGCGCGCGCGCCGAGCTTCAGGAAAAGCGACCTGCCGGCCAGCGCCGCCGCCGGCACATGCACCGCCACCAGCACCTCGCCGGGGCAAAGCGCGGTGCGGCGCGCGCCGGTCAGGAACTCGGCCAGCGGCATCCGCCGCGCGCCCTGCGGTCCGGCGAGTTCGACCTCGGCGGCGACGGCCAGCAGCGGCGGCACCCCGTCGGCCGCGGGCGAGGCGTTGCAGAGATTGCCGCCGAGCGTGCCCGCCGCCTGGATCTGCCGCCCGCCCACCTCACGCGCGGCCTGTTGCAGCGCGGCCAGCGCCGGCGGCAAGGGCGCGGCGGCGATCTCGGCCCAGGTGGTGCAGGCGCCAAGGCGGAGCCCGGCCGGGGTGGTCGCGATCCCGTGCAGCTCCGGCAGGCCACCCACGTCCACCACCGGCCCGGCCAGCACCGGCGCCTGCGTCGCGGGATAGAGGTCGGTGCCGCCCGCCAGCACCCGCCCGCGGTCCCGTGACAGGGCCGCGACGGCCTCGCTCAGGCTGGCAGGGCGGAGATACATGCGGCGGCGATCCTGCGGGCGGGGACGGCTTCATCTGCGATCCCCCCGGAGCCGAAGTCAACGCCCGGAACGGCCCGCGCCCGGTTCCCTAGCCGCGCAGGGCGACAAGGACCGACAGGCTGGCGAAGCCGTCGGGGACAAGGCCCCGCGCCCGTTGCCAGGCGCGGACCGCGGCGATGGTGTTGGGGCCGATCTTGCCGTCCGCCCCCAGCGTGTCAAAGCCTGCGCCGGTCAGCCGCTCCTGCAACTCCAGCCGCTCCGGCAGGGTCAGCGCGCGCTCCTCGCGCGGCCAGGGATGGCGGATCGGCGGACCGCCCTTCAGCCGGTCGGCGAGGTGGCCGATGCCGATCACATAGGCGTCGGCCGTGTTGTAGCTCTCGATCACCCGGAAGTTCGCGAAGATCAGGAAGGCCGCGCCGCGGTGGCCGGCGGGCAGCAGCAACCGCGCGAGGCCGGCGCCGGGCAGCGGCTCACCCTCTGCCGTGGTGATCCCCAGCGCGGACCAGGAGGCGAGGTCCTTCAGCACCGGTTCGCCCGAGGTGCCGTAGTCGTAGCCCTCGGGCAGCCGCACCTCGAAGCCCCAGGGCTGGCCGGTGGTCCAGCCATTGGCCTTCAGGTAGGCGGCGGTGGAGGCCAGCGCGTCGGCGGGGTCCTCGCCCCAGAGGTCGCGGCGCCCGTCGCCGGTGAAGTCCACGGCATGGGCGATGACGGCCGAAGGCATGAACTGGGTGTGTCCGGAAGCGCCGGCCCAGGAGCCGCGCAGCGCCCCCGCCGTGGCGTCGCCGGCGGCGATCAACCGCAGCGCGTCCAGAAGCTGGGCTTCAAAGAAGGCCCCGCGCCGCCCGTCATAGGCCAGCGTCGCCAGCGCCCCGAGGACGGGTATGTCGCCGCGGAAAGTGCCGTAGGCGGATTCCAGTCCCCAGACGGCGACGACGATCTCCTTCTCGACCCCGAAGGTGGCTTCGATGCGGGCCAAGAGATCGGCCCTGTCTGCCAGCGCCGCCCGTCCCGCGTCAACGCGGGCGTCGGAGACGGCGGTGTCGAGGTAGTCCCAGATCGTCTTGGTGAACTCGTTCTGGTTGCGGTCCTTCTTCACGATGCCGGGGTCGAAGACCAGGCCCGCCATCGCCGTGTCGAACACCTCCGCCGGGATGCCCGCGGCCAGCGCCCGGGGGCGGAAGGTAGCGATCCAGTCCTGCATTCCCGCGTCCGTGCCGGTGATCTGCATTGTCGTCTCCGTGGTCTGCGACGATGCGGGCGGCGCGGCCAGCGCCAGCGCGATCAGTACGGCCAGAAGCAGGCGCTTCCCTCCCCCTCGTGGGGAGGGAGAGGGTGGGGGGCTCCACAGTCCGGACCGGGCGCCCCCTGCCCCCATCCCATCCCCACGAGTGGGAGGGGAGGCGCCGGGTCCGGCCCTTCCGTTCACCGCCGCCGCCGCACGATCTTGCGGGCAAGCTTGGCCGCCCGGCCGGGGGCCGGTCCCTTGCCCTTGCCGCGCTTCAGGCGCGGGCCGGGCAGACCCTTGTCCGCGATCTCCAGCAGCTCGAGCAGCAACCCGCCGGTCACCGGCACCGCCTCGGCCAGCCGCACCGTCACCCGGGCGCCGACGACGATAAGCAGGCCGCTCTCCGACCCGATCAGGGTCTGGGCGTCGCGGTCGTAGTGGAAGAACTCGCGGCCGACCTCGCGGATCGGGACCAGGCCGTCGGCCCCGGTGCCGTCGAGCTTCACGAACAACCCGAACTTCTGCACCCCGGAGACGCGGCCGGTAAAGGTCATCCCCACCCGGTCTGCCAGATAGGCGGCGAGGTAGCGGTCGGTGGTGTCGCGCTCCGCCGCCATCGACCGGCGCTCGGCATCGGAGATCAGCTTTGCGGTGTCCTCCAGCCTCTCGATGTCGCCGGCCGACAGCCCGTCCCTGCCCCAGCCATGCGCCGCGATCAGGGCGCGGTGGACGACAAGGTCGGCATAGCGGCGGATCGGCGAGGTGAAATGCGCGTAGTTGCGCAAGGCCAGGCCGAAATGGCCGAAGTTCTGCGGGTGGTAATAGGCCTGCGGCAGCGAGCGCAGCGTGGTGATGTTGATCAGCTCGTCCTGGTCGGTGCCCTCGGCCTGCGCCAGCAGACGGTTGAGGTGTGCGGTCTTCAGCACCTGGCCCTTGGCCAGCGTCAGGCCGGAGGCCTGCGCCACCTCGCGCAGCGCGTCGAGTTTCTCCGGGCTGGGCTCCTCGTGGACGCGGAACAAGAGCGGCGTGCGCCGGGCGATCAGCTCCTCGGCGGCGCAGACGTTGGCCAGCACCATGCAGTCCTCGATCAGGCGGTGGGTCAGAAGGCGTTCCTTGAACGCAACCGAGACGACCTTGCCGTCCTCCGACAGCACGATCTGCCGCTCCGGCAGGTCGAGGTCGAGCGGCTGGCGCAGGTCGCGCGCTCTGGCCATGGCGGCATGGGCGGCGGCGAGCGGGCGGATCACGCGGTCGATGAGCGGCGCGGCCACCGCGTCCGGCGCGCCGTCCAGCGCGTCCTGCACCTGCGCGTAGTGCAGCGAGGCCGCCGACCGGATCAGGACGCGGGCGAAGCGGTGGCCGGTCTTGTGGCCGTCACGGTCGATGACCATGCGCACGGCAAGGCAGGCGCGGTCCGCGCCGGCGTGCAGCGAGCAGAGATCGCCCGACAGCCCGTCCGGCAGCATCGGCACCACGCGGTCAGGGAAATACGAGGAGTTGCCGCGCAAGCGGGCCTCGGCATCGAGGGCGGACCCGGGACGCACGACATGCGCCACGTCGGCGATGGCGACCCAGACGATGTGGCCGCCCGCATTCTTCGGATCGGTGTCGGGTTCGGCGTGGACGGCATCGTCGCGGTCGCGCGCATCCACCGGATCGATGGTGACGAAGGGAACCTGCCGCAGATCCTCGCGCCCCTCGACCCCCGGCTCCCGGGCGGCCGCGGCCTCGGCCAGCACGGCCTCGGGAAAGCGGTCGGGGATGCCGTGCTGGCGGATCGCGATCAGGCTGACGGCTCTGGGCGCGGAAGGGTCGCCCAGCCGCGCCGTGATCCGCGCCTGCGGCAGGCCGAGGCCGCGCGGGCCGACAGCCTCGGTCTCGACCAGTTCGCCGTCCTTCGCGCCCGCGGTCTCGCCGGCGGCCACCTTCCATTCCCGATCCGATCCCTTCTCGATCGGCAGGATGCGCCCGCCCGCCTTGCCCTCGCGGAAGATGCCAAGGACGCGCGGGGCGGCGGCATCGATGCGCTTGATCGGCCGGGCCTCCCAGGCGTGGCCCTCGCCCTGCACCGGCGTCAGGCGGGCGAGCACGCGGTCGCCGGGGCCGAGTGCTGTGTCGGAGCGGCGGGCCACGATCAGGATGCGGGCCTCGCCCGGACCCTCGGCCGGGCGGCCGTAGAGGTCGCCGTCGGCATCCGGCCCGGTGACCTCGACGATCCCGACCGGCGGAAGTGCCCCCGCGGCGTGCAGGCGCCTGCCCTTGCGGGCCAGCGCGCCCTCGTCCTCCAGTTCGCGCAGCAGGCGCTTCAGCTCGGCCCGCGCCGCCGCGCCGTGGATGCCGAAGGCGCGGGCGATGTCGCGTTTCGCCGACACCTGCGGGTTGTCGGCGAGGAAGGCGAGCAGCGCGGTCTTGTCGGGAAGCTGGTTCATCTCCGAGGCGCTAGCACGGGCGGCTGGCGCGCAAAATCCTTGAAGGAAGGATTTTGCAAAAGTCTTGAAGCAAGACTTTTGCGCGAACCGGCGCAGGGCGCCTCAGCCGCCAGCGAAGTAGTCGCGCAGGATGCGGCCGTAGATCGCCTTGAGCGCGACGATCTGCGCCACCTCCACCCGTTCGTCCACCTGGTGCATGGTCTGCCCGACGAGGCCGAATTCGACCACTGGGCAGTGCTCCTTGACGAAGCGTGCATCCGAGGTGCCGCCGGACGTGGACAGCGCGGGAACCAGTCCGGTCTCGGCTTCGACCGCCGCCGCGACAAGCTCGGACAGCGGCCCTGGCGGAGTCAGAAAGCTTTCGCCCGAGATCGAGACGGCGACCGCCAGCCCGACGCCCGTCGCCGCCGTGACGGCGGCGGCCTCGCGCTCCAGCCAGGCGGTCAGGGAGGCGCCGGTATGGGCGTCGTTGAAGCGGAGGTTCACCGTGGCGCGGCAGGCCGCCGGGATCACGTTCGAGACCGGGTTGCCGGTGTCGAAGGTGACGACCTGCAGCGTCGAGGGATCGAAATGCGCCGTGCCTTCGTCCAGCGGCTTGGCCGTGAGCCGCGACAGCAGGTCCACCAGCGCATGCACCGGGTTCTTCGCCCGGTGCGGATAGGCGGAATGGCCCTGCACCCCGGTCGCGACGACCTTTGCTGTCAGCGACCCGCGCCGCCCGATCTTCATCGCGTCCCCGAGGCGCTCCGGCGAGGTCGGCTCGCCCACCAGACAGACCGACATCGCCTCGCCCTCGGCCGCCATCCAGTCCAGAAGCGCCACCGTGCCGTCGGTCGCGCGGTCCTCCTCGTCGCCGGTGATCGCGAGGATGATCGCCCCGTCAGGCGGCGTGGCCTGGACGAAATCCACCGCCGCCGCGACGAAGGCCGCGACACCCGACTTCATGTCGGCTGCACCCCGGCCCCAGAGCCAGCCGTCGGCGATCTCGCCGCCGAACGGGTCGCGGGTCCAGGCGGCAGCATCGCCCACCGGCACCACGTCGGTATGGCCGTTGAAGCCGAAGCAGCGGTTCGCACCCTTTCGCCCCCAACGCGCGAAGAGGTTGGGCGTGCCGTTGCGGTCCACCCGTGTGCAGACAAAGCCGGCCTCCTGCAGCACCCCCTGCAACAGGACCAGCGCCCCGCCCTCGGCGGGGGTGACGGTGGCGCAGCGCACCAGGCGGGCGGTCAGGTCGACGGGATCGAGGGGGGCGTGCATGGCGGGGGCTCCGGGCCGCGGTGTCGCCGGCGGGATAGACCGCCTTCACGCAACGCGCAACGCGGATCGACCGCGGGGAGGTCACACAAGGACTTGATGAAATTACTGCAGCCGTCTACCATCCCTGCATAAACAACGCTCTTGGGCAGAGCGGACGCAGGGCCGTACGGTCCGCGTGGTCGAGCAGGACCACCCCATGCCTTGCTGCGATCCGGCGTTTCACCGGGGCAGAAGGGCTGTGCGCCGCGCTGCCGCAGAAAGGCGGACGGGAACGATGCGGGCAGGCGGGTCAGGACGTCGGATCATCGGGGCGGTCCGGGTGCCGGGCGGGTCGCGGCAATGAGCGGCTGGCTGGCACTGTCGGACCGCGAGGGACTGGTCGCACCGGAGGCGGACGGCATCCTCTTGGCCTGCGGCAGCTTCGCACTGGAACTGGCGCTGCCGCTGCCGGACCGGGCGGTGCTTCTCGACTGGCGCCGCCGGGCCGGCTGGGAGCGATCCTTCACGCTGTCGAGCGACCCGGCCGAGGGCCTCGTCCTGCTGCACCGGCAGGGGCCGCGGGTGGCGCGCCACGCGCTGGGCCAGCCACTGACGCTGCCCCCGATCGGCCTTCTGCGGCTGGGTTTCCTCTGGGATGCGCCGCGCCGGGTCTGGGAACTGACGGTGGAGGTGCCCGGCGCGCCCGGCCTGCCCTTGACCGCGCGCGGTGGCGATCCTCTGCCGTTGCCCGCCGCAGATGCCGCGGCGATCTGCGCCCCGCTGGGGGCCAACACGCGCCACCCCTCGGTGCTGTGGTTCGGGGTCAAGGCTGATCCGGTGCGCGGCAGTTCCTTGCCCTGGGTCGGGCCGCTGACCCCGGTCGCCACGCCGTCAGGCCCGGTCCGGGCCGAGGACCTGCGCCCCGGCGACGCGGTCCTGACCGAACGCGGCACCGCGCGGCTGACGCGGGTGCAGGCGGCCGAACGCCCCGGCCGCGGCAGCCACGCGCCGGTCCTGTTGCGCGCGCCCTACTACGCCACCACGGCGGACCTGCTGGTCTCGGCCGACACCGCCGTCGCCCTGCACGGGCCGGCGGTCGAATATGTCTCGGGCGAGGACTGCGTTCTGGTCCAGGCGCGCCATCTCTGCGACGGGCGCTCGGCCCTGGCCGATCCCCGGCGGGCCGTGGTCACCGGCATCGCATTGGCGCTCGACCGGCCGGGCCTGGTGCTCGCCGCGGGCTGCGCGCTGGCGCCGGCCGGGCCGGTGCAGGACTACCGCCGCGCCGGCGCGGCGGAGGCGGCGCAGCTGATGGCGCAGATGGGCCGGGTGGCTGCGGCCTGAAGCCGTCAGTCCGCCAGCACCGTCGTCTCGGCCACGATCACCGCGTTCTCGGCCATCGCCCGGACCATCAGCGCCGCCTCCTCCGGCGCGACACCCCCGCCGCCGGCCTCGATCTCCGCCCTTGTGCCGTGGCTCTCCACCGTCAGCACCGCCAGCCCCGCGACCTTCAAGACCGCGACCGTCTCGTTCACCGCCTCGGCCTCGGTCACGCCGCTGGCATAGCACAGAAGCGCCGCCCCGCTGGCACCCTCCGGCAGCCCGTCCCCCGGGGCGCGGCCGACCTCGACGAGCAGCGTATAGACCTGCGGGTCGCGGCGCGGGGGGCGGCGGTCGGGCATGGACGGTCTCCTGCTCGCCACGCCATAGCGCACCCGCGCCGCCAGCGGAACCGGCCGCCGGACATCCGGCCAGCCCTGGTGGTCGGGGTTTCACCCCGACTCGCCCAACCTCCGATCCCGCACCCTGACCGGCGGTTTGGCGAGGGTTCACTCGGTCTTCGATGCGGATGGCCGCCGGATCACGGCGTACAACGAGGCCACCGGCGCGCTCCTCCGCGAGTATGCCCGGATGGGCGTTCGGCGGGAACACAGTCCACTGGACTGTTTTCTGTTCCGCCCCACCACGTCGCGGTCATCGAGGGCGGGCAGCTCACCCTCGTCCGCGCCGACCACATCGGCCGGCCCTCCTTCGCTTCAACGCTCGCCGGCACGCAGGTCTGGTCCGCCACCTGGCTCCCCTTCGGCGGCGTCCACACCTCCACCGGAGCCCTCCCCCAGAACCGCTTCCCCGACTGGCCCCCACGCCACCGCACCCCCGGTTAACCGGAGTCCATTCCCTAACAAACCTCGCTCTCAAGTTTGAACTGCAACAGGGTCGGTTCAAATGTGGAGGAGGGGCGGGATGGCGCGTCGTGGCAAGCATCTGAGTTGCGAGGAACGGGCGGTGGTGCTGGCCGAGGATCGCCG
>JANOGU010000385.1:0-8385 GCA_031406135.1 Rhodobacterales bacterium
GATCGTGCCCTTGTATTCGATCAGGTGCTTTTGCAGCCAGGCGACGGTTTCGGCGTCGAGGTGGTTGGTGGGTTCGTCAAGCAGCAGCATGTCGGGCGCTTCGAGCAGCAGTTTGCACAGCGCGACGCGGCGCTTTTCGCCGCCCGACAGGGTGGCGACGGCGGCGTCGTCGGGCGGGCAGCGCAGCGCCTCGATGGCGACGTCGATCTGTGAATCGAGGTCCCAGAGGTTCTCGCTGTCGATCTGGTCCTGCAGTGCCGCCATCTCGTCGGCGGTGTCGTCGGAGTAGTTCATGGCGAGATCGTTGTAGCGGTCGAGCTTGGCCTGCTTGGCCGCCACGCCGAGCTTGACGTTGCCGCGCACGTCCAGCGAGTCGTCCAACTGCGGCTCCTGCGGCAGGTAGCCGACGGTGGCGCCCTTCGCCGCCCAGGCCTCGCCGGTGAAGTCGCGGTCCATGCCGGCCATCACCCGCATCAGCGACGACTTGCCCGAGCCGTTGACCCCGACGACGCCGATCTTGACCCCGGGCAGGAAGTTCAGGCGGATGTTCTCGAACACCTTCTTGCCGCCCGGATAGGCCTTGGACACGCCGTCCATGTGGTAGACGTACTGGTAGCTGGCCATGGGCGTCCTCCTGCGGATTGCAGGGGATGTAGCGGCGGCAGCGCGAGGCCGCAACCGGCAGGCTAGAGACGCTTGGCCATCCAGATGTTGGCCGGGGCCCCGGTATAGGGCGGGCATTCGGTCCAGCCGTCGGAGCGGTAGAGGGCGATGGCCTCGGCGAGCGCGGTGTTGCTGTCGAGCCGGGCGTGGCTGTAGCCGAGGTCGCGGGCCCGGGCCTCGATGGCGCGCATCAGGCGGCGGCCGAGGCCCTGGCCGCGGGCGAGCGGGTCGATCCAGAGGCGCTTGACCTCGGCCGTGGCGGTGTCCAGCCGGCGCAGGGAGACGACCCCGATCGGCAGGTCTTCGGACCAGGCGACGAGGCAGGCGCCGGCGGGCGCGCGGTAGCGCGCGGCGTCGGGCAGGGGCAGGGGCAGCATGCCGGAGGCGAAGCCGGGGACCGTGTCCTGCAGCAGCCTGTAGTAGGCGGCCACACAGTGCAGGGCAGCGTCGTCGTCGGGGTCGGCGTCGCGGATCTCGACCTGATCCTTGAGCATCACGGTGGCGATCAGGTCCATCGCGTCGATCACCGCCTGCTGGCGCGACCCGGCGCGGGCGAAGACGGCTTGCGCCTTGGCGTGGCCGAGCTGGTCATAGACCTGCCACTCGGCCTCGCCCGCGGGGGTCAGCCGGGCGATGCGGCGGCGGCGGTCGGCCGGGTCGGCCGCCACCTCCACAAGTCCCTCGCGTTCCAGTCCGCGCAAGAGCCGGCTGAGCAGGCCGGTGTCGAGGTCGAGCCGCCGCCGCAACTCGGCCACGTCCGTTCCGCCGGCCTTGACCAGTTGCAGCACGCGCGCCGCCCCCAGGGGCCGCCCGCGCCCGAGATAGGACGTGTCGAGCGCGCCAATCTCGCGGGTGACGACCCGGTTGAACCGGCGCAGGCGGGCGATGGCGTCCAGCATGGGTGACTCCTGTCATGGAATTTCTCTGACTAGAGTCCGTTAATTGTCCTGCGTCAAGGGATTTCCGCTTTACAGCGGCGGGTGCTGCCGGCCAAGCTTGGGCCGCAGGAAGCGCAAGGGAGGCCCGAGGAGATGCGCGCGGGGTTCCCGTTTGCGACCAGGGGCATGGTCGTCGGCCTTCTGGGCGGGTCGTTCGATCCGGCCCATGCGGGGCATGTCCACATCACGCGCGAGGCGCTGAAGCGGTTCCGGCTCGACCGGGTGTGGTGGCTGATCTCGCCCGGCAACCCGTTGAAGCCGCGGCCGCCGGCGCCGCTGGCGGTGCGGCTGGCCGAGGCGCGGCGGGTGATGCGGCATCCGCGGGTGGTGGTGACGGAGCTGGAGGCGCGGCTGGGCACGCGGGGAACGTTCGAGACCCTTCGGGCGCTGCGGCGGTGCTATCCCGGCGTGCGCTTCGTCTGGCTGATGGGCGCGGACAATCTGGCGCAGTTTCACCGCTGGGCGCGGTGGCGCGACATCTTGCGGATGGTGCCGGTGGGCGTGCTGGCCCGTCCCGGGGCGGGGGAGGAGCGGCTTTCGCCCGCCGCCCGCGCCTTTGCCTGGGCGCGCATCCCGGACGGGGCGGCGGCGGTGCTGGGGCAGCGGCCGCCGCCCGCCTGGTGCTTCGTCAACCTGCCGATGTCGGAGGCCTCTTCCAGCGCGATCCGCGCCGCCGGAGGCTGGCGGCGTTCAGGGTGACAGCCGCGGCGCCGGGCCGAGGTCCCGCTCCCCGAACCGGATGCGGCCGCCCGACAGGACGATCTCCTGCGCCCCGCCGTCCGGCGGCAGCCCGAGCCGGGCGTAGAGCGCGGCTGCGAGGTCGGGGTCGCTGGCCGTGAGCGACAGCCGGCCGGAAGCGAAGCCCCGGGCGTCGGGGCGCAGCGCGCCGGCGATCTCGACCACCAGCGGACCCCAGGCGAGCAGGGCAGGCCCGATCTCGACGCTCTCGACCCGCGGCGGCGCGGTCAGGGCGGCGCGGTCGAGGGGTGCGGAGAGCGTGATGTAGCCATCGACGTAAAGCCGGCGCGCGGTCGGCGGCAGGGCCTCGGGCCGCAGCGGCGCGGGCACGGCGATGTCCAGCACCTCCAGCCCCAGCCGCAAGCGCGGCGCGACGTCCGGCTCTGTCTTAAGCGCGACGTTCAGCGAAGCGGCGCGGATCCCGGCCAGGGTGATGCCGTCAGCGTCGAACGTGCTGCGGTCGAAGCCCTGCGGCGAGACGAACAGGCTCGCCTGCATCCGGTCCGCCGTCAGCGGCAGGTCCAGCCCGGCGAGGGTCAGCACCTGGGTGTCCGGCAGGACGGCGATCAGGTGGCCCGGCCGGTAGGCGAGCGCGAAGACCTGCAGGAACGGGCCGCGCCAGCCGAAGCCGCCACGGGCGACGGAAGGGTCGGTCACCGTCAGGTCGAAGCGGTTGGGGAAGCCTGCGACCGAAATGCCGCCATGTGTCGCCTGCCAGCCGGCCGCGGGCGCGGCGGCAAAGGCGGCCTCGGCCCCGCGCAGCGCGGCGCGGGAACCCACGACCCACCACCCGGCCCAGACGAGGGCGGCCGCGAGAGTGAACCAGAGCAGGACGCGCATGCCGGGCCGGCCGGTCAGCCGCCGCCGTCCGTGACGTGCCCGAGCCAGGTCACCGTCACGCCGTCCAGCGCCTCCTGCACCGCGATGTGGGTCATGGCGGCATCCTCGGCCGCGCCGTGCCAGTGCTTTTCGCCTGGAGCAAACCAGACGGCATCGCCGGGCATGAGCGCCTGCACCGGCCCGCCCCAGGACTGCGCCCGGCCGCGGCCGTCGGTGACGATGAGCAGCTGGCCGAGCGGATGCGTGTGCCAGGCGGTGCGCGCGCCGGGGGCGAACTGGACGGACACGGCATGGACCCGGGCCGGGGCCTCCGCCGTGTGCAGCCGGTCGATGCGGGTGTCGCCGTCGAACCAGTCGGGCGGGCCGGCAGAGGGTGTGCGGGCGTCGGCGGGGCGGTGCTGCATCGGCGGGCTCCCTGTCGCGCGCAGTCTGCGCCGCCGGGCGGGGGTCGGGCAAGCGCGGGGTTGCCACGCTGCCGCTTTGGCGGAACAAGGGCGGCATGTGGGTGTTCGGCTATGGCTCGTTGATCTGGGACCCGGGCTTTGCGGTGGCCGAGGCGGTGGTCGGGCGCGTCAGCGGCTGGCACCGCAGTTTCTGCATGCGCTCGGTCCATTATCGGGGCACGGCCGAGGCGCCGGGGCTGGTGCTGGCGCTGGACGCGGCCGCGGGCGCGGTCTGCGACGGCGTGGCGCTGCGGGTGGAGGCTTCGCGTGCGGCGGAGGTGCTGGCGGGGCTGCGGGCGCGGGAGCTGATCTCCTACGCCTACCGCGAGGTCGAGGTGGCGGTGCGGCTGGCGGACGGGCGCGGGATTCAGGCCCTGACCTATGCGATCAACCGGGAGCATGCGCAGTACTGCGGACTTTCGCCGGAGGCGCAGGCGGAGATCATCGCGCGGTCTTCGGGCGAGCGGGGGCCGAACCGCGACTACCTTTACGCCACGGCCGAGCATCTGCACGCACTCGGCATCGCCGATCCCGACCTTGATGCGCTTGTCACACGGGTACGCGCCTTGACCCGATAGTGTGTTGGCAGCCCTGCCGGACCGCAATAGGGTGGGCGGCAGAGGCCACAAAGGGGTGGGGCGCGGACCTTATGGACAAGCCGCAGGCGGCAAGCGCGCCGTTCTTCACCCAGCCGATCCGGCAGGTCGCGATCATGTTCCTGGTGCTCTGCGTCGTGGGCTCCGGCGCCTGGGTCGCGCGCGAGGTGATCGAGCAGATCCTGTTCACCAACCTCTTGCTGAATGCGTCGATCCTGGGCGTCTTTGCGGTGGGCGTGATCTCCTGCTTCTGGCAGGTGGTGGCCGTGGGCCGGTCGGTCGGCTGGATTCAGGGATTTGCCGGGCAGCGGCCGGGGGTGGATGTGGCGGACGCGCCGCTGCTGCTGGCGCCGCTGGCGGCGCTGCTGGGGTCGCGCGGGGCGGGGATGCAAATCTCCACCTCGTCGCAGCGGTCGATCCTCGATTCGGTGGCGACGCGGGTGGATGAAAGCCGCGAGATCACCCACTATCTGGGCAACCTGCTGATCTTTCTGGGTCTTCTCGGCACGTTCTGGGGTCTGGCCACGACCGTGCCGGCGATGGTGGAGACGATCCAGAACCTGTCGCCGCAGGCGGGCGAGGCCGGGTCGGCGGTGTTCTCGCGGCTGATGAAGGGGCTGGAAAGCCAGCTGGGCGGGATCGGGACGGCGTTTTCCTCCTCGCTTCTGGGGCTGGCCGGGTCGCTGGTGATCGGGCTTCTCGACCTCTTCGCCGGGCACGGGCAGAACCGCTTCTTCCGCGAACTGGAAGAGTGGCTGTCCACCATCACCCGCGTCGGGCTGGCCGCCGAAGGCGGCGACGGCGACGGTGACGCGACCGCCGCGGGGGTGATGGCGCAGCAGGTGGAGGCGCTGAGCAGGATGGTGGCGCAGTCCGACGCCAACCGCGCGCTCCTGGACCAGCGCATCGGGCTGCTGGCCGAGGCGGTGGGGCGTCTGGCGCAGAAGATCGAGGCGGAAACCGGGTCGGCGGCGCAGCTTGGCCGGATCGCCGAGGCGCAGGAGGCGCAGCTGGCCGCGCTGGAACGGGTGGCGGTGGGGCAGGACGCGACGATCGCCGCGATTGCCCAGGCGGCCGAGAGCGGGGCGGATGCGGAAAGCCGGATGCGGCTGCGCTCGATCGACGTGCAGCTGCTGCGCATCCTGGAGGAGCTGGCGGCCGGGCGGCAGGAGGCCATCGCCGAGTTGCGCACCGACCTCTCCGCCCTGACCGCGGCGGTCCGCGCGCTGACCCGCAGTCCGAAGGTCTGAGCCATGGCGCTGGCGCGGCGGGGGGCGAGGGGAGACACGCCGATCTGGCCGGGGTTCGTCGATGCGATGACCTCGCTGCTGCTGGTCCTGCTGTTCGTGCTGACGATCTTCATGATCATGCAGTCGGTGCTGTCGGAAACCATCGACACCCAGGGCGACGAACTGGCCGCCCTGAACGAGCAGGTCGCGGGGCTGGCCGAGGCGCTGGGGCTGGAACGCGAGCGGGCGACGGCGCTGCAGGCGGAGGGGACGCGGCTGACGGGCGCGCTGGAGGCGGCGCAGGTGGAGGGCGACCGGCAGACAGCGCTGGTGGCGACGTTGTCGTCGCAGTTGACGGCGCGCGAAGGTGAACTGTCGCAGGCGCAGGCGCGGATCACCTCGTTCGAGGCGCAGGTCGCGTCGCTGATCGCCGCGCGCGACGCCGCGCAGGGCGAGGCGGGGCGGCTGGCGGCCTCGCTGGAGGATTTGCAGGCGGCGCAAGTGAAGCTCTTGACCGAGAAGGAGGCGCTGGACCTGGCGCTGGCGACGGCCCGGTCGGAGATCGACGCGCAGGTCGAGGTGGCACGACTGGCCGCCGCCCGGCGCGAGGCGCTGGAGGCGACGGTCGCCGCGATGCGGTCGGCAGCGGCCGCCCGGGAGGCTTCGCTGGCGCAGACGCTGGCGGCGCTGGAGGCCGCCGAGGGGCGGGCGGCGGCGCTGGAGGGCAATGCGGCCACGTCGGCCGCGGCCCTGGCGGCGGCGCAGGCCGACCTCGATGCGGCCGAGAAGGCGCGTCTGGCCGAACTGGCGGCGGCGGCGGCGCTGCGCGCGCGGCTCGCCGGAGCCGAGGCGGCGCTGACCGAAGGCGAGCGGCAGCGGCTGGCCGATCTGGCGGCGGCGGAGGCGTTGCGGGCGAAGCTTGCGGCGTCGGACGCGGAACTGACGGCGATGACGCTGGCGCTGGAGGAACAGCGGAAGCGGGCGGAGGAGACGCTGACGTTGCTGGCCGCGGCCGAGACGGCGGGGAAGTTGGCGGCCGGCGAGACGCAAATCCAGGCGGGGCTGCTGGAGGTGGCGCAGAAGGTGCTGGCCATGCGCAATGCGGAACTGGAAAAGGCCAGCCGCGACATGGCGGTGCTGAACCAGCAGATCGCGGCGCTGCGGTCGCAGTTGGGCTCGCTGCAGGCGCTGCTGGACGCGGCGGGGGCCAAGGACGCGGCGGCCAGGGTGCAGATTGAGGCGCTTGGGTCGCAACTGAACGCGGCGCTGGCGCAGGCGGCGGCGGAGCAGAGGGCGCGGGCCGATCTGGAGGAGGCCGAGCGCAAGCGGCTGGAAGCGGAGAACGTGGACCTCGCGGCCTATCGCTCCGAGTTCTTCGGCCGGCTGCGCCAGGTGCTGGCCGGGCGCGAGGGGGTGCGGATCGAGGGCGACCGATTCGTGTTCTCCTCCGAGGTGCTGTTCCAGCCGGGGTCGGCAGAGCTTTCGGCCGAGGGCCAGGCGCAGATCGCCGGGGTCACGGCCACGTTGCGCGAGGTGGCCGGTGAAATCCCGGCAGAGCTGGACTGGATCGTGCGGGTGGACGGGCATACCGACAACGTGCCGGTATCCGGCAGCGGCCAGTTCCGCGACAACTGGGAGCTGTCACAGGGCCGCGCCCTGTCTGTCGTGCGCTACATGCAGGACGTGCTGGGGTTCCCGGCGGAGCGGCTGGCGGCGACCGGGTTCGGGGAATACCAGCCGGTGGCCTTCGGCGACAGCGACAATGCAAGGGCGCAGAACCGGCGCATCGAACTCAAGTTGACCGACCGCTGACGGCTCAGCCCGGCCAAGGCAGCAAAAAGAACGGGTGGGTCAGCCAGCGGTGCGGGGCGTAGTTGAGGAACTGCGCCACGAAGATCAGCACCGGCAGCGCGGCCCAGACCAGCGCCGACAGCGCCAGCCACAGCAACGACAGGCGGCTGGGGCGGTCGCCGCGGATGCCCCGAGGGCGGCGATGGTCGCGGCGAGGGCGGTGGCGGCGAGGCCCTGGTGAAAGCTGCGGCGGTCGATGGGGGGCATGGGCGGGCTCCCGGGCTGGATGATGTAACGAAGATCAACATCGCTTCGGGCGTTTGCGAGGGGAATTTCTCTGGGCGGGCGTCAGACGCCGGCGAACAGCAGGCCGAGGCCGCGGACGATGTCGTCGCGATGCCGTGCGAGCGAGCCGAAAGGCGGGCCAAGCGCTCCAGTTGGCACGGCGGCCATCGACGGCAGAAACACGGCAAGCGGTTCGCCTTGGATGATGACCACAGGGCAAAGGCCCTTCGGCTGGTGCTTGGCCTCCCGGAGCGGAACGAGTGGCGCGACGATGCGCGACCGCAGTGCCTCGTGCATGTCGTCTTGCCGGACCACGGCCAGGTCGCTGCCGAGGCGGACGAGAGCGACCTGCCGGGGCATGCGGGTCAGAACATCCGGTACTTTTCAAGCGGCAGGCCGCGCGTCTCGATGTCGTCGTTGCAGTTCTGGATGGCCTCGGCGTTCTCGCGCTGCCACGCTTCGGTCCGCGCCTTCTTGAGCGCGGCGGCCCCCCCGGCTTCGGCAGCCCGGGAGATATTGATGCCGTGGGACTTGGCTTCTTCAAGCAAGGCGCTGTCGAGGGACAAGCTGGTAGCGCGCCGGGCGCCGGGCATCGGGAGGTTCCATAAGTAATCGCAAGAGAGATGCGCATGTATCATGCGCATGTCTACCAAGGGTTTCCTGCAATATGACAAACCCCCGGCTCCTTGCGGCACCGGGGGTCAGGGTGACTTGAGCAGAGCGCTTATACCAACGGCTGTATCATGTGACCGTTGCCCAGGATCGTCTGGTTATTGACGTGACGATGTCGGGTTGGTTGGCGAAGCGGTTCCAGGCGGCGCAGCACGCCTCGACGATGGTTTCGTAGCTGTCGAAGACGCTG
>JANOGU010000035.1:0-9116 GCA_031406135.1 Rhodobacterales bacterium
CGTCCTCGTGATCACCACTGCCACCATCGCTCAGCCTCCTTGCCTCAGCGACAGTGATTCAGAAATCGAAGCCTTTGGGAATCCCTCTCGAGTCAGCCATGAGGGCCGTTGGTATCAGTTCTAAGCGACATGGGCCAAGCCGGGCCGCTTTGCACGCGATGTTACTGCACTACCCCAAACGGCGGCGGAGTTGGTCGCATCCAGGCTGGCACCCGCCCCGCCACCACGGTAGGCGGGGCGCATGGCCCCCGACCGCATCCTCTTCGGCATGACGCTGATGCTCGCCTTCTGCGTCCTCGGGCCGCTGCTCGACGTCGCCGCCAAACTGGCGGGCGAGACCGAGGCGGTGATCGCCATCGTGCTGGCCCGGATGCTGGTCCAGACTCTGCTGGTGGCGCCGGCCATGGCGATCATGGGCCTCGCTTGGGCGCTGCCGCGGCGGCTGGCCTGGCTGATGGCGCTGCGCGCGCTGCTCCTGATCCTGTCCACCTTCGCCTTCGTCGCCGCGCTGAAGGTGATGCCGATCGCCGACGCGCTGGCCATCGTCTTCGTCGAGCCCTTCATCCTGCTCATCCTCGGGCATCTGCTGTTCGGCGACAGCGTCGGCCCGCGCCGCAACGCCGCC
Organism: Rhodobacterales bacterium; assembly: GCA_031406135.1. GTDB lineage: Bacteria > Pseudomonadota > Alphaproteobacteria > Rhodobacterales > Rhodobacteraceae > JANOGU01. The sequence continues at coordinate 626 of JANOGU010000035.1, forward strand.
AGCGGCGCGGGCTTCCTCGGCGCCATGATGGTGATCCGCCCCGCCTTCGCCGAGTTCGGCTATGTGGCGCTCTGGCCCCTGGCCACGGCCTTCCTCTTCGCCTTCTACATGCTGGTCACCCGGTCGCTGTCGCGGGATGTCCACCCGGTGGCGATGCAGGGGCAGACGGCGCTGTTCGGCCTGGTCCTGGTCCTGCCCGCGGTCTGGTTCGGCCAGGGCTCGGGCCTGCCCGACCTCGACGCGCGCTGGCCGGCCGGCATCGCCTGGCTCTGGCTGTTCGGCGTGGGCTTCTGGGCCACCGTCAGCCACATCTGCATCACCTATGCGCTGAAGTTCGCCCCCGCCGCCACGCTGGCGCCCTTGCACTACTGCGAGATCGTGGTCGCCGCGATCCTGGGGTTCCTGATCTGGGGCGACTTCCCCGAACCGCTGACGCTGGCCGGCATCGCGGTGATTGTCGCCTCCGGCCTCTACATCATCCACCGCGAGCGCCTGAACGCCCGCGACCGGCTGCCGGTGTAAGCGCCCGCAGCGCCGCGTCCAGCCGCGTCCGCGGCAGGATGACCAGCATCCCCGGCCGGTCGAAATCCAGCTCCACCGACCCCGTAGTCACCCGGTTCGAGGTGCCGATCCGGCGGTCCGGCGCGAAGTCGAGCCCGGCGATGGGCCAGTCCAGCCCTCGGCTTTCCCCCGCCACCGGCGCCAGCGGATAGAGCGACAGCCGGTCCCCGGCCCGCAGCCGCAACGTCAGCCGCAGGGGTGCGGCGAAGACCACATCCTGCGCCCCCAAGGCCAGCACCGGCATCGGCGCGGCCAGAAGCGTGGACAGCGCCGCCAGCGCATGGTCGGCCCGACCGCCCAGCACGCCCAGCGCGATCAGGAACGGCGCGCCCACCCGCCGCAGCACCTTGTCGAAGTCGGTTGTTTCCTGCTCGGAAACCTCATGCAGCGCGCCAGCCAGCCGCGCGCGGCCGGCGGCAGACAGCGAATCCATGTCGCCGATCACCGCCCGCGGCACCGCGCCCAGCGCCAGCGCCCGGTCCGCACCCCCATCCGCCGCCACAAGAAAAGGCGCGCGCACCAGTGCCGCGCGAAGCTCGCGCCGGGCCACCGGACCGCCCGCAACCAGGGTCACGCCCGTTTCCGCCGTCACCGCGGCTGCGGCCACACCGTCGCTGTTCACCTGGAAATCATCCGGCTATTGTTCTCGATTAAGGCACAGACGCGGGTGCCGGCCACAATCAATCCCCGAAATTACCGTGTTCTGTCCACGTATTTGCACAGCGTGGAGTTAGTGTTCGAAGGCGTCGGAAAGAGAAGGGGCAGCCGATGATCGGGTCCAGCAAGATCCTGACGGTCTCGTATGGGACCTTTTCTTGCACATTGGAGGGGTTCGAAGAACCCTTCTCGACGATGAAGGCGATTGCGGAATACTTCCGCGATCTGGCCGCCGACGACCGTTACTTCGGCGCCGAGCCGCCGCAGCCGGACGCGCAGATGCTGCACCTGATCGCCGAGCGCGAGGTGCATCGCCGCGTCGAGGCGCGGGTGGACGGCAATAGCGTGGTGCTGCGCGCCTCCGACGCGCCGGCCACGTCGCCTGTGCCGGTCGCAGCTCCTGTCGCGGCCTCCGTCGCGATGATGCCAGAAATCCTGCCCGACCTGTCGCCCGCCGACGAGGCCGTGGCCGAATCGGTAGCCGCCAAGCTGCGCCGCCTGCGGGCCGCGGCGATGTCGGTGCCAGTGGCCGAAATCGTCGCCGAACCCGAAGCTGCGGCGGACCTCGAGCCCGCCGCCGCCGAACCGTGGGCGGAGCCTGCGCACCAACCCGTCGCGCTCGCCTGGGACCCGATCCCGGCGGATCTGGCGCCCGTGGCCGACGCCGATGCGCTGTCGCTGATCGGCCGCGTGCTCGACACCGCGCCCGGGCCAGATGACGCGCTGATCCTTGACAGCGGCTCCGACCGCGACGAGGCCTCCCCCGCCGACACGGACATGCTCGTCGCCATGGTCGGGCACGTCATCGAGGACGCGGCCGCGCCAGAGACGGCCGCCGAAGCGATCCCCGAAGCAACCTCCGCCGCGGACGGGTTCGAGCAACAGACCGTGGACCCCTGGGCCGACGACCTGCCGGAAGTGCCGGACGAGGATCCCGCCGGAATCGACGTCGAGGCCGCCATCTCGCCCGCGACTTTCGATATCGTCGACGACGCCGCACTGGAAGCCGACCTCGCGGACTACGCCGCCGATCTGCCCGTCGAGGAGCCCCCAATCACCACAGCAGACACGTCCGACGACGACCAGTCCTGGGCCGAACCCACGATCATCGCGACGGCCCCGCCGACGCCGGCCGAACCGGCTGTCACTGCCGAGCGGCTGCAGCGTGCCAGGGCCCGGGTCATCCGGGTCCGCCGGCCCGATGCCGCCGATGCGGCTTCGGCCGACACCCCGGCCGGGACCCCGGCCCCCGCGTCAGGCGCCGAAGCGGCCGCAGCCGAGGACGTCCTGCCGCTCTACGGGCCGGAGGTCGAGGCGCCGTCGGTGCAGCGCCTGGTCGATCAGGCCAACGCCGAACTGGAAGGCGCCGAGAACCGCCGTCGGCTGTCGGCCATCGCGCATCTGAAGGCCGCCGTCGCGGCGACCTTCGCCGACCGCAAGGCTGGCGCCGCGTCGCCGGAATCCGATGCCGAACGCCAGACGCTTTACCGCGACGACCTCGAGCGCGTGGTCCGCCCGCGCCGCCCGGCCACCGATGAAGTGGAAACCACCCGCCCGGGGCTCGGCCGCCGGCCGCCGCCACTGGTGCTCGTCTCGGAACAGCGCATCGACCGCCCCGACCCGGCGCCCGCCGCCGCGTTCGGCCCGGTCGCCCCGAACCGGCCGCGCCGGATGGCCGGATCGGCGCTCGCGGTCTCGGCATTCGCCGTGGACGCTGACGAACCGGCCGAACGCGAGCTGGAAACACTGCAGCTGCATGATGCCGCCGCACAGCCGGCGCCGGCCGAACCCGCGTCGCCGCCGGTTGCGGCCGATGCCGCCGGGGTCGCCGCCGAAGACGCCAGCGCCGACGCCGACGCGGAAGACACCGCCCAGGTCGCCGGGGACGACGCCGACTTCCTCGCCATCGCCGCCGAAGACTCCGGGGACGAGGCGGTTGCGGCGCCGGAGGACCTGGCCGACCAGGCCATCGCCACGGACGCCCCGGACGAGATCGCCGAAGCGCTCGCTGATGACAGCGAAGCGGCGCCGGAGGACCTGGCCGACCCAGCGGACGCCGCCATTGACGAGACGCACGCCGCAGCCGACGACGCCGGGGAACCCACTGCAACGGACGACGATGCGGCGATCGAGGACGAAGCTCTGCGCGCCGCCGCCATCGATCCGTTTCCGACCGAGACCGAACGGGACGGCCACGCGGAGCTTGAGGACGGCGAAGAGGCCGAGGACGACAGCGAGGACGCCCTGCCCCGCCGCAACCTGTTCGCGGTCAAGGCCGAGTTCGCCGTCTTCGCCGCCCGCATCGGCGCCGGCGATGTCGACGACATGATCGAGGCCGCCGCGGTCTATGCCACCGTGGTCGAGGGCCGCCCGCATGTGTCGCGCCCGGAAATGCTGCGGCAGGCCGAAGACGCCCTGCCCGGCGGCCTGATCCAGCGCGAAGACCTGCTCGTGGGCTTCGGCCGGCTCTTGCGCGACGGCCGCATCGAGAAGGTCCGCCGCGGCCAGTTCGCGGCTGCCGATGGCTCGCGCCTGATGAATGCGGCTCGGAAACTGCGGCACTGAACGCCCCCCCCCAACGTCGCAGCCGCGGGCCCGCTCCCCAACCCGGGGGGCGGGCCCGTCCCATTCAGAGGCGCCGCTCAAGCCGTTGGAATCAAGCGCCCCGCGACCCCTCGCCGCCCGGGGCAGCCGCGCCCGGATCGGGCTGGCCCACGCCCAGGAACAGCCAGCGCAGCGGCAGCATCCAGAGCACCCCAAGCCCCAGGTAGACCAGAAGCTCCAGCCAGATCGCCGGCCGGTCGAACCAGCCCACCAGACTGACCGCCGCGACGATGTAGGCGGGCAGACCCACGAGCAGCACCGCCAGCGCCAGCCGCCGGCGCGCCTTCCAGCCCAGGCCCCGGCGCAGATGCGGGCGATCAGTCGGCGAAGGGGTCGGTGACAAGGATCGTGTCCTCCCGCTCGGGCGAGGTCGACAGCAGCGCCACCGGGCACTGGATCAGCTCCTCGATCCGCTTGACGTACTTGATCGCCGCGCCCGGCAGGTCCGCCCAGGACCGCGCGCCCATGGTGGACTGCGACCAGCCCTCCATCTCCTCGTAGACCGGCACCACCCGGGCCTGCAGGTTGGCCGCCGTGGGCAGGTGGTCCAGCCGCGCCCCGTCGAGGTCATAGCCGGTGCAGATGCGCAGGGTGGCAAAGCCGTCCAGCACGTCGAGCTTGGTCAGCGCGATGCCACTGACGCCCGAGGTGGCGCAAGTCTGCCGCACCAGCACCGCATCGAACCAGCCGCAGCGCCGCTTGCGCCCGGTCACCGTGCCGAACTCCCGTCCGCGCTCGCCCAGGCGGTCCCCGTCCGCATCGAACAGCTCTGTCGGGAACGGCCCCTCGCCCACCCGCGTGGTGTAGGCCTTGACGATCCCCAGCACGAAATCCACCGCCGTGGGGCCGAGGCCGGTGCCGGTCGCCGCCATCCCGGCGAGCGTGTTCGACGAGGTGACGAAGGGATAGGTGCCGAAGTCGACGTCCAGCAAAGCCCCCTGCGCGCCCTCGAACAGGATGCGCTTGCCGGCCCGCCGCGCCTCGGTCAGGTGCTTCCACACCGGCTGGGCGAAGGGCAGGATGCGCGGCGCCACCTCGTGCAGCGCCGCCTTCAGCGCCGCGCGGTCCACCGCCGCCATCCCCAGCCCCGACCGCAGCGCGTTGTGGTGTGCGAGCAGCCGGTCCAGCCGCACCTCCAGCGTCTCGGCATCGGCAAGGTCCGCCACGCGCACCGCGCGGCGCCCGACCTTGTCCTCGTAGGCCGGCCCGATGCCGCGCCCGGTGGTGCCGATCCTGGCCACGCCGGCCTGCGCCTCGCGCGCCCGGTCGAGATCGCCGTGCAGCGGCAGGATCAAGGGCGTGTTCTCGGCGATCATCAGGTTGTCGGGGGTCACGTGAACCCCCTGCCCGGCCAGCTTGTCGATCTCCGCCAGAAGCGCCCAGGGGTCCAGCACCACGCCGTTGCCGATGACGGAAGGCTTGCCGCGCACCACACCCGAGGGCAGCAGGCTCAGCTTGTAGACCTGATTGCCGACCACCAGCGTGTGCCCCGCATTATGCCCGCCCTGGAACCGCGCCACGATGTCGGCCCGCTCGCTGAGCCAGTCGACGATCTTGCCCTTCCCCTCGTCGCCCCACTGGGCGCCGACGACGACGACATTGGCCATGGAGCGATCCTCCCGCAAGTGCCCGGCGGCCGGGTCTATAGCCGTCCCGCCGCCGCAGGGAAAGGCGCAGTCCGATGGATTGGAATCGCAAGCGGTGGTAGCCTTGCAGGGCCGCAACGGCAACGGGGGGAACGGGCGATGGGCAAGGCTCCGCAGGGCGCGGGTGACGAGAAGGAGCTGAAAAAGAAGGCCGAGGAGTTGAAACGCGGTATCGAGGCGCTGCAGAAACAGGCCGAGGACCTGGCGAAGCTTGCCGACGCCAACCAGAAGGTGACGCAGATGATGAATGTCCTGTCCAGCCTGATGAAGAAACAGAACGACGTCGCCAAGGAGGTCATCAAGAACATCAAGGGGTGAGGCTGGCGCGCGCCGTCCGCCGCGCCGGGATCATGCCCGGGGGCGAGGGGCGCAATGCCGCTGCCGGGAGGTCCGCGTGCCGGAGCATCGGACCGGGGCGCCGGTGGCCAGCATCGCCACGGCCCCGGCCTTGGCGGCGGCGGCGCGCAGCGGAAAGTTGCCCGAACCCCGCTTCCGGCCTTGCCTGCCGCCGTCAGCGGGCGCCGCGCATGCCGCAGCCGGTCTCACCGGTGGCATCGGCAACGCCCATCCGGATCGCGGACGGAAAGCGGCTTGGCCAAGGACGACGAAGCGCGGATCAGGAAGGACATCGAACGCGTCGCGAAACAGATCGGCGATCTGCACAAGCCTCTGGCCGACCTTGAGAAAGAGCTGAAGGACCGCAAGGCGGGTCCGAAGGTTCCGGCCCCGATGGAAAAGAAGCGGAAGCCGGCCACGGACGCCTTCGACGCGATGAAGAAGAGTTCCGGCAAGCGCAACGCGTCCCCGGCGGCGCCGATCATGTCGGCCACGGCCGCCTCGACCGCTCCTATCCCGCCGTCGCCGCGACCACGGCAAAGCCGCAGATGACGGCCAGCGCTACCGTCAGCACGACCGCGCTGCGCCGCCCGGTGAACAGCTGCCAGAGCCCGCCCAGGGCCAGGGCCGTGCCGCCCGCGAGCCCGGCGAGCGCCATCTGGCCTGACCCCGATCCTGCCAGTGCCTGCCAGGAACTGCCCGCCGGCAGCGCCGCGATCTCCGCCAGATTCGCCAGCACCGGCTGCAGCGTTGCCATTCCCGGCAGGTCCTGAACCGGCCGCCCCAACAGCGCCAGCGCCAGCGCCGCACCGATGCCGGCCAGCACCGCCCCGATCAGGATCAGCACGATCCCGCCCAAACGAAAGGCCATCGTCTCACCTCCACCAAACCCCCGGACGGCAGGTAACGCCAGGCCCCCCGTCGCCGTCAACCTTCCCGCGGCCCATGGGACTTGCCCCGCGCCGCGGTGGCGCCCCCGGGTGGCGCGATGTCGGTCACCGGCCGGCGGCCGGTGATGCCGTACCGGGTGACCGTCGCCGCCATCCTGCTGTTCTGGGGGGCCACGGTTCTGTTCTGACTGTTCGCCGAGGTCCGGATCGCCCGTTTGCCGCTCTGAACCCCGCCTCACCCGGTCGATTGCGGTTTTCCTGCCTCCGGCCTGCCGATATAGAGCCCGCGAAGCAGCCGGAGGGAAAGGAAACTCGGATGGGACTGATCCTGCGCTGGCTCTTTGCCTTTGCTCTCGTCTCCGCAACCTACAATCCGACGCCATGGAACTACGTCCGCTGGGCAACCGCGAACGTCGGCACAGAGCTGCCGCTCGTCCTCTTCCTCGGACTGCTGCTCTTTCTCGGCTACGTCGTCTTCCTGACCGCCACGCTGCGGGCGATCGGCGTCTTCGGCATGGTCCTCGTGCTCGCCATCCTGACCGCATTGCTCTGGGTGCTTTGGGACTGGGGCCTGCTCAACCTTGCCAATACCTCGCTGAACGTCTGGCTCGGGGTGATCGCCGTCTCCTTCGTGCTGGGCATCGGCATGACCTGGGCCCTCCTCTGGCGCCGGCTTTCCGGCCAGCTGGAGGTCGATGATTCCGACGGCAGGTGACGGCAGGCCGGCCCGCACCGGAGGCGCCGTGCTTGCGCCGCCCTTCCGAAGCCACTAGACAGCCGCCGAACCCGCGGAGCCCGCCTTGGAAAACGTCGTCCTCATCGTCCACCTGATCCTCGCGCTCTGCCTGATCGGCGTGGTGCTGTTGCAGCGGTCGGAAGGCGCGGGGATCCTCTCGGGCGGCGGCAACGCCATGGCGGGCCGGCCACCGCTGTCGGGGCTGGCCAAGCTGACCTGGGGCTTCGGCATCGCCTTCTGCGTCACCTCGGTCACCCTGACCATCTTCGCGGCGCGGAACTCGGCCGGCACCTCGGTCGTCGAGCAGTTCGGCGGCACGCCGCCGGCGGCGGAGCAACCGGCGGAAAACCCGCTCGGCGACGACCTGCTGCCGCCCGCGCCCGCCGACGCGCCCGCCGCCCCGCCCGCGCCGGCAACGAACCCCTGAACCACAAGCACTTGCGGGCCGGCTCCCGGCCGCTACGGCATCTTGGTTGCGCTCCCCGCGCGCCTGCCCTACATCTGGGTTCCCGTGATGCTGCGATTCTGACGCGGCGCAAGACAGGTCACGGGGGTCCCGCACATGGCGCGCTACGTCTTCGTCACCGGCGGGGTGGTGTCCTCCCTCGGCAAGGGGCTGGCCTCCGCCGCCCTGGGCGCGCTGCTCCAGGCCCGCGGCTTCACCGTCCGCCTGCGCAAGCTCGACCCCTACCTCAACGTCGACCCCGGCACGATGTCGCCCTTCGAACACGGCGAGGTCTTCGTCACCGACGACGGCGCCGAGACCGACCTCGACCTCGGCCATTACGAGCGCTTCACCGGCGTCTCCGCCCGCCAGTCCGACAGCATCTCCTCGGGCCGCATCTACTCCAACGTGCTGGAGAAGGAGCGCCGCGGCGATTACCTCGGCAAGACCATCCAGGTGATCCCGCACGTCACCAACGAGATCAAGGACTTCCTGCGCATCGGCGATGACGGCTGCGACTTCATGCTGTGCGAGATCGGCGGCACCGTCGGCGACATCGAGGGGCTGCCGTTCTTCGAGGCGATCCGCCAGTTCATCCACGAGCGGCCGCGCGGCC
>JANOGU010000101.1:0-10537 GCA_031406135.1 Rhodobacterales bacterium
CTTGCGCAAGTCCGATGCCGTCAGTTCCACCCGCGTGATCTCGATCCCTGCCATCACCACCCTCCCCATCAAAGGTTAGTGAATCAGAGAAATACCCCCGAGGGAATCCCCCAGAGTCAGACCAAGCAACCGTTGGTATGAGAGGATGCGACCATCCGCGCGGGGTGCGGGGCGGGCGGCGGGGATCGATTGCTCGACTTGTCGGCACAATCCGCTCGCCTTCGGGCGGTCCGCACGGCAGGATGCGCGTGGGGGCGCCGTCCGCTGGCAGGAGGGATCGCCTGTGTCGAGCCTTTATCCGGTGGCGCTTGCCACCCCGCTACCGCCGGCCCGCCCGGCCGAAGCGCCGCCGCCGGCCCACCGCCCGGCCCCGACCGCGGCGCTGACCGCCCAGGCCGTCGCCCCGGTACCCGGTGCCGACCGCGCCTCGCCGGCCGGGCCACGGCCGGCCCACCCCGAGATCACCCCCGCCTTCCGCTTCGTCCCCTCGCGTGAGGGCGCCCCCGACCTCGGCCCCCTGGCGCGGCGCGAGGGCTATGGCGCGTACGGACGCCGGGCCTAGCGGCGTCAGGGCGCAAGCGCGGCGAGGGCGGCGCGAAGGTCGTCACGCAGGGCCGTGGCCGTGCCGTGGTAGAACGGCGTGTGGTCGGGGTCGAAGACCTCCAGCGCCGCCTCGACATGATCCAGCGCCGCGCGCAGGTGCGGCCGCGGGTCGGCGCGGCTGTCGTGACCGGCGCGGGCCTGTTCCTGCAACGCCATGTTCGCCCGCGTCATGGCCCAGTCCACCGGATGCTCCGCCCGGGTGAAGACGCTCAGCGCCTGCGTGTAGTCGTCCACCGCGCGGGACAGGAGCGCCGCCCCCTCCGGCCCCGCCCTGCGGCTGCCCTGCTGCGAAAGCGCATTCGCGCGGTTCTGCAGCGTCCCGGCCCAGTCCACCGGGTGCTCCGCCCGGGTGCGGATGCTCAGCGCCAGCGTGTAGTCCGCCACCGCGCGGGACAGAAACGCCGCCCCATCCGGCCCCGCCGTGCGGCTGCCTTGCGCCTGAAGTGCAAGCGCGCGGCTGTTGAGGAAGGCGGCGAAGAGCCAGGCGTCGTCGTCGCGCGTCAGGTCCTGCAAAGCCCGGTCGAAGAGGCGGATTGCCAGCGGCAGCCCGGCGCCGCCGTAGCGGAGGCCGTGGCCGCTAAGCAGGTCGCCATAGGCCCGCCGTCGCCGCGCGCCGTCGATCCGGTCGATTGCTGCAGTGCTATCGGCGGCGGCGGAGAGCGCGGCGAAGGCCGCTTCGGCCTTGCCTTCGATCAGGTAGATACTGGCGGTCGCCTCGATCAGGGCAGCGTTGGTCTCGAGCGGCTTGCGCAGAAGCTCGCGCTGCATCTCGCGCGCGCTGTCGAGGAGCGTGCGCGCCTCGCCGAGATTGCCCGCGCCGATGGCGGCGAGCGCCGCGCCGAGGATGTTGTCGACACGCTCTGAACGCCCGGGCAGCGCCTCGACCTCGCGCCGCAGGGACTCGATGTCCTTGGCCTTGTCCTGAAGGAAGGCGATGAGCTTCGCGTCGGACTGGTCCTGCGGCGCGTCCATCCCGAAGGATTCAGCCACACGGTAGAGGTCTTCGCGCGACTTTGCCCTGAAGGTGTCGTAGACGCTGGACAGCCCGTATGGGTCGGGCGGTGGCGCACGGCGCAGGACGTTGACCTCGTGCTCGGAGATGCCCAGCTTCTCGCAGATCAGCAGGACCGTCCGCTCCTGCGGGTTCGCCACGCGGCCGGTTTCCAGTCGCGAGATGTCGGGCTTGCGTGGGTGGTCCTTCGGGCCCTTCAACTCCGCCCAAAGAAGATTGGCCAGTTGATCCTGCGACAGGCCGCGCAGTGCCCGCCGGCGCTTCACTAGCAGCCCAAATTCTGCGCCGAATGTCGTCAATTCGCTGGATCCCCAGCCGTGTGATCAGCCCAGCTCTTCCTACCCGGATGTCGAGCTTCCGCTGCCGTAATGGTGAATAAGCGCGATGCTCCCAGAAAGGAACACAAGCCCGCCACCAATGGCATTCAGCCACAAGATCAGGACGAACAGATTCACGGCAGCACCTCTCATGGCAGTTGCCGGAACAGAATTACCATAAGTGGGAGTCCATTTCAACAACTTTCGCCAATGCCGCTGATCACTCCGCCGCCTGCGTCGCCATCGGGTTGTTGGGGTGCGTCGTCCAGTTGGCGTAGTCGCCGACCGTCCGGCCGGTGCGCGCATCGACCGCGCCTTTCGGCAGCGTCTCCATGGTGATGCAGTTCTCCACCGGGCAGACGTTGACGCACAGGTTGCAGGCCACGCATTCGTCGTCCATCACCTCGAACACCCGTTCCGGCGACATGGAAATCGCCTGGTGGCTGGTGTCCTCGCAGGCGGCATAGCAGCGGCCGCATTTGATGCAGGCGTCCTGGTCGATCCGCGCCTTGGTCACGTGGTTGAGGTTCAGATACTGCCAGTCGGTGACGTTGGGCACCGCGCGCCCGATCAGGTCGTCCAGCGCCATCTGCTTTTCGTCGAGGTACTGCGACAGGCCCGAAATCATCTCCTGCACGATCCGGAAGCCGTAGGTCATCGCCGCGGTGCAGACCTGCACGTTGCCCGCGCCCAGCGCCAGGAACTCCGCCGCGTCGCGCCAGGTGGTGATGCCGCCGATGCCACTGACCGGCAGGCCGCGGGTCGCCGGGCTGCGGGCGATCTCCGACACCATCGACAGCGCGATGGGCTTCACCGCCGGCCCGCAATAGCCGCCATGCGCGCCCTTGCCGTCGATGGTCGGTTCCGGGGCAAAGCTGTCAAGGTTCACCGCGGTGATCGAGTTGATCGTGTTGATCAGGCTCACCGCATCCGCCCCGCCCCGCTTCGCCGCTTCGGCGGGCTTGCGGACGTCGCTGATGTTCGGGGTCAGCTTGACGATGCAGGGCATGCGCGAGTGCATCTTCACCCAGCGCGTCACCATCTCGATGTATTCCGGCACCTGGCCTACCGCCGCGCCCATGCCGCGCTCGCTCATCCCGTGCGGGCAGCCGAAGTTCAGCTCCACCCCGTCGGCCCCGGTGTCCTCGACGCGGGCCAGGATGTCCTTCCACGAGTCTTCGTCGCAGGGCACCATGAGCGAGATGACCAGCGCCCGGTCCTTCCAGTTCCGCTTCACCCGCTTGATCTCGTCCAGGTTCACCTGCAGCGGCCGGTCGGTGATGAGTTCGATGTTGTTGAGCCCCAGCAGCCGCCGGTCCGCCCCCCAGATCGCGCCGTAGCGCGGGCCGTTGACGTTCACGATCGGCGGCCCCTCGGACCCCAGCGTCTTCCACACCACGCCGCCCCAGCCGGCCTGGAAGGCGCGCTCGACGTTGTATTCCTTGTCGGTCGGCGGCGCCGAGGCGAGCCAGAACGGGTTCGGGGACTTGATGCCGATGAAGGTGCTGGCGAGGTTGGCCATTCTCTTGCTCCCTGCGTGCATTGGGTGGCGCATGGCGGGGTGAACCCCGCCCTACGGCACCAGGAACTTGTGTCGGTCGGAGTCCAACCCGGCCAGGACGCCGGGCAACCGCGTAGGGTGGGCAATCTGCCCACCTGTCAGAACCCCAGCGCACCCCAGGCCCAGCCGATCAGGCTGCCGCCGAGGTAGCCGGTCAGCGGCATCGCCCCGGCCCAGGCCACCCCTCCGGCGAGGTTCCAGGGCGTGAAGCGGTGCAGCGCCATCGGCGCCATGCCGCACATCAGGAACACCACCGGCCTGAGCGGCCCGAAGAAATGCCCGACGATGATCGCCGCCGCGCCCCAGCGGGCAAAGGCGGCGCGGCCCCTTCCCACAAGCTCGGGGTGGTTGCGCAGCGGCCAGAGCCGCAGGATGCGCTCGCCGAAGCGCCAGCCCAGCCACCAGGAGAAGGTCGAGCCCAGAAGCGCGCCCACCGCGCCCCCGGCCCAGATCGGCCAGAAGCTCACTGCCCCGGTGGCCACCAGCCCGCCCACGCCGATCAGGATGGCGGTGGAGGGGATCAGGATCGAGACCAGCGCCGTGGTCTCGGCCATGGCGAAAAACAACGCGATCCAGAACGCCAGCCCCGCGTTCGCCGCCACGAAGGCGATCACCGATTGCGCGAGCGCCTCCACCGGACCCCTCCCCGTTTCCGCCGGGGCGGCCTAGCCGGGTCGCGGCGGTGGTGCAACCGTTCATGCGCGACCTGTCAGGTGGGCGTGGATGTCCTCGGCCGCGTCGCGCCCCTCGGCCACGGCGGTCACCGTCAGGTCCTCGCCGCCCGCTGTGCAGTCGCCGCCGGCCCAGACGCCCGGCAGCGACGTGCGACCCGGCCCGCTGACCGCGATCTTGCCGCCGTCCACCGCCACACCGTCGGGCACGCCTGCCAGCGTCTGGCCGATGGCCTTGAACACCTGGTCGGCCTTCAAGCGGAAGGTCTCGCCCGCGGGCTTCAGCCCTTGCGCCGTCTCCACCGTGTAGGCGAACTCGGCCTCGCCGGCGTGGACCGCCACCGGCATGGCGCCGCTGACGATCTTCACGCCCGTCGTCGCCGCATGTTCCTGCTCGTAGCCCGAGGCCGACATCCGTTCGCGCCCGCGGCGGTAGACGATGGTGACGTTCTCGGCCCCCAGAAGCTTGGACTGCACCGCCGCGTCCACCGCCGTCATGCCGCCGCCAATCACCACCACATCGCGCCCGACCGGCACTTCGGCTCGGTCCGCGGCCTGCCGCAGCCCGGCGATGAACTCCACGGCGTCGGTCGCCCGCTCTTCGCCGGGCGCGCGAAGCGCGTTGACGCCCGCCAGCCCCATGCCCAGGAACACCGCATCGAACCGCGCCTGCAGGTCGGCCAGCGCAAGATCGCGCCCCAGTGCTGAGCCGGTCTCGATCACGATGCCGCCGATCCCGAGAAGCCAGTCGACTTCCTTCTGCGCGAAACCGCCGGTCGTCTTGTAGGTGGCGATGCCGTATTCGTTGAGGCCCCCGGGCTTGGGACGCGCGTCATAGACCTTCACCTCATGCCCGTGCATCGCCAGGCGGTGCGCGCAGGCCAGCCCCGCAGGACCGGCGCCGACCACCGCCACCTTTTTGCCGGTCGGCGCGGCGCGGGTGAAGGGATGCAGGCCCTTGCCCATCGCGGTATCGGTCGCATGGCGCTGCAGGCGGCCGATCTCGACCGGCTTGCCTTCGGCGGCCTCGCGCACGCAGGCCTCCTCGCACAGCGTCTCGGTCGGGCAGACCCGGGCGCAGATGCCGCCGAGGATGTTCTGGCCCCAGATCGTCGCGGCCGCCGCCTCCGGCGTGCCGGTGGCGATCTGGCGGATGAACAGCGGGATGTCGATCGAGGTCGGGCAGGCGGTGATGCAGGGCGCGTCGTGGCAGAAGTAGCAGCGGTCCGCCGCCACCCGCGCCTCGTGCCCGTCGAACGGCGGCTCAATGTCGGCAAAGTTGCGCGCGTAGGCCTCGGCGGGCAGACGCCCCGGCACCACGCCGGGCGTCAGCGGGGTCGCTCCCATCGGACACTCCCTGTTCGTCTGTCGGGGCAAGCGTGGCACGGGTCAGGAATTTTATCAAACGGTAAATTTCTGCCGGGTCCGCGCCGCGCGCGGCGCCGCGGCCGGCCTGTCACGCAGGTGTCACGAACACGTTTCATAGCCCCGCAGGACCCCGGAAGCGTACGGAGAGGGAGCCAGCAGGTGCGGGACATCGCCGCGGAAGCGCTCGGCACGGCCCTGCTGACCGCCACGGTGGTGGGCTCGGGGATCATGGCCGCGCGGCTCAGCGCCGACACCGGCCTGATGCTGCTGGCCAATGCGCTGGCGACGGTGGCGGCGCTCTATGTGCTGATCTCCGTCCTCGGTCCCGTCTCCGGGGCACAGTTCAACCCGGCGGTGACGCTGGCCCTGCGCGGCGAAGCGGGGCAGACATGGTCCCGCGCCGCGGCCTTCGTTGGCGCCCAAGTGGCTGGCGCCGTGGCGGGCACGGCTCTGGCCCATGCCATGCACGGCCTGCCGCTCTGGCAGACCGGCACGACGGCGAGGGCCGGCGCCGGGCAGTGGCTGGCCGAGGTGGTGGCGACGGCGGGCCTCGTCGGCGCCATCGTCCTTGCCCGCGCCGCGGGGCGGGATGCGGCGGGGATCGTGGCGCTCTGGATCGGCGCGGCCTACTGGTTCACCGCCTCCACCAGCTTCGCCAACCCCGCCGTGACGCTGGCGCGCGCCCTGACCGACAGCTTCGCCGGCATCCGCCCCGCCGACGTCGCCCCCTTCGTCGCCGCCCAGGCGCTCGGCGCCGTGATCGGCCTTTACGGCGCCCGCGCACTCACCGCAAAGGACCGGGCCGGATGATCGTCATCTACCACAACCCCGACTGCGAGACCTCGCGCAACGTGCTGGCCTTCATCCGCGCGGTGGAGGAACCCGTCGTCATCCCCTACCTCGATACAGGCTGGACCCGCGGCCAGCTCCTCGGCCTGTTTGCCGCCGCCGGCGTCACGCCGCGGCAGGCGCTGCGGACGACCAGGTCGCCGGCCGAGGCGATGGGGCTGCTCGACCCCGCCGTCCCGGACGAGGACCTCCTCGCCGCGATGGTCGCCCATCCGGTCCTGGTCAACCGCCCCTTCGTCGCCAGCCCCCGCGGCGTGCGGCTGTGCCGGCCGTCCGAGGCCGTCCTGCCCCTCCTGCCCCGCCACCCCGGACCGCTCGTCAAGGAGGACGGCACGCCCGTCGGCCGCTGACCCGGGTGCGCCCATCCGCACTTTCCGTCCCGGCGGGCCTCACCTATAAGCGGAACAGACCGCGGCAGCGCGGCCGGGACGCCGGACCGCAAGCGGAACCGGGCGGGCAGAGGACCAGGACCGAATGAGCATGCAGACGACCGAGGCCGACGTGGCCTTCATCCAGGCTCTGGCCGAGCTTCTGAACAAGAACGAGCTGACCGAATTGTCGGTCAAGCGCGAGTATGGCGAGGACGACAGCCTCGAGGTCCGGGTGGTGAAACAGGTGACGGTGGTTCAGGCCGCAGCACCGGCCGTCCACTACGCCCCCGCCGCGCAGGGCGCCCAAGCGCATCCCAGCGCGGCCCCGGCCGCGCCGGAAGACCCCGCACAGCACCCAGGCGCGGTGACCTCGCCCATGGTCGGCACTGTCTTTCTCTCGCCCGAGCCCGGTGCCTCGGTCTTTGCCGTTGTCGGCGCTGCCGTCACCGAGGGGCAGACCGTCCTTATCATCGAGGCGATGAAGACGATGAACCAGATCCCCGCCCCTCGCGCGGGCATCGTGAAGCGCATCCTGGTGGAGGACGGCAGCCCCGTGGAATACGGGGCCCCCCTGATGATCATCGAATAAGGGACGGGCCTGATGTTCGAGAAAATCCTGATCGCCAACCGCGGCGAGATCGCGCTGCGCGTGGTGCGGGCCTGCCGCGAGATGGGGATCACCTCGGTCGCCGTCCATTCCACCGCCGACGCCGACGCGATGCATGTCCGCATGGCCGACGAGAGCGTCTGCATCGGCCCTCCGCCCTCCACCCTGTCCTACCTCAACAAGGCCGCGATCATCTCGGCCTGCGAGATCACCGGGGCGCAGGCCGTTCACCCAGGCTATGGGTTCCTGTCCGAGAACGCCGCTTTCGCCCAGGCGCTGGAAGACCACGCCATCACCTTCATCGGACCCACCGCGGAACATATCCGCATCATGGGCGACAAGATCACCGCGAAGGAGACGGCAAAGGCGCTCGGCATCCCGGTGGTGCCGGGATCGGACGGCGGCGTTGCGGATGTCGAGGCCGCGCTCAAGGTCGCCGAGGATATCGGCTATCCGGTCATCATCAAGGCCACCGCCGGCGGCGGCGGGCGCGGGATGAAGGTGGCGAAGTCGGCAGAAGAGCTGGAGATCGCGTTCCGCACCGCGCGCAGCGAATCGAAGGCCGCCTTCGGCAATGACGAGGTCTACATGGAGAAGTATCTCCAGAAACCGCGTCACATCGAGATCCAGGTCTTCGGCGACGGCAAGGGCAAGGCGGTGCATCTGGGCGAACGCGACTGCTCGCTGCAGCGCCGCCACCAGAAGGTGCTGGAGGAAGCGCCCGGCCCGATCATCACCCCCGCCATGCGCGCCGAGATCGGGGCGGTCTGCGCCGATGCGGTGGCCAAGATCAACTACATCGGCGCCGGCACCATCGAATTCCTGTTCGAGGACGGGAAGTTCTACTTCATCGAGATGAACACCCGCCTGCAGGTCGAACACCCGGTGACTGAAGCGATTTTCGGGGTCGATCTGGTGCGCGAACAGATCCGGGTCGCCGCCGGACTGCCGATGTCATTCGGGCAGGACGACCTGACGATCAACGGCCATGCCATCGAGGTGCGGATCAACGCCGAACGGCTGCCGAACTTTGCCCCCTGCCCCGGCCGGGTGCGGATGTTCCACGCCGCCGGCGGTTACGGCGTGCGGATGGATTCGGCGCTGTATTCCGGCTATTCGATCCCGCCCTACTACGACAGCCTGATCGGCAAGCTCATCGTTCACGGCCGCGACCGGCCCGAGGCGCTGGCGCGCCTGAGGCGGGCGCTGGGCGAGATGATCGTGGACGGGATCGACACCACGATGCCGCTGTTTCAGGCGCTGCTCGAGGAGCCCGACATCCTGGCCGGCGACTACACCATCCACTGGCTGGAGAAATGGCTGGCGGCGACCTACGGATGACCGCGCGGCGCCCGGCCGCGCGGCGGATGTCGTCCGGGAGGTGTGCGGACCCGTTCCAAGGGATTTGCCGCCGGCACATGGACCCGCGATGATCCCCGCCGACCCGCCGCTCATGACCCCGCAGCTTCTGCTGCGCGCCTATGCCCAGGGGGTCTTTCCCATGGCCGAAGGGCGCGACGCCCCTGACCTGCACTGGATCGACCCTCGATTGCGCGGCATCATTCCGCTGGACGGCTTGCGCATCTCGCGCTCGTTGGCCCGGGCCATCGGCCGGGCCGACTACACCGTCACCCTCGACGCCGATTTCGCCGGTGTCCTGGCCGCCTGTGCCGAACGGCCGGAAACCTGGATCAACCGCCCCATCGCCGCGCTCTACGCCGCGCTGCACCGCGCGGGGCACGCCCATTCGCTGGAGGTCTGGCGCGAGGGCCGGCTGATCGGCGGTATCTACGGCGTGGCGCTGGGCGCCGCCTTCTTCGGCGAATCGATGTTCTCGCACGAAACCGACGGCTCGAAGATCGCGCTCGCCTGGCTTGTCCACCGCCTGCGCGCCGGGGGCTTCGCGCTCTTCGACACCCAGTTCCTGACGCTGCATCTGGCGTCGCTGGGCGGCATCGAGATCACCCGCGCCGATTACCGCCGCCGCCTGGCCGAGGCCATCGCGCGGCCCGCGAGCCTGACGCCTGCAGGCTATTCCCCCTCACCCGCCGCCGTCAGGCAGCGCAGCACCCAGACGTCATAGCGGGCGTGGTCCATTGCGTTCAGCGCCGGCGCGGCGGACAGCATCCAGCCGGAAAAGACCACGCCCTCGCGCATCTCGTCGCGGATCGTCAGATGCGCGTAGGCGTCGGTCGGCGTGCCCTCCGCCGGATAGCGGCAGTCGTCCAGCAGCACGGTCAGACGCCCCGCCCGCGAGGCCTGCCCGCGGCTCAACTCCATGTCGCCGGTCAGGCCCGAGACCTTGTCGAGCCAGCGCACCACCGCGCCCGGCGCCTGCGCGCCGTCCTGCGCCAGCGCCGGAGCGGCGGCGAGCAGCGAAAGGACCAGCGCTCGGATCATGGCGCCGCGGGGTCGGCCCCGGAACCGGCCCCCGGATCGCCCTCGCCGCCGTCGCCGGCGGCGAACTTCATCAGCAGCGAGACCACGCTGACGGCGCCTTGGGTGTCCTCGACCTCGTCGCCCGGGGCGAAGTTGTCGGCCGACCCGCCAGGCGACAGTTCGACGAAGTTGCCGCCCAGCAGCCCCTCGGACGAGATCAGCACCGCGGAATCGTCCGGCAGCAGCACATCGGCGCGGACCGACAGCGTGGCATCGGCGAAGAACGTGGCGGGGTTGAGGTCCAGCGCCGTGACCGTGCCCACCTTGACCCCCGCCAGGCGCACATCGGTGCCGACCCGGACCCCCTCGGCCGACCGGAACGAGGCCTTCAGCTCATAGCCCGCGCCCTGCGGCGCCAGCCCGGCGCCCTGCACCGCGAAGACCAGGAACCCGGCCGCGACCGCCAGCACCGCGCCCCCGGCGACGACCTCTGCAATGCTCTCCGCCATCGGACAAACCTCACTCCGGCTGCCAGGCCTCGTAGTCGCGCCGCGGCGCCGGCGTGCCGGCGCGGATCGACCCCGGCGGCGCATAGGCCTCCGCCGTGCCGGTCAGGTTCTCCAGATGCGGCTTTTCCCAGGCCTTGTGCGGCAGCGGCGCCTCGGTCGGCGGCTGGTCCCAGGTGTGGTGCAGCCAGCCGTGCCAGTCCGGCCCGACGCGGGAGGCCTCCATCTCGCCGTTGAAGATCACCCAGCGCCGCTTGCCGTCCTTCGTCCGGTAAAAGACGTTGCCTGCCGCG
>JANOGU010000143.1:0-12672 GCA_031406135.1 Rhodobacterales bacterium
CCCCGCAGGCCCCGGGTCAAGCCCGGGGCGCGGGGATGGCTTTGCGCCACCACATTCCACTGCTCGAGAGACGCGTCAGAGGAAGCTGCGGATGGTGTCGAGCGCGCCGTCGAGCGCACGACCCGCCTCGTCGGCCAGCGCCGCCTCGCGCAGGCGGCGGGCCCAGTCGGCGGCGTCGGGGCGTTGGGCCACGAGCGCGATGCCGTCCAGCACCCTGTCGTATTTCGACAGGCCCCGGGCGTGGGTGTCGGAATAGCCCTTGATCAGACGGCGGCAGCGCAGGATTTCGACCGCGAGGTCGTAGTCGCGGTCGAGCTGCTCCGTGGCAGTGGCGAGCCAGGTGTCGGTGTGCGCGCGCTCCTGTGCGTGGCGCAGCGTGCGCAGGCGCCAGCGTTTCATCCCGCCGAGAAGCCAGAGGGTCAGGAAGGCGGGGATGCCATCCGTCCGCATCCGGCGGCCGCGGTTGAACCAGCGGTCGAGGCGGGCCATCCATGTCGGGCTGCCGCTGACGCGCTCGCCCATGCGGCGGGGGAGCAAGCCGGCGATCTCTTCCGCGCGGGGGTGCATGAATTCGGTGAGGTGCAGGACCTGCGCCTCGCCCGCCGCCATCTCGCCGCGGATGCGGGCGAAGCGGGGGGCGCGGGTCTTGAGGTCGGCCACGCGGATCACGTCGTCGTAGGCCATGGCGTTGGCCAGGTATTTCGCCGCTTCGCGGGCAAAGTCCCAGGGCGCGCGGTCGCGGGCGATGAGCCTGTCCAGCCGGTCGAGGTAGGCAGCGCCGTAGGCGATGTCCTGGAAATCCACGACTTTCGCCAGCCCATGAGCGGCCATCTCGGCAACCGGGGCGGGAAAGGCGGCGGCGCGGGCGGCGAGTTTGGACCATTCGGCAAGCAGGTGCGGGGGGCCTTGGGGGGCTGAGGGCCGGGCGGCTTCGGCCGGCTGGGGCCGGGCGGCTTCGCCGGTTTCGGAGGCGTCGAAACCCGCCGTGAAGGCACGCAGCGAAGCGTCCACGCCCTTGCCACCGGCCCTGATGGCGGCCTCGAAGGCGGTGCGCGGGAAGGGCAGCGCGGCGGAGGCGGCCAGCGCGCCGAACAGCGTGGCGGAGATGACGGAACCCGCCTTGACGGCGGTAGCTTCGAAATCCGCGGCGATCAGGCGCCTGGCGGCCTGCTGCGCGGCCTCGCGCACCGCTTCGGCATCGGCGAGGCCGTTGCCGGGGACCATCTTTTCGCTGACCGCGAGGTTGCGGTGGGTGGAGGCGATGAGCGTGGTCCGGTCCGGCGTGACAAAGCCGCGGATCATCGCGCGGCCGGCCTCCATCCATTCGGCCGCGATCATCACGTCGACGTCGCCGGCGGCCGGCATCAGGCTGAAGACGGGGCTGCGGGGGCCGGCTGGAGCCATCTCGATGTAGTAGATCGTGGCCCCGGTGCGCTGGCTGACGCCGGCGACAGAGGTGGCCTGGCAGGCCCATCCTTCCGCCCGGGCGAGGTCCTCGATCCAGCCCGTGAGCACCCCGCCGCCCTGTCCGCCGACGGCGTAGATCGCGAGCTTGATGACCCCGGCGAGGGCCGGATCGGGGGGCTGCGGGGCAAGGGGCCGGTGCGCGGTCATGCCGGGAACTGGAGTCTGCGCCTTGCCCGGCGGGCGGCGAGCCAGCCGGTAAGGCGGGCGCGGATGCCGGCCCACCACGCTTCAATCCTGCCGGGGTTGTGCACCACGTCGGCGCGGTAGAAGGACGGGCAAAGGACCGCCGCATCGGCCACCTCGCCGCAGTTGCCGCAGCCGACGCAGGTCTGGTCGATCTGCGCCACCGGATCGTCGCGCAGCGGGTCGCCGGTGTGCTTCAGCCCCAGCGACGGGCAGCCCGACAGCCGCATGCAGGCGTGGTCGCCGGTGCAGACGGCCTCGTCCACGCCAAAGCGGGGGGCCTCGATGCGGCGGCCGTCCCTGATGGCCTGCGCCCTCAGCGGCTTCTCCCGCCGCTGCTTGTTCAACATGCATTCGGAAGAGGCGATGATGACCTTGGGGCCGAGGGCGTCGGTGGTCAGCGCTTCCTTCAATATGTCGCGCAGTTTCGGAACGTCGTAGGTGCGGTCAATCTGGCGGACCCATTGCACGCCGACACCCTTCACCGCATCGGCGATCGGGTGCTGCGTCGCCTTGGTGGGATTGTCGGCGCGGGAAGACATCACGTCCTGCCCGCCGGTCGCAGCGGAGTAGAAGTTGTCCACCACCATGACCACGCCGTCGGACTTGTTGAACACAGCATTGGTGATCGAGGCGGACAGCCCGCTGTGCCAGAAGCCCCCGTCGCCGATGATGCTGATCGGCCTGCGTTCGCCGCCGCCGTCGAAGGCGCCGTTCGCGGCCGGGCCGAGGCCGTAGCCCATGGTGGCGCCGCCGATCTCGAACGGCGGCAGCGCGCCGAACAGGTGGCAGCCGATGTCGGCGGCGATCTGGTGCTTGCCAAGCTCCTGCTCCACCAGCTTCATCGCCGCGAAGATCGGGCGTTCCGGGCAGCCGGTGCAAAAGCCGGGCGGGCGGATCGGGACGACTTTCGTGAGGTCCGGCAGCCTCGGTGCGTCAAGATTCGGCGCCCGCACTGCCGCGGGCAGCATCTCCGGCGCCGCCTTGCGCAGGAAGGCGGTCACGCTGTCGAGCATGATCTGGCCGGTGATTTCCCCGGCGAGCGGGAAGACGTCCTTGCCGTGGAGTTTCACGCTGGCGCCGGCGCGGTAGAGGAACGCCGCAAGCTGGTCTTCGATGAAAGCAGGCTGGCCTTCCTCGACCACCAGCACGGCGTCCTTGCCCTGGCAGAACTCCAGGAACTCGCCGGCGATCAGCGGGTAGGTCACGTTCAGGCAGTAGATCGGGACCTGCGTCTCGCCATGGAGGTCGGCCAGGCCGAGCCGCTGCAGGGCACGGATCACGCCGTTGAACATGCCGCCCTGGCAGATGATGCCGGTCTTACCCGTGGTTCCGAAATGCTCGTTCAGTTTCTGGTCGAGGATGAACCTTTCCGCCGCCGGCCAGCGGTTCTTCACCTTGTCCTGCTCGTGGACGTAGGAATAGGGCGGCAGGACGATACGGTTGAAATCCGACCGGGGGGCCGAGAGCGCGTCCCTGACGGACAACGTCGGGCGGCGGTTGTCGCGGCATGTGAAACTGCCGGTCACATGGCACGACCGGATCCGCACCATCAGCATCACCGGGCTGTTCGAGGCCTCGGAGAGCGCGAAGCCGTCGCCCACCGCCTTGACCATCGCGGGCAGGTTCGGGCGCGGGTCCAGGAGCCAGAACTGAGACTTCATGGCAAAGGCGTGCGACCGTTCCTGCATGATCGACGAGCCTTCGCCGTAATCCTCGCCGACAATCACCAGCGCCCCGCCAGTCACCCCTGAGGACGCGAGGTTGGCCAGAGCGTCGGAGGCCACGTTGACCCCCACCGGCCCCTTGAACGTCACCGCCCCCCGGATCGGGTAGTGGACCGAGGCGGCGAGCATCGCCGCCGCCGCCGCCTCGTTGGCGTTGGCGTCGAAGCGCACGCCCAGTTCGGCCAGCAGGTCCTGCGCATCGGCCAGCACGTCCATCAGGTGGCTGATCGGCGCGCCCTGGTAGCCGCCGACATAGCCCACGCCGTTTTCAAGCAGAGCCTTGGTGAGCGCGAGGATGCCCTCGCCGGTGAACGTGTCGCCCTCCCCTTTGCGGAGATGCTCGACCTCGGCCTTGAAGGAACGCTCCGCCATCGCCTCTCCCCGCTATTTCGCCGGATCGGTGTTCGACCAGAGGACCGGGCCGCCGTCCTTTTCGTAGGCCATGCCGCCCGGGTAAGAGATTGCTTCCATCTGCAGGCCCCAGGGGGCAAAGAAGTAGAGGATCGCCTGCCCCGCCGCAGGGCCTTCGTTGACGGGCAACGGTCCCATCAGGGTGCGCACGCCCTTGGACTTCAAGTACTCAGCCGCGGCGTTGATGTCATCGACGTAGAAGGCGATGTGATGGCCACCGATATCGCTGTTGCGGGCGGTAACGGTCTTCTGGTCGGGTGCGGTGTAGTGGAACAACTCGATGTTCGAGCCGAAGCCGCAGCGCATCAGCGTTATCTCTTCGATGACTGCGCGCGGATCGACGTCCAGAAGGTCCTGCATGAAGGTACCCTGGTCGTCGCGGAAGGGGCCGAATGACGTCGCCTTCTGGCAGCCCAGCACATCCGTCAAGAAGCCTACGGCCTCATTCATGTCCGGCACAGTCAGGCCGATGTGGTTTACGCCGCGAATCCCGGGCATCGGCTCGGCGGCGGCCGCTCCCGCGACGGCCAGAGCGGCCAGGATCGTGGGCAATCCAAGAGACTTCATGTTATTCTCCTTGTGCTGGCCGGACGCTAGGCGGGATGCCTGGCGTGGACCTAGAACTCGTGCTTGCGGATGTTGGCGAGCATCTTCTGCAGCGTGCCGGTGAAGGCGCGCCGCTCCTCTTCCGGGACGCCGCGAAACATGCGGGCTGTCATCCCGGCCATGTGCGGCCAGAGCGTATCGAACGCCGCCCGCCCCGCATCCGTGGCATAGACCCGCACCGCGCGGGCATCCGCCGCATCCGCCTCGCGGCGGATCAGCCCCTCCGCCTGCAACTGGTCCAGCGCGCGCGACAGCGTCGAGGGGTCGGTGACGGTGTAGACCGCCAGGTCGCGGATCAGCGGGCCGTCCACCACCGACAGCACCGCCAGCGCCCGCATCTTCGGTGTGGTCAGGCCAAGGCCCGCCATCTCGTCGCGCAGCGAGGCGTTGTAGCGCCCCATGATCCGGTTCATCAGATACGGCGCGTAGTTGGTGAGCCCGATCTCGCCGAGCCTCTGGGGCGGCAGAGGCGTCTCGTCGTTCATGCGCCCAGCCTTTTCGCCGCGTTGAAGCCCGAGCCGCCACCGAGGCCGGGGCCGGGGTGGGTGGAGGCGCCGATGTGGATCAGACCGCGCACGGGGGTGTCGCCGTTCGCCGTATGGGCAAACGGGCGCCAGAGAAAGAACTGGTCGATCCCGCAGTGCCCGCCATAGGGGTCGCCGCCCACGAGGTTGACGTTCATGCGTTCGAGGTCGGCGGGGGAATAGGCCGTGCGGGCGAGGATCAGCCTGCTGAAACCCTTGATATGCTTGGCTAGGATGCGCTCGATCCGGTCGGCGAAGGTCTCGCGCACCGCGTCCCAGTCGCGCCCGGTGATCTCCCCTGCGGCGTCGCCCTTGATGATCCGCGGGGCGTCGGGAATCTGCAGCCAGAGCACCGCCTTGCCGGGCGGGCAGCGCGACGGGTCCAGGCGCGAGGGCTGGCCGACGCAGATCGTGGGGGCGACGGGCAGCATCCCGCGCTCGGCCTCGTTGGAGGATTTCGACACCGAATCGATCCCGTCGGCGAGGTGGATCAGCGCCACCTGCTCCAGCCCCGGCGCCAGCCACTCCGGCACGGCATCAAGCGCGTAGTGCAACTGGAAGTTGCCGCGCCCATGGCGAAAGCGTTGCGCGGCGGTCTGCTCCCGCGGCAGGTTCACCCCGGCGAGAAGCTGGCCGTAGAGCTGGCCCGGGGCGACGGAGGCGAGCACGGAGCGGGTGGCGATCTCCTCGCCGGAGTCCAGCTTCACGCCGGTCACACGGCCTTCCCGAACGAGAATTCGGGAAACCTCCGCCCCGGTGCGGACCTCTCCCCCCTTCTCCTCGATCAGCGCGCGGAACGCGGCGGCCGCCTTGCCGGAACCGCCCTTGGCGACGGGCGCACCGGCGGCCTCCAGCGCGAAGGCGATGACGCGGCCCATCTGGCCGGAATAAGCGGCTTCGACGGTCAGGCCGGTGTGCAGAACCCAAGGCGCGAAGAGCGCCTGCGCGCCGTCGCTGCGGTAGGCGGACTCGAGCCAGCCGCGGGCGGGATCGAGCGCGCTTCCGAACCACGCCTTGAGCCCGCCGAGGCCGCGCCGCCGCATCTGCCCGAAGATCAGCCGCGCCATCGGCCAGGACCAGAGCCGCTGGCCCAGCAGCGCAAACAGGAACGGCGCGTCCGCCGCCACGCCGTCCGCATCCGCCGCGAAACGGTCGCCGTCGCCCGGGGCCAGCGCATTCAGCGCCGCCACGTTCGCCGCGCGGTCGGTGGTCAGGACCACGGCCTGCCCGTCCGGGCGCAGCACGGCTGTCGGGTGGGCCGTGTGGCAATAGTCGAAGCCATGCCGGGCCAGATGCGGGCCAAGCGCCGCCCCCGCAGGTCCGGTCATGAACAGCACGAAGGTCGCCGCCATCACGTCATGGACAAAGCCGGGGTGCAGCTCCTCCGTCCGCAGGCAGCCGCCGATCACGTCCGACCGTTCGAGAACCAGCACCTTGTCGCCCTTCAGCGCCAGAAGCGCCGCCGCGACAAGGCCGTTGATCCCCGAGCCGATGATGACGTGATCGGCCACGCCTTACCCTTTCGGCACCAGCGCCAGCGCCCGGATCGGCGAGCCGGTGCCGCGCGCGATCTTCAGCGGTGCCGCGATCAGGATCGCGCCCTTCGGCGGCAGCTTGTCGAGGTTGGCGAGCGAGGCGAGGCCGTAGCAGTTGTGCTTGTGCAGCAGGTTGTGCGCCGGGAATGGCGGGTTCATGCCCCCGGCCTGCCCCGCGTCGGTGCCGATGCACTGCGACCCCCAGCCGACGATCTTCTTCTCCATCAGGTAGGTGATGACCTCCGCCGTCGGCCCCGGGGTATGCGGCCCGGTCTCGTTGGCGTTGAGAAACAGCGCCTCGTCATGCGCGCGGCTGTCCCAGTCCGACCGCAGCACGACCCATTCGCCGGCGTTGATTGCGCCGTGCCTGGCCTCCCAGGCTTTGACGTGATCGACAGTCAGCAGGAAATCCGGGTTCGCCGCGCAGTCCTTCGAGAAGTCGAGCACGTTGACCGGCGCCACCAGCCGCTGCACCGGCAGCGTGTCGGTATAGCCGTCGGCATAGTCCTTGCCGGTGATCCAGTGGTGCGGGGCGTCGAAATGGGTGCCGGAATGCTCGCCGAGCTTGAGCCAGTTCCAGGCCCAGAACGGCCCGTCCTGATCGTATTCGCTGATCCGGTGGATCTCGACCTGGGGCGTGTCGCGGGCGAAATCCGGCGGCAGCTTCAGGATCGGCGTGTCGGGGCCGAGCGAGCCCGAACAGTCCACCACCTCCACACCCCCGGAGGCGAGCATCCCCGCCAGTTGGCCAAGTACCTGCGCTGCGGTCATTCCACCCTCCCCTTGTCCGCCCGTGTAGGCACGCGGGCCATACACATGTCCGACAGATGTCCGACACGCAGGACCGCCGAGGGCCCCGTGAATCATGCTAGACAGAATTACATGCATTTGCAAATATCCCGGTGCCTTGGGGAAGTGGGGATCAAGCTTGGCCGCCTTCGATGCCGTCTTTGTCGGCTCCGGCCACAACGCGCTGGCCTGCGCGCTGCATCTGGCGGCGCGGGGCTGGCGTGTGGGGGTGTTCGAGCAGGCGGAGGTGGCGGGCGGGGCCTGCAAGACCGGGGAATACACCCTGCCGGGGTTCCACCACGACTGGGCGGCAATGAACCTGTCGCTGTTCGCCGGGTCTTCGTTCTTCAAGGCGCATCAGGCGGAATTGGTGGCCCATGGGCTGGGCTTCGTGCCGGTGGACCGGCCCTTTGCCTCGGCTTTTCCGGACGGGACCTTCCTCGGCGTGACCACCGACGCCGCCGCCAATGCGACGGCGATTCGGGCGCTGTCGGAAGCGGATGCAACGGCGTGGGAACGACTGTCCGCCGGGTTCGGCACGGAGGCGCCGCATCTCTTCGGGCTGTTGGGCAGCCCGATGAAGAAATCTGCGCTTGCATATTTCATGTTCAAAACACTTCGGGCAAAGCGCCTGGCCGGCACGCTCGACATGGCCCGCTTCCTGATCCAGTCGCCCCGCGCCTGGCTGGGCCAGACCTTCACGCATCCCAAGCTGCAGGCGATGCTGGCAACCTGGGGGATGCACCTCGACTTCGCCCCCGACATCGCCGGCGGGGCGCTGTTTCCCTATCTGGAGGCGATGGCCGGGCAGGCCTTCGGCATGGTCATCGGCCAGGGCGGCGCCGATACCGTCACCCGCGCGCTCGTCGCCGCGATCCGGGCGCGGGGCGGGGTGGTGGAGACGGGCGCGGCGGTCGCCCGGGTGGTCCATGACGGGCGACGGGCAACCGGGATCGAACTGGCGGACGGCCGCCGGGTGGAGGCGACGCGCGCCGTCATCGCGGGGGTTGCGCCGAAGGCGCTGGCGGCCCTGACCGGGCCGCTGTCGCCCGCCTTCGACGGCGCCATGGCCAGCTTCCGCCACGCGCCCGGCACGATGATGCTGCACCTTGCAACCGACGCCTTGCCCGACTGGGCGGCGGGCGAGGAGCTCAAACGCTTCGCCTATGTCCACCTCGCGCCTTCGCTCGACCAGATGGCCCGGACCTATGCGCAGGCACAGGCCGGGCTTCTGCCGGACGAGCCGGTCCTCGTTGTCGGCCAGCCCACCGTCTTCGACCCCTCCCGCGCACCGGAGGGCAGGCACGCCCTCTGGGTGCAGGTCCGCATGGTTCCCGGAACGATTCTGGGCGATGCGGCAGGACAGATCGCGGCGACCGACTGGGCGCAGGCGGCCGAGCCCTTCGCCGACCGCGTCCTCGACATCCTCGACCGCTATGCGCCCGGCATCCGCGGCCGCATCCTCGCCCGCCGCATCGTCACGCCTGCGGAACTGGAGGCCGACAACCCCAACCTCGTGGGCGGCGACCAGCTCTGCGGGTCGCACCACTTGAGCCAGCACTTCCTTTTCCGCCCCGCCCGCGGCCACGCGGACGGCTCCACGCCCCTTGCCAACCTCCATCTTACCGGCGCCGCCGTCTGGCCCGGCGCGGGGATGGGGGCGGGGGCCGGGTTTCTGCTTGCCCAGAGGCTCGCGGGCAAGTGACAACGTCAGACAACACCAGGGAGAGAACATCATGCACCTGAACCGTCGCCGCCATCTGCAAACCGCCGCAGCCACCGCGGCCGCTGGCAGCTTCGGCCTGCCGCTCCGCGCCCAGGCCATCGAGGAGCTGGTCGTCGCCTACAACGTCAACCTGCCGTCCTGGGACCCGACGGTGGGCCTGTCGGCGGTGAACCCGACCTTGCAGGGCTTCTACCAGTCGGTCTTCGACCAGTTCATCCTGCAGCAGCCGGACCTGAGCCCGGCCCCCGGCCTGGTCACCGAATGGGGCTGGAACGAGGACCGCACCAAGATCAGCCTGACCGTGCGCGAGGGCGTCACCTGGCACGACGGCTCGCCCTTCAGCGCCGAGGACGTGGCCTGGAGCCTGACCCGCGCGGCCAATCCCGACAGCGGCAACCCGATCAACTTCATCTGGTCCACGCTCGCCAACATCACCGCCGAAGGCAACACCGTGACCGCCGACGTGGCCCGGTTCGAGCCCACGATCTTCAAGTGGATGTATTTCCTGACCGGCTACGTCCTGCCCAAGGCCTATTACGAGAAGGTGGGGGCCGAGGGCTTCGAGGCCGCCCCGATCGGCACCGGCCCCTACATGGTGGAGAAGTTCGAGCGCAACGCCTTCGTCCGGCTGAAGGCCAACGCCAACTACTGGGGCGGCAAGCCGGATTTCGACACGGTGACGATCAAGTTCGTCCCCGACGCCGCCGCCCGGGTGGCGGAGGTGGAATCCGGTAACAGCCACGTCACGCTGGAAATGCCCTACGAGGAATACGACCGCCTGAAGGGCGGCCCGCTGGCGGGTCTGGCCGCGCCGATCTCCGACATCGGGATGATCTTCCTCAACGACATCGAGGCGATGACCGATCCCAACGTGCGCAAGGCTGCCGCCTGGGCCATCGACAAGCAGACCATCATCGACCGGCTGCTGTCGGGCTACGGGGTCAAGATCGACACGCTGCAGACCCCGGACTACGAGGCCTACGACGCCTCGATCACGGTGCCCTATGACGAGGCGGCGGCGGTGGCGGCGCTGGCGGCGTCCGGCTATTCCCCGGACAATCCGGTGAAGTTCAAGATCCAGACCACCAAGGGATTCAAGCCCAAGGACTACGAGATCGTGCAGGCCATCGTCGGGCTGTGGCGCAAGATCGGGATCGAGGCCGAGATCGAGGTCTACGAGATCGCCAAGCACTACGAGTTGCGCGCCGCCGACACGCTGGCCCCGGCCGCGTTCTACAACTGGGGCAACTCGGTCGGCGACCCCACCACCTCGACCGGCTTTGCCATGTTCGGCCCCTCGCCGCATTCGGTCTGGGACGGCGAGGACCTGATGGGCATGATCGGCCCGTTGTGGGGCGAGGCCGACGAGGCCAAGCGGATCGAGGGCTGGAAGGCGGTGGACAAGTACATCGCCGAAAACGCCCTGGTCATTCCGCTCTTGCAGTATGTGCAGCCGATCCTGCACGCGCCCGGCGTGGCGGTCACCCCGCACGCCTCCGGCGCATTGCTGCCGCACCTGATGAAACGGGCCTGATCCTGGCGGCCCCCGGCCAGGCCGGGGGCCGCGTCCGGCCGGAGAGACGGATACATGCTCGTCTTGCGCACCGTGCTCCTGCGGCTGGCGACGACGGCGGTGACGCTTCTCGGCGTCGCTGTCATCGTCTTCGTGGTGATCCGGGTGGTGCCCGGCAACCCCATCGCGATGATGCTGCCGCCGGGTGCGACGACCGAAGACATCGCCCGGCTGACGGCGCGCTACGGGCTCGACAAGCCCATCCCGGAGCAGTTCCTGATCTGGGGCGCGGGGGTGCTGCAGGGCGATTTCGGCACCTCGATCAGCCTGCGCCAGCCGGTGCTCGACATGGTCCTCGGCCGACTGCCCGCCACCTTGGAGCTGTCCATCCTTGCGCTCTGCTTCGCCGTCGTGCTCGGCGGCACGGCCGCAATCCTGGGCACGCTCCGGCGCGACACCACGGCAGAGGCGGCGGTGGACGTGGGCAACGGCGTGGCCATGTCGGTGCCGGATTTCCTCTGGGGGCTGGTGCTGATCCTGTTGTTCGGCGTGCTCTGGCCGGTCTTTCACATCTCCGGCCGGGTCACGCCGTCGCTGGAGCTGCCGTTCACCACCGGCTTCTACCTGCTGGAAAGCCTTGTCCGCCTGCGGCTCGATCTCTTCGCCGACATCCTCGCCCACATGCTGCTGCCCGCTTTGGCGCTGGCGATCCCGCTGGCGGCGATCATCGGCCAGCTCTTGAAACAGTCGCTGAAGGAGACGATGCACCTCGACTACGTCACCCTCGCCCGCACCAAGGGCTACAGCGAAACCCGGGTGATCCTGCGCGAGGCGCTGCCGAACGCGGTGCTGCCGACGCTGACGCTGGTCGGAGTGCAGTTCACCTTCCTGATCGGCGGCACCGTCATCATCGAGCGGCTGTTCTCCTACGAAGGACTGGGGAACATGGCGATCGACGCAGTGATCAACCGCGACCTGCCGCTGATCCAGGGCATCGTGATCCTGTTCGCGGCGATCTTCACCGCGATCAACCTGATCGTTGACCTGACCTACGCGAGCCTGAACCCCCGGCTGCGGCATGGCTGACGTTGCCGACGGGAGAGGCCAGGTCCGCCGCCGCCCGGGCTGGCGGCTGTGGCTGTCGGGCGGCTGGCTCGGGTGCCTGCTGCTCGTCGCCCTGCTGGCGCCCTGGATCGCGCCCAAGGACCCGCTGGCGCAGGACCTGTTTCTCGGCCGCTTGCCGCCTTTCTGGGTGCCAGGGACGGAGCCCGGCTACTGGCTCAGCACCGACTCGCTGGGTCGGGACGTGCTGTCGCGGCTGATGCACGCGGCGCGGATCGCGTTGTTCGTGGCACTGGTAGCGGGGGTCTGCACTTGCCTGATCGGGGCGGCGCTGGGCCTTTTGGCCGGGTTCTTCCGGGGCTGGATCGACATCGTGATCTCCCGGTTCATCGACATCTGGATGGCCTTCCCGCCGGTCCTGTTCTCGATCCTGCTGATCGCCGTTCTTGGCCCCGGCCTGTTCTCGATCATCATCGCCATCGTCGTCATCGACTGGACCCGGTTCGCCCGCGTGGTGCGGGCCGAAACCATGGGGCAGTCGGCGATGGACTACGTGGCCTCGGCGCAGGTCGCCGGGCGGACCCGTGCGGGGACATTGCTGCGCGAGGTGTTGCCCAACGTGCTGCCCACTATCGGTGTGCTGCTGACGCTGGAGATGGGCATCGCGGTCATTGTCGAGGCGATCCTGTCCTTCGTGAACCTGTCGATTTCCACCGATGATCCCACCTGGGGCGGGATGATCGCCGAGGGGCGGACCTCGATCCATCAAGCTTGGTGGGTGCTGGTGTTTCCGCTGGTCGCCCTGTTCCTCACCGTGCTCAGCTTCAGCCAGTTCGGCGAGGGGCTGAAGGACCGCTTCGACCCGGTGCTGCGATGAGCTTCCTGAGCGTCGAGGGGCTCTCGGCGCGGCTGAAGGGCACCGGCGTGCCGGTGCTGCGGGACGTGTCGCTGACGGTGGCGGCGGGCCGGGTGCATGGCCTTGTCGGCGAAAGCGGGGCGGGCAAGTCGATGATCGGCAAGGCCGTGCTCGGAATCCTGCCGCGGGCGGTGGAGGTGACGGCCGGGCGGATCGTGCTGGACGGGACCGATCTTCTGGCGCTGCCCCCGCGGGAGCGGCGCCGCCGCATAG
>JANOGU010000146.1:0-11244 GCA_031406135.1 Rhodobacterales bacterium
AAAGCCCAAGGCCCCGATGGCCACCATCGCATAGACCATCGGCAGATAGCCGAAGATCGGCTTTTTCGAGAAGGTCGAGATGACATGGCTGACGATGCCGAAGCCCGGCACGATCACGATGTAAACCTCGGGGTGACCAAAGAACCACAGGATATGCTGGTAAAGGATCGGGTCACCGCCGCCTTGCGGCTGAAAGAAGGTGGTGCCGAAGTTGCGGTCGGTCAGGAGCATGGTGATGGCCCCGGCCAGCACCGGCAGCGCCAGCAGGATCAGCCAGGCGGTGACAAAGATCGACCAGGCGAACAGCGGCACCTTGTGCAGCGTCATGCCGGGCGCGCGCATGTTGAGGAAGGTGGTGATCATGTTGATCGCGCCGAGGATCGACGAGGCACCGGAAAGGTGCACGGCGAACAGCGCGAGGTCGGTCGAGTAGCCCGCCTCGGTCGTCGACAGCGGCGGGTACAGCACCCAGCCGATGCCGGCGCCGGCCTGGCCGTTGCCGCCGGGCATGAACACCGACAGGATGGCGAGCGAGGCGCCGGCCACGTACATCCAGTACGACAGGTTGTTCATCCGCGGGAAGGCCATGTCCGGCGCACCGATGTGCAGCGGCATGAAGTAGTTGCCGAAGCCGCCGAACAGCGCCGGGATGACCACGAAGAACATCATCAGCACGCCATGGCCGGTGATCATCACGTTCCACAGGTGGCCGTTGGGCGTGCACTGCTCGATCGTGGTGGCGGTCAGGCGGGCGCCCTCCATGCACATGTACTGCACGCCCGGGTGCATCAGCTCCATCCGCATGTAGATGGTGAAGATGACCGAGATCAGCCCGACGAAGCCGCCGGTGAAGAGATAGAGGATGCCGATGTCCTTGTGGTTCGTGGACATGAACCAGCGGACAAAGAAGCCCGGGCGGTGATGGTCGTGGTCGTGGTCGTGAACGGCGGCGTCGGCCATCGGCGTCCCTCTGTCCTGTCGTTGCCTCGCGGGGCGGGCCCGCAGGGTTCCCTGCGCGCTGCCTGGGCACGTTTGTCTTGCTTCTAGGGGCAAGCGCCAGCCGGGGCAAGGCGCAGCCGCATGGCCGCGTTGGGGTAATTTGGCGCTGCGCCTGACGCGTCCCGGCTCAGCTGGCGACGATGAAGAGCGCCACCGCCGCGTCCCTCCCCATCTGCCCCGCAACGAGCAGTGGCGTCCGGCCGCCGGGACCACGGGCTTCGACCTTAGCCAAGGCGGCGGGCAGGAGGGTCACCACCTCCGCCCCGGTGGAGCGCGGCGCATCTGCCGCAAGTCTACATGCCAACTGAGGCGCCGCTGGCGACCGGACATGCCGCGGGAGCCGTGGCGAAGACGCGCGGAAAGGTCCGGGCCAGCGCGGTATCGAGGTCGTCCATGGTCACCGGCAGGCCGAGGTCCACGAGCGAGGTGACACCGTGGTCGCGGATGCCGCAGGGCACGATGCCCGAGTAATGCGTCAGGTCGGGTTCGACGTTGATCGCCAGCCCGTGGAAGCTGACCCAGCGGCGCAGCTTGACGCCGATGGCGGCGATCTTGTCCTCGCGCGGGGTGCCGTCGGGGTTGGGCGCCTTGTCGGGACGGGTGACCCAGACGCCGACGCGGCCCTCGCGCACCCCACCCCGGACGCCGAATTCGGCCAGGGCGGCGATCACCCAGCGTTCCAGGTCGCGCACGAAGCAGCGCACGTCGCGGCCCCGGGCGCCGACGTCGAGCATGGCATAGACCACGCGCTGGCCGGGGCCGTGGTAGGTGTACTGCCCGCCGCGCCCCGTCTCGATCACCGGAAAGCGGCCGGGGTCGGTCAGGTCGGCCGGTTTCGCGCTGGTGCCGGCGGTGTAGAGCGGCGGGTGTTCGAGAAGCCAGACCGCCTCTCCCGCCTCGTCGGCGGCGATGGCCGCCACGCGCGCCTCCATCGCGGCGAGCGTGGCGGCGTAGTCCGACAGGCCCGGCAGGACGCGCCAGTCCACCGACAAAGGGTATGGAGTTCCGGTCTGTTCCATCCTGAGTTTTTTTGGTAGACTGAACGCAAGTGGAGAGCCATTGCCTTTATGAGGAGCGAAGATATGCGTACCAAATGGATTGCAACTGGCGCCGTCGTCGCCGCCCTGGCGGTGTCGCCGGCCGAGCGCGCCATGGCCGATGCCGGCGATTTCGTGGCGGGGGCGATCGTCGGCGGCCTGATCGGCAGCGCCGTCGCCAAGGACAAGGCCAAGCGCAAGACGAAGTCGACGTCGAACGTGCCGACGGTGACGTCGGCCACGCGCGAGGCCAATCGCGAGGTGCAGACCGCGCTGAACTATTTCGGCTATCCGGTGGGCACTCCCGACGGCCAGCTTGGTCCCAGGAGCCGGGCCGCGATCACCGAGTATCAGATCACCATGGGCTTTCCCGGCACCGGCGAGCTCAACGATTTCGAGCGCGATCTGCTGGTGACTTCGTACTACCGGGCGCAGGCGGGGGGGGCGGCGACGGCGTCGCTGATCCTGCAGAACCCGCTGGGCGCCAAGGGCGTGCTGATCGCCTGGAAGGACGAGCGGCTGGGCGTGGCCCCCGGCGGCATCGCCCCGGCCGTGTCGCCCTCTAATCCCTTTGCCAAGCCCGGCACGCTGGCCGCGGCGCCCGAGCCGGCGCCGGCCCTGGGCGCGGCGATGCTTGCGGGCGCGACCGCGGCGCCGGAGCCTGCGGCCCCGCTGCCGACCTTTGGCGCGACCGAGCCTGCGCCAGAGGCGCCGGCCGCCGGCGCCGCCACGGCGCTGCCGTCCTTCATGGCTGCCGCCGCCCCGGCGGACGCGGTCGTGTCGCTGGCGTCCTATTGCTCGAAGGTGTCGCTGGTCACCAACTCCAACGGCGGCTTCGTCACCCAGGTGACGATGACCGACCCCGGCTTCGCGCTGTCGGAGCAGTTCTGCCTGGCGCGGACCTACGGCATGGCGCAGGGCGAGGAACTGACGGCCAATGTGGCGGGCTTCTCTGCCGCCGACATCGCCGCGCAGTGCAAGGGCTTTGCCCCGGTGCTGAAGGCCTATGTCGAGGGCGTGGACCAGAAAGCACGGGACGCCGTGTTGCTGGACGTCGCGGGCTTCGTGCAGGGCTCGGGCATGGCGGCGGAGCAGCTGGCGGGGACGGCGAAAATCTGTCTCGGTGTCGGCTATTCCACCGACGACCTGGATGTGGCGCTGGGCTCGGCGCTGCTGCTCACCGCAATGGGCGAACCGTCCTATGGCGAGCTGGTCGGCCACCACCTGGCCCAGGGGATCGGCGCCGACAAGCGCCCGGACCTGGCGCTCGCCTGGTACGAAGCGGCGCTCGGCTCGGGCGAAGTGGAGGTTGTCTCGGTCTTCGCGCCGGGGATGACCGACCGCGCCGGGCTGATCCGCATGGCCGCCTATGCCGCGGCGGGCGAGCCGCTGCCGGGCGGCTCGGTCGTGGACCCGCCGGCGGCGGTGGCCCCCGCGGTACAGCCGGCGCCCGCGCCTGAAGCCGGGGGCGGCGGTCTGCTGCCCTTCAAGCTGCCCTACGTCGACAGTTTCTGAGCGTCCCCGCCCGCCCGCGGCAGCGCGGGCGGGCGCGCATTTCCCTCTTCCCTTCGCCGGTGCGGGCGGCTATTTCACCGCCCGTCCGGCGCGCGGTCGTGGCGGAATTG
Organism: Rhodobacterales bacterium; assembly: GCA_031406135.1. Taxonomy (GTDB): domain Bacteria; phylum Pseudomonadota; class Alphaproteobacteria; order Rhodobacterales; family Rhodobacteraceae; genus JANOGU01. Next base: position 3,662 of record JANOGU010000146.1, read on the forward strand.
GTAGACGCGCAGCGTTGAGGTCGCTGTTCCTTAACCGGAGTGGAAGTTCGAGTCTTCTCGACCGCACCAGACTTCAGAAAGGGCGCGCCAGCCGGCGCGCCCTTTCCGTTTGCGGCCGATCCTTGCGCGCATCGGCCTTTCGGACAGGCACTTGCCCGAATCCGCGCCCCTGCGGCGAGCTTGTTGTTGCAATGGCCCGCCGGTATCGGCTAGTGCCGTAGTCAAGAGCGGCCCGACCGCCGGACGACGGGGAGTGTTGCATTTGTCCAGGGACACCCGGACCGACGGGTTTGTCGTCTTCGACCATGTTCAGAAAAGCTACGACGGCGTTTCGCTGGTCGTGAAGGATCTGAACCTGTCCATCGCCAAGGGCGAGTTCGTGACCATGCTGGGGCCGTCGGGGTCGGGCAAGACCACCTGCCTGATGATGTTGGCCGGGTTCGAGACCGCAACGCATGGCGAGATCAAGCTTGATGGCCGCCCGATCAACCAGGTCCCGCCGCACAAGCGCGGCATCGGCATGGTGTTCCAGAACTATGCCCTCTTTCCGCACATGACGGTGGGTGAAAACCTGGCGTTCCCGCTGGAAGTGCGCGGCATGGGCAAGTCCGACCGCGAGGCCAAGGTCAAGCGCGCGCTGGACATGGTGCAGATGTACAGCTTCATCAACCGCCGCCCCGCGCAGCTTTCGGGGCGGCCAGCAGCAGCGCATCGCTTTGGCACGCGCGCTGGTTTTCGATCCCAAGCTGGTGCTGATGGATGAACCGCTCGGCGCCTTGGACAAGCAGCTGCGCGAACACATGCAGTTCGAGATCAAGCATCTGCACGAAAGTCTGGGGATCACCGTCGTCTATGTGACGCATGATCAGGGCGAGGCCCTGACAATGAGCGACCGGGTCGCGGTGTTCAACGACGGGCGCATCCAGCAGCTTGCCCCCCCGGCGGACCTTTATGAGCGGCCCGAGAACAGTTTCGTGGCGCAGTTCATCGGCGAAAACAACAAACTGCACGGCACCATCGAAGAGATCGGCGGCGGCAAGTGCACGGTCAGGCTGGCGACCGGCGAAGTGATCGATGCGACGCCGGTGAACGTGACCGCCAAGGGGGCGCCGACGCTGGTGTCGATCCGGCCCGAGCGGGTGGAGTTCAAGCCTCAGATGATGCCCCCCGATGCCCACACGATTGGCGCCGAAGTGGTCGAGGTCATCTACATGGGCGACATCCTTCGGGCCGTGTTGAAGGTCGCCGGGTCCGACAACTTCGTGATGAAGATGCGCAATACGCTGGGGCAGACCAAGCTTGCCCCCGGCCAGAAGATCAAGGTGGGCTGGCATCCCCAGGATGCCCGCGCGCTCGACCCCTGATACCAGCCGGGTCCATCCGGATGGAAATGAGCAAGACGTGAAACTCAACTAGGGAGCCTGTGAATGAAGAAAATCCTGATCCTTTCCACCGCGCTTTCGTCCTTGGCCTTCGCGGCCCAGGCCGACGTGACAGTGATGTCCTGGGGCGGCGCTTATGGCGAAGCCCAGACCGAAGCCCATGTGAAACCGTGGATGGCCGCCACCGGCAACGGCGCGGTCATGCTGGACAGCGACAACCCCGCCCCGGCCGTCAAGGCCATGGTCGAGGCTGGCAACGTCACCGTTGACGTCGCCTCGCTGGAGATCGCCGACGCGATCCGTCTGTGCGACGAAGGCGTGCTGGAACCGATCGACGCGGCAAGCCTGCCAGCCGGTGCCGATGGCACCCCGGCTGCTGACGACTTCCTGGCCGGTGCGATCACCGAATGCGGCGTCTCGACCGACATCTGGTCGAACGTGTTCGCCTATGACACCACCAAGTTCCCCGAAGCTCCGACCACTGCCGCCGACTACTTCGACCTCGATAAGTTCCCTGGCAAGCGCGGCCTGCGCAAGGGTGCCAAGGCGGTTCTGGAATTCGCGCTGATGGGTGATGGCGTTCCGGCTGCTGAAGTCTATGCCGTGCTTTCTACCCCGGAAGGCGTTGACCGCGCCTTCGCGAAACTGGACACGATCAAGGACAGCGTTGTCTGGTGGGAAGCCGGCGCACAGGCTCCGCAGCTTCTGGCGGACGGCGAAGTGACGATGACCACGGCCTACAATGGCCGGATCTTCGCCGCTGCCGTGAACGAAGGCAAACCTTTCCAGATCGTCTGGGATGGTCAGGTCTACGAAAACGAAATGTACGCTGTGCCGAAGGGCGCGCCGAACAAGGACCTGGCGATGGAATTCATCGCCTATGCAACCTCGACCGAAGGTCTGCGCGCCCAAGCCCAGCAGATCTCCTACGGTCCGGCCCGCAAGTCGTCGATGAAAGAAGAGCTGATCTTCAAGGACGGCAAGACCGTGATGGCGCCGCACCTGCCGACCGCTCCGGAAAACCTCGGGAACGCGCTGGAATCCTCGTCGGCGTTCTGGGTTGACCATGACTCGGAACTGAACGAGCGCTTCCAGGCCTGGCTCGCGCAGTAATCCAAGACCTCGGGCGCGGGGATGACCTCGCGCCCGAATCGATCCCTGCGAGGCTGGCATGGCCGAGGCGACCCCGGAACTTCTGACAACAGCCGACGGCCGCCCGCTGAAAGAGGCGCTGGCGTCTGCGCAGGCCCGTGCCAAGCGCCGGGCGTTTCTGCTGGTCCTGCCGCTTCTGCTCTTTGTCCTGCTGACCTTTCTGATCCCGATCATCTACATGCTGAAGCGATCGGTCGAACATGACGGATTCTCGGCTTCGGCCCCGCTTCTGGTGGCCTGGTTCAACGCCAATCCCGATTTCGACCCGGCCAATCCGCCGGAAGAGGCCTTTGCGGCCCTGGTCCAGGACCTTGGCAAGATGCAGGCCGACAAGAACACCGGCATGGCGGGCGCCCGGATCAACTATTCCGTCCCCGGCTCGATCTCGCTGTTCAAGGCGGGGGCGCGGGCCGCCAAGGATATGAAGCCGCCCTACAAGGAGGCATTGCTGGCGCTGGACCCCGAATGGGGCAAGCCGGTGCTTTGGCTGGGGATGCAATCGGCCTCCGGCAACTTCACGACCGAGTTCTACAAGGTCGCCGCCGACCGCAAGCTGACCGCTGACGGCTGGGCGCGCGGCGATGACAAACAGCGCATCTATCTTTACCTGTTCTTCAAGACTTTCCTCGTTTCAGGCCTCATCACCTTCATCTGCCTGCTGCTGGCCTTCCCGGTTGCGCATCTTCTGGCCGTGCTGCCGATGGCGAAGTCCTCACTGTTGATGATCCTGGTCCTCTTGCCGTTCTGGACCTCGCTTCTGGTGCGCACGACCTCTTGGATTGCGCTTCTGCAGGAACAGGGGATCGTCAACGATTTGATGGTGGGCCTTGGCCTGATCACCGATGACGGGCGCCTGACCATGATGTACAACTTGACCGGCACCATCGTGGCGATGTCGCATGTGCTGTTGCCGTTCATGATCCTGCCCTTGTATTCGGTGATGCGGGTGATCCCGCCCAGCTATGCCCGCGCTGCCCGCAGTCTGGGGGCGACAAGCTGGACCACGTTCCGCCGGGTCTATCTGCCGCAAACCCTGCCCGGTATCGCGGCGGGGTCGCTGCTCGTCTTCATCCTGGCGGTCGGCTACTACATCACCCCCGCCCTTGTCGGCGGCGCGGACGGGCAGCTCATCTCGAACCTGATCAGCTTTCACATGACCAAGTCGAACTGGTCGCTCGCAGCCGCCATTGCCGCGATGCTGCTGGCCGCGATCCTGGCGCTTTACTGGGTCTACGACCGGCTGATCGGCATCGACCGTCTGAAACTGGGATAAAGAAGCATGGCCCTTCCCACCTATGCCTCGCCCCTGGAACGCGCCTGGTATTACACCTACCTCGTGATCTGCGGGCTGGTGTTTCTGTTCCTGATCGCACCGATCCTGATCGTGATCCCGCTTTCCTTCAACGCCGAGCCCTATTTCTCCCTGACCCCGAAGATGCTGACCTTCGACCCCGAAGGCTATTCCCTGCGCTGGTATGACACGCTCTTAACGCTGGGCCATCCCGCACCCGAAACCCCGCGCGACAATACCTGGTGGTCGGCGGTCTGGGAGCGGGCGACCTGGGTGCAGGCAGCCAAGAACAGCTTCTGGGTCGGGCTTTGGGCGACGATCCTGGCCACGACCCTTGGCACCATCGCCGCGTTGGGCCTCAGCCGTCCGGAAATGCCCTATCGCCGCGTGATCATGGCGCTGCTGATCAGCCCGATGATCGTGCCGATCATCATCATCGCCGTGGGGATGAGCTTTTTCTTCGCCAAGGCCTGCGTCGCCCCCGACAGCGCGATGAGCCTGATCTTCGGCGGATTCCTGTCGGAAAAGGGCTGCCTTGCGAACTCGCATCTTGGGGTGATCGTCGCCCATGCCGTACTTGGCATTCCCTTCGTGATCATCACGGTGACGGCGACGCTGTCCGGCTTTGACCAGTCGCTGATCCGCGCCGCGCAGTCGCTCGGGGCCAACCCGCGCACCACGTTCTTCAAGGTGATCATGCCGCTGATCCTGCCCGGCATCATCTCAGGCGCGCTGTTCGCCTTTGTCACCTCGTTCGACGAGGTGGTGGCGGTCCTCTTCATCGCCGGGCCCGACCAGCAGACCATCCCCCGTCAGATGTTCAACGGCATCCGCGAGGCGATCAGCCCGGCGATCCTTGCCGTGGCGACGATCCTGGTGATCATCTCGGTCCTGCTCTTGACCACGGTCGAGTTGCTGCGCCGGCGGTCGGAGCGGCTGCGCGGCGTGACGCCGCGGTAGGGTGCGCTGAAGCGCATCCTACGGCAGCACCTGCAGCCAGCCCCAGACGGTGACGATGGACAGCGCGGTCGCCACCAGCACCGAGGTCGCCGCCACCCGTTTGGCAACGCCGTACAAATGGGCGAAGAGATAGGCGTTGACCCCCGGTGCCATCGCCGCCGTCAGCACCGCCGAGCGCATCGCCGCGGTGTCGAGCGCAAAGACGTGGCGGCCGAGCGCCCAGGTGACGGCCGGGTGCAGCACCAGGCTGATCGCGCAGACCATGGTGATCGTCGCCCTGTCGCCCTCCGGCCGGTAGCGGAACAGAACCCCGCCGAGGCCGAAGAGCGCGGTCGGGATGCCGGCCTTGATCAGCATGTCGAGCGCCGAGGTGATGACCCCTGGCAGTGGCAGGCCGGCGACGTTCACGGCAAAGCCGGCGAGGATGCCGATCACCAGCGGCTGGGTCAGGATCGCCCGGCCGATCTTCGATCCCAGTGCCGGCAGCGACAGGCCGACGCCGCGCGCCTTCACCGCCTCCATCGCGGCGATCCCCACCGCGTAGAGGATCGGCGCGTGGATGGCGATGATCGCGAAGTTCCCGGCCAGCGCCGCCGTGCCGTAGGCGCGTTCGGTGATGGCGGTGCCGAGCAGCAGCGAGTTCGAGAACAGGCAGACGAAGCCGATGGCCACGCTGTCGGCGGGCGGCCGGGCGAAGATCAGCCGCGCGCCGGCAAAGCCCGCGGCGAAGCCGGTGAAGGCGCCGACGTAGAACGACAGCAAGAGCCCCGGCTGGAACGCCTGCGCGAGGTCCAGCGCCGCGACGTTGCGGAACAGCAGCATCGGCAGCGCCACGCCTTGCGCAAAGCGCATCAGTCCGTCCACCGCCGTCTCGCCGAACATGCCCGCGCGTGCCAGCGCATAACCCGCGCCGATGACCAGGAAGACCGGCAGGATGACGTCGATGAGTGCCTGCAAGTGGGTCAGTCCGGCAGTTCGATGACCATGCCGTCAAAGGCCGGGGTCACCTGGGCGGGGGTCTCGGCCAAAACTGTCGCATAGTCGAGATCGACGTGCATGTTGGTCAGCACCGCCCGCTTCGGCCGGGCCCGCGCGATCCAGTCGAGCGTCATCGCCAGATGCGCATGCGTCGGGTGCGGCCGGCGGCGCAGCGCGTCCACCACCCAGACCTCCAGCCCCTCCAGTGCCGCGAAGGCGGCGTCGTCGAGGCCCACGGCGTCCGGCAGATAGGCCAGCCCGCCGATGCGGAAGCCGAGCGCGGTGGAGGAGCCATGGTCGGCGGTGAAGGGCGTGAGCGTCACCGGCCCGCCGGCGCCCGCCACGGTCACCGGCCCGTCGATGGTGAAAAGGTCGAGGATCGGCGGATAGGGCGAGCCTGCCGGCTGCGCGAAGGCATAGCCGAAGCGCGACAGCAGCGCCTCCTGCGTCTGCGCATCGGCCCAGACCGGAAGCCGGGATTGCAGGTTGAAGACAACCTGCCGCAGGTCGTCGATGCCGTGCATGTGGTCGGCGTGGGAATGGGTGTAGACCACGGCGTCGAGCGTTCCGACGCCGGCGCCCAGGAGCTGCTCGCGCAGGTCGGGAGCGGTGTCGATCAGCACCCGGGTGATGCCGTCCCCGCCGACGCGCTCCACCAGCAGCGAACAGCGGCGGCGGCGGTTCTTCGGGTTTGCCGGATCGCAGTCGCCCCAGTCGCCCCCCAGTCGCGGCACGCCGCCCGACGAGCCGCAGCCCAGGATGGTGAAGCGCAGCCGCGCGGTCATGCCGCCCGCGCCGCCTGCGCGGCCTTGGCGAACAGGCGGTCGAAATTCGCCGAGGTGGCGGCCGCGAAGGCGGCGTAGCTGATCCCGAACAGGTCGGCCCCCGCCCTGGCGGTGTGGGCCGTGTAGGCGGGTTCGTTCCGCCGTCCGCGGTGCGGCGGCGGGGCGAGGTAGGGGCTGTCGGTCTCGACCAGGATGCGCTCGAGCGGCGCGGCGCGGAAGATCGCACGCAGCGCTCCGGATTTCGGGAAGGCGGCGATGCCGGACATGGACAGGTAGAAGCCCAGGCCCAAGGCGGTTTCGGCCAGCGCCGGCCCCGAGGAATAGCAGTGCATGACGCAGGAAAAGGCGCCGGCCCGGTGCTCCTCGGACAGGATGCGCGACATGTCGGCATCGGCATCGCGGGCGTGGATGATCAGCGGCAGGCCGGTGAGCCGTGCCGCCGCGATGTGCCGGCGCAGGCTCTCCTGCTGGCGCGGCGCGCTGTCGGGCGTGTAGTGGTAGTCGAGCCCGGTCTCGCCGATGCCCACGCACTTGCGGTGCCCGGCGATGGCCACCAGGTCCTCCACCGCGGCCAGCGGCACCTCCGCCGCCGACATCGGATGCGTGCCGCAGGCGTAGAACACCCCGGCATGCGCCTCGGCGATGGCCCGCGCGGCGGGCTCGCTGGCCAACCGCGTGCAGATCGTGACCATCCGGGTGACGCCCGCCGCACGCGCCCGGGCGATCACATCCGGCAGCTCCCCGGCGAAATCGGGAAAATCGAGGTGGCAGTGGCTGTCGACGACGTCGGGGGCAGGTCCCGCGGCGAAGTCTGGGGCGGGCTCTGGGCTCATCACGCGGCCTGTCCCGCGGCGATCCGGCCCGCGGTTTCCTCGATCCGCAGCAGCATATCGAGGCAGAGCGCGCCGGCGTCAAGGTTGAGCGACCGGCCGCGGCGGGCGCGCTCAGTCAGGCTCTGCGCCAGCTCCGCCCAGGCCCGCGCCGCCGCAGGCCCCGGCGACAGCCGGGCCAGCGCCGCCGCCTCGCCCGGCGCGG
>JANOGU010000154.1:0-4853 GCA_031406135.1 Rhodobacterales bacterium
GAAGCCCGAGGTATAGGCGCGGCGTAACATCAGCTCGATGTTCTCCGTGTTCTCGCCTTCCATGTGGCGGGAGAAAACGTCCTCGATGACGGCCTGCATCGCCTTTGGCCCCACGGTCGAGGCGTAGCACTCGCCGTAGCCCGTGATGCCGTCGTCGGTGGTCAGCTTCGGGAACATCCAGTACCGCCCGCCCCAGCCGGGGGCGGGCGGGGCGACGGTGAAAATCTCGAGATCGGTCAGGCGCATGGGGCAGGGGTCCGGGCTTGGCGGGACCCCCGGGGGCTTCGCGCCCCCGGACCCCCGCGGGATACTTGGGAAGAGATGAATGCCGCGAGAGCGGCGCTGTCTGGCCGGGAAGCGACGCCCGGCATGCGGATCAGGCCGCGAAGCGGGAGAGCGCGCGGGCGAAGACCGGGGCATCGACGTTGCCGCCGGAGGCGATGGCGATAACGTCCGGCGCGGCAAAGGCGCCGGAGCGGAACAGCGCGGCGGCCAGCGCCACCGCGCCGCCGGGTTCGAGCACCAGCTTGAGGTGGCGGAAGGCCAGCGCCATGGCGTGCAGCGCCTCGTCGTCGCTGACGGCCAGGCCGGGGCCGGCCAGCCGCGCCAGGATCGGCAGGGTCAGGACCCCCGGCGTGGGTGTCAGGATCGCGTCGCAGAGCGAGCCCGCGGTCTGCGCGTTGCGCTGCGGCGTCCCTGACGCGAGGCTGCGGGCCATGTCGTCAAAGCCTTCGGGTTCCACCGTGCGCACGCGGAAACCCGGCCGGTCGGCCAGCGCCAGCGCGATGCCGGACGACAGCCCGCCGCCGCCGCAGCAGACCGCGACTTCGGCCGCGTCGATCCCGGCCTGCGCTGCTTGCGCGGCAAGCTCCAGCCCGATGGAGCCCTGGCCCGCGATCACCTCCGGGTCGTCGTAGGGACGCACCATGATGCGGTCGCCCTGAGCGCCGGCGGCCACCGCCTCGCGGTCCTCGGTCGCCCGGTCGTAGAGCAGCAGCTCGCCGCCCAGCGCGCGGGTGCCCTCGATCTTGGCCAGGGGCGCGTCTGCGGGCATCACGATCAGCGCCGAGGCGCCGTGCCGGGCGGCGGCCAGCGCCACGCCCTGGGCGTGGTTGCCCGAGGACAGCGCAATCACGCCGCGGGCGCGATCCTCCGCCGACATGGCCGAGACCGCGGCCCAGGCGCCGCGGAACTTGAACGAGCCGGTGTGCTGCAGGCACTCCGCCTTCACCCAGACCCGGCGCCCGGCGATGGCGTCGAGCGCGGGCGACGTGAGCAGCGGCGTCACCCGGGCGTGTCCGTGGAGACGCCGGGCAGCAGCTTCGATGCGGGCGAGGTCGGTCATGCACAGGCCTTCAGGAACGCCTGCACCACTGTGACGCTTTCGGGCTCGTCGAGAAAGGGGACATGTCCGCGCCCCGGCACCGCGGCGAAGATCAGGTCGGGGCGGCGGCGGCGCATTTCGTCGGCTGTCGTGGCCGAGATCAGGTCGGAGCCCCCGCCCCGGATCAGGGCCACCGGCAGGCCGGCGGTGGCGTCCCAGAGCGGCCAGAGGTCCACGGCAGGCAGCGTTTCCGCCGCCAGGAAGGCATCGCGCAGAGCCGGGTCGTAGGTGATGCGCAAACCCTCCGGCGTCTCGCGCCAGTGCCTGCGCGCCTCCGTCAGCCACCGCTCCGGGGGAACATCCGCGAACCCGGGCGAGACCCGGGGCAGCAGCGCGGCCATCCCGGCATGGGTCTTCGCCGCCGGATCGCGGCCGACGTAGTCGCGGATGCGGGCGCGGCCTTGCAGCTCCAGCGCCGGCCCCGCGTCGTTGAGGCAGAGGCCGAGGAGGCGGTCCTTCGCCGTTGCCGCAAGGACGAGGCCGATCAGCCCCCCGCGCGAGGTGCCGATCAAGGCGGCCCGGGCGATGCCGAGATGGTCGAGAAGCGCCACAGCGTCCTGCGCCTCGGTCGGGATCGTGTAGCTGGCGGCGCCGGACCAGCCCGAACCGCCGCGGCCGCGATAGTCCATGCGGATCAGCCGGCAGGGCGGCAGGTGGGGCCTGAGATAGTCGAAGTCCGCCATCGTCCGGGTCAGCCCGGAAAGGCCGAGGAGCGCCAGCCCCTCGCCCTCGTCGGCGAAGGCGATGGCGGTGCCGTCGGGGGCGGGGAACATGGGCATCGGGCGCGGACCGGACGGCAGGGGGGCAGAACCCGGGGAGGCTAGACCGGCGCGGCGGCGGAGGGAAGCGGCGCCGGCCGGCTTGATGCGGCCGGCCCGGTCCACTACACCCCCGGCGCAGCAAGGGACGCAGATGGCCGATCCGGCAAACGAAGACCGTCCGAAAGGCCGCAGGGTCGGCGCGCTGCGGGGCCTCGCGCCCTTTGCCCGGCCCTATGCGCGCGACTTCGCCTTCGCGACGGCGGCGCTGGTGCTGACCGCCAGCGTCTCGCTGGTCCTGCCACTGGCGGTGCGCCGCGTGGTGGACGGCTTTGCCGCCGACAATGCAGCACTTCTGGACGCCTATTTCAGCGCCGCGCTGCTCATCGCCGCGCTGCTCGCGCTGGGCACGGGCCTGCGCTACTGGCTGGTCACGCGGCTCGGGGAACGCATCGTCGCCGACATCCGCCGGGCGGTCTTCGACCGCGTGCTGGGCCTGTCGCCGCAGTTCTTCGAGCGCATCCTGACCGGCGAGGTGGTCAGCCGGATCACCACCGACACCACGCTGCTGCTGTCGGTGATCGGCTCGTCGGCCTCGATCGCGATGCGCAATGCGCTGATGCTGGCGGGCGGGCTGGTGGCGCTGTTCCTGACCTCGACCAAGCTGACCGGACTGGTGCTGCTGATCGTGCCCGCAGTGATCGTGCCCATCGTCGTGATGGGCCGCCGGCTGCGGCGGCTGTCACGCGAGAACCAGGACCTGATCGCAGTCTCCTCGGGCCAGGCGTCCGAGGCGCTGGGCGCGGTGCCCACGGTGCAGGCCTTTACCCACGAGGTCGCCAGTCGCGCGGCATTCGGCAGGGTGACGGAAGCGTCCTATGTCTCGGCCCGGACCCGGATCACCACGCGGGCCCTGATGACCGTGATCGTGATCTTCCTGACCTTCACAGGCATTGTCGGCGTGCTCTGGATCGGCGCGCGCGACGTGCGGGCGGGGGCGATGAGCCCGGGCGAGCTGGTGCAGTTCCTGATCTACGCGGTGATGGTGGCCGGCTCGGTCGGGGCGCTGAGCGAAATCTGGGGCGAGGTGCAGCGGGCGGCCGGGGCGACGGAGCGGCTGGTGGAACTGCTGAACGCCGCCGACCCGGTGCAGGATCCGGCCAGTCCGGTGGCTTTGGCCCGGCCCGTGAGAGGGGCAATAGGCTTCGAGGGCGTTGGCTTCCGCTACCCCGCGCGCCCCGAGGTCTCGGCGCTCGACGGCTTCGACCTGCAGGTCGCGCCGGGGGAGACGGTGGCGCTGGTCGGACCATCGGGCGCGGGCAAGACCACGGTATTCCAGCTTCTGCTGCGGTTTTACGACCCCAAGACCGGGCGGATCACCATCGACGGGGCGGACGTCGCCGGGCTCGCCCGCGCCGACTTCCGCCGCGCCATCGCCATGGTGCCGCAGGACCCGGTGATCTTTGCCACCTCGGCCCGCGAGAACATCCGCTTCGGCCGGCCGGAGGCGACGGATGCGGAGGTGGAGACAGCGGCGAAGGCGGCGGCGGCGCATGAATTCCTGGCGGCCCTGCCGCAGGGCTATGCGACCTGGGTGGGTGAACGCGGGGTGATGCTGTCGGGCGGGCAGAAGCAGCGCATCGCCATCGCCCGGGCGATCCTGCGCGATGCGCCGATCCTGCTCTTGGACGAGGCAACCTCGGCGCTCGATGCGGAAAGCGAGCGCGCGGTGCAGCAGGCGGTGGACCGGCTGCGGCAAGGGCGCACCACGTTGGTGGTGGCGCACCGGCTGGCCACGGTGAAGGGCGCGGACCGCATCGTGGTGCTGGACGGCGGGCGGATCGTGGCGCAGGGGCGGCATGACGCGCTGGTGGCCGAGGGCGGGCTTTATGCGCGGCTGGCGCGGCTGCAGTTCACCGAGGGGCTGGCGGCGGAATAGGCAGACCCCTGACGTTGCGTTGCCGCCTGACGGCGGACTTGCCCGAAACCGGTTCCGCCGCCATGGTTTGCCCAACGGAACCCGCCGGGACAGGCGGAACCGGTCATAGGGGGAGGAACGCCATGGGCGTGTTTGCATCGGTCGCCGACCGCAATGCCATCGAGGGCCAGATGCCCTGGGCCGACCGCAAGATCGCCCGCTCGATGTTCGAGTTCCTGGGCCAGGCCAGGGACCGCCACGGCAGCCGCCCGGCCTTCAGCTTCCAGCTGCTGTCCGGTCCCGGCACCAGGTCCGAGACGCTGACCTGGGCAAAGCTGCACGGCCGCGTGACCCAGGCGGCGAACCTGTTCCATTCCCTCGGCGTGGGGCAGGGCGATGTGGTCGCCTTTGTCCTGCCGAACAGCACGGAAACGGCGGTGACGCTCTTGGGCGCGTCGGTGGCGGGGATCGTGAACCCGATCAACCCGCTGCTGGAACCCGAGCAGATCGCGGCGATCCTGCGCGAGACGCGGGCCAAGATCGTGGTCACGCTGAAAGCCTTCCCCAAGACCGACGTGCCGCAGAAGGTGGCGGCGGCGGTGAAGCTGTCGCCGGGCGTCAAGACCGTGCTGGAGGTCGATCTCGCGCGCTACCTTGGCCCGCCGAAATCGTGGATCGTCAAGCTGATCCGGCCGAAGAACCCGGTTGGCCATTCCGCGTTGGTCAAGGACTTCAACGCCGAATGCGCCCGCCAGCCCGCCGACCGCCTGACCTTTGCCGACAGCCCCGCCGA
>JANOGU010000172.1:0-6189 GCA_031406135.1 Rhodobacterales bacterium
CCGCGCCGGCGAGGTAGCTGTCCAGGAGGACCGGGTTCCTGCCCGAGACCTGCACGGCGGTGGCGATGTAGCGTTCCAGCTGCGCGTCGTCGCGCACGATTTCCATGGCGCGGCCGCCGAGGACATAGCTGGGGCGGATCACGAGGGGGTAGCCGATGCGGGCGGCCACCGCGAAGGCCTCGTCGCGGGTGGTGGCGAGGCCGTTGACCGGCTGCTTGAGGTTCAGGGTGTGCAGCAGCTTCTGGAACCGCTCGCGGTCCTCGGCCAGGTCGATGGCGTCGGGCGAGGTGCCGAGGATCGGGATGCCCTCGTGGGCGAGGGTCTGGGCGAGCTTCAGTGGCGTCTGGCCGCCGAACTGGACGATGACGCCGTGCAGCGTGCCGTTGTCGCGCTCCACCCGCAGAATCTCGAGGACATGCTCCAGCGTCAGCGGCTCGAAATACAGCCGGTCGGAGGTGTCGTAGTCGGTGGAGACGGTCTCGGGGTTGCAGTTGACCATGATCGTCTCGTAGCCCGCCGCGGTCAGCGCGTAAGCCGCGTGGCAGCAGCAGTAGTCGAACTCGATGCCCTGGCCGATGCGGTTGGGGCCGCCACCGAGGATGACGACCTTCTTGGCATTCGTGGGACGGGATTCGCATTCCACGTCGCCCATCGCGGGGGCCTCGTAGGTGGAATACATGTATGGGGTCTGCGCCTCGAACTCGGCGGCGCAGGTGTCGATGCGCTTGAACACGGCGTGGATGCCCTGGCGGGCACGCAGGCGGCGGATGTCCTTCTCGCTGGCCCCGGTGAGGATGGCAAGGCGGGCGTCGGTGAAGCCCATCATCTTGAGCCGCCGCAGGTTTTCGGCGTCGCCGAGGCCCTGCGCGCGGACCTGCGCCTCGGTGTCGATGATCTCGCGGATGCGGGCAAGGAACCAGGGGTCGAAGGCGGTGGCGGCTGCGATGTCGTCGTCGGTCAGCCCCTCGCGCATCGCCTGGGCGATCACGCGCAGCCGGTCGGGCGTGGCCTGGCTCAGCGCTTTGAGGATGGCCGCGCGGTCCGGCGCGCCCGGGATGGCGATCTCGTCGAAGCCGGTCAGCCCGGTTTCCAGCGAGGCCAGCGCCTTCTGTACCGACTCGTGGAAGCTGCGGCCGATGGCCATGGCCTCGCCCACCGACTTCATCGCGGTGGTGAGGAAGGGCTCGCTGCCGGGGAACTTCTCGAAGGCGAAGCGGGGGATCTTGGTCACGACATAATCGATGGCGGGCTCGAAGGAGGCCGGGGTGACACGGGTGATGTCGTTGTCGAGCTCGTCGAGCGTGTAGCCGACGGCCAGCTTGGCGGCGATCTTGGCGATGGGGAAGCCGGTGGCCTTGGAGGCCAGTGCGGAGGAGCGCGAGACGCGCGGGTTCATCTCGATGACGACCATGCGGCCGTCCTTCGGGTTGATCGCCCATTGCACGTTGGAGCCGCCGGTCTCCACCCCGATCTCGCGCAGCACGGCGATACTGCCGTTGCGCATGATCTGGTATTCCTTGTCGGTCAGCGTCAGCGCCGGGGCGACGGTGATCGAGTCGCCGGTATGCACGCCCATCGGGTCCACGTTCTCGATCGCGCAGACGATGATGGCGTTGTCGGCGCTGTCGCGGACCACCTCCATCTCGAACTCCTTCCAGCCGAGCAGGCTTTCGTCCACCAGTACCTGCGCGACGGGGCTGGCCTCCAGCCCGCCCTTGACGATTTCCTCGTAGTCGTCGCGGTTGTAGGCGACGCCGCCGCCGGTGCCGCCCAGGGTGAAGGCGGGGCGGATGATCGCGGGCAGGCCCACGGTTTCCAGCGCGTCGAGTGCCTGCCGGACGCCGGCGGCGATGTCGAATTTGCCGTTCGCCCGCTTCGGCGCGGCGATGATCGCGGCCTTGGGGTTCTCCAGCCCGATCCGGTCCATCGCCTCGCGGAACAGCTTGCGGTCCTCGGCCATCTCGATGGCGGGACGCTTGGCGCCGATCATCTGCACGCCGAACTTTTCCAGCACCCCCATGTCGTCGAGCGCCAGCGCGGTGTTGAGCGCGGTCTGCCCGCCCATGGTGGGCAACAGCGCGTCGGGGCGTTCCTTCTCGATGATCCGGGCGACGACTTCTGGGGTGATCGGCTCGATGTAGGTGGCGTCGGCCATGCCGGGGTCGGTCATGATCGTGGCCGGGTTGGAGTTGACCAGGACGACCCGGTAGCCTTCCTCGCGCAGCGCCTTGCAGGCCTGGGCGCCGGAATAGTCGAACTCGCAGGCCTGACCGATGACGATGGGCCCCGCGCCGATGATCATGATCGAGCGGATGTCGGTGCGTTTCGGCATGTGGAGAGGCCCCCAAGGCGCAAATTGACCGCGCTTATAGTGGGGGAGCAGGGGGGTGCAAGGGGGCGGGGCGGCGGCGCCGCGCCGCGTCCGGGGCAGGCAATTTTCTTGAAGGAAGAAAATTGCAAATTCCTTCCTTAAAGGAATTTGCGCGCGCGGCGTGGCGCCTCAGCCTCGCCTCAGCCCCCGCGGCGAGGTGCCGAAGGCGCGGCGGAAGGCGCGCGACAGCGTGCCGGCAGAAGAAAAGCCGGTGCGCAGCGCGATCTCGGCGAGCGGCTGGCGCTGTTCGGTCACCATGCGGCGGGCGGCGGTCAGCCGCAGCGACAGGCCGTAGGCGCCGGGCGTGGTGCCGAAGGCCTGGGCAAACAGGGTTTCCAGCCGTCGCGGGGACAGGCCGACGGCGGCGGCGGTCTCGGCCACCGGCTCGGGCGCGTCGAGCCGCGCTTCCATCCGCGCCACGGCGCGGGCCACGCGCGGGTCGATGGCGCGGTCGGGGATCACCTGCGGATCGGCGCCGGGGCGGGCGGACATCAGGAACGAGGTCGCCACCTGCCGCGCCAGCGGCCGGCCCTGCCGGGCGGCGATCAGCGCCAGTGCGAAGTCGGCCGCCGCCGCCGCGCCGCCGATGGTGGCGCGCGCCCGGTCGATCACGAAGCGGTCGGGAAGAACGTCCACGTCGGGGTGGCGGGCGGCGAAGTCCTCGAGGTCTTCCCAATGCACGGTGGCGAAGTGGCCGGCAAGCAGCCCGGCGCGGGCCATCACCCAGGGCCCGGCGTCGATGCCCGCGACCAGCGCGAAGCGCGGCGCGATACGCGCGAGATCGTGCGTCAGCGCCCGGGTGACGACCGCATCGAGCCGGTATCCCGCGATCACGAACAGCGCGTCGGCGCCTTCGGCCGCCGCGAGCGGTCCCTGGGACGGCAGTTCGATGCCGCAGGTCAGCGGCACCGGGCGACCGTCGGGCGAGACCACGCGCCAGCGATAGGCCTCGCGCCCGAGGAAGCGGTTGGCGCTGCGCAGCGGGTCCAGCGCGCTCGCCACCTCCAGGATCGAGGCCTGCGGCAGGACGAAGAGGGCGATGGTCAGGGGCTGGTCGGAAGCGACAAACAGATCGGCGGTCATCGCATACGGCATCCCCCGGGGCGCTGCCCCGGACCCCGGGATATTTGGCAAGAGATGAACAGCGCAGGGGGAGCATAAAGCGAAATGAGGGTTTCGGGAAGTGCGCGTCATTGCGGCGCGGGAGCGGCTAGGGTGGGCGCCAGAGAGGGAGGACCGCGATGCCTTTGACCATGAACCGCGAGGTTTTCATCACCTGTGCCGTGACCGGGTCGGGCGGGACGCAGGACCGCAGCCCGCATGTGCCGCGGTCACCGAAGCAGATCGCCGACAGCGCGATTGCCGCCGCCAAGGCCGGGGCCGCCATCGTCCACTGCCATGTGCGCGACCCCGAGACCGGCGCCCCCTCGCGCCGGCTGGACTACTACCGCGAGGTGACCGGGCGGATCCGCGACAGCGGCACCGACGTGGTGCTGAACCTCACCGCCGGCATGGGCGGCGACATGCTGTTTGACGGCACCGAGGCGATGGACCGGATGAGCCAGAAGTCGGACATGACCGGCGCCACCGCGCGGGTGGCGCATATCGTCCAGTGCCAGCCGGAGATCTGCACGCTCGACTGCGGCACGATGAACTTCGCCGAGGCCGACTACGTGATGGTCAACACCCCCGGCCTGTTGCGCGACATGGGCGCGCGGATGGCGGCGGCGGGCGCCCGGATCGAGATCGAGGCCTTCGACACCGGGCACCTTTGGCTGGCCAAGCAGCTGGTCAGCGAGGGGATCATCCCCGAGCCGGTGCTGGTGCAGCTCTGCATGGGCGTGCCCTGGGGCGCGCCGGACGACCTCAACACCTTCATGGCGATGGTCAACAACGTGCCGTCGGGCTGGGTGTTCTCGGCCTTCGGCCTGGGGCGCAACGAGATGGCCTTTGTCGCGGCGGCGGTGCTGGCGGGGGGCAACGCGCGGGTCGGGCTGGAGGACAACCTCTGGCTCGGCAAGGGGCAGCTGGCGCGCAACGAGCAGTTGGTGGAACGCGCGGTCGGCATCATCGAGGGCATGGGCGCCCGGTTGATCGGCCCGGCCGAGGTGCGCGAGAAGCTGAAGCTGACGAAGCGGGCGCCGCAGTGACGGCGTTGGCCGCAAGGGCGAAAGAGGACGGCATGGCACGGAAGGTTGCAATCATCGGCGGCGGCGTCATCGGCGGCGGCTGGGCGGCGCGGTTCCTGTTGAACGGTTGGGACGTTGCGGTGTTCGATCCCGGGCCGGCGGCCGAGCGCAATGTGGCGATCATGCTGGCCAATGCCCGGCTGGCGGTGCCTGCGCTGTCTGACGTGCCGATGCCGCCCGAGGGCCGGCTGAGCTTTGCCGCCACTCTGGCCGAGGCGCTGGAGGGCGCAGAATATGCGCAGGAAAGCGTGTCCGAGCGGCTGGATTTGAAGCACCGGGTCTATGCCCAGATGCAGCAGATCAATCCGGGGCTGCTGATCGGGTCGTCGACCTCGGGCTTCAAGGCGGTCGATCTGCAGCAGGGCGCCGCGGTGCCCGGCAACATCATCGTCGCGCATCCGTTCACGCCGGTCTACCTGCTGCCGCTGCTGGAAATATCGGCCTCGGCCGCGAACCCGCCCGAGGTCATCGCGCGCACGGCGGAGATCGTGACCGAGATCGGGATGTTTCCGCTGGTCATGCGCAAGGAGATCGACGCTTTCATCGGCAGCCGGTTCCTCGAGGCGGTCTGGCGCGAGGCCTTGTGGATGCTCAAGGATGGCGTCGCCACCACCGAAGAGATCGACGACGCGATCCGGATGAGTTTCGGCCTGCGCTGGGCGCAGATGGGCCTGTTCGAAAACTACCGCATCGCCGGCGGCGAGGCGGGCATGCGGCATTTCATGGCGCAGTTCGGCCCGGCGCTGAAATGGCCCTGGACCAGGCTGATGGACGTGCCGGAGTTCAACGACGAACTGGTCGAACTGGTGGCCGGCCAGTCGGATGCCCAGTCCGGCCACATGCCCATCCGCGATCTGGAACGGCTGCGCGACCAGAACCTGGTCGGCATCCTGCGGTCGCTGAAGGAGCGCGACACCGGCGCCGGCAAGGTGCTGCGCGCGCATGACGCGCGGCGGGCGGCGGCGTTTCATGCCGATCCTGCGCCGGGGCCGACCGGGGCGCCGCTGGTGCTGGCGCAGATGCAGGTCCTGCCGGGCTGGATCGACTACAACGGCCACATGACCGAAAGCCGCTACCTGTTCTGCGCCTCGGAGACCTGTGACGCCTTCCTGCGGCTGATCGGCGCGGACCTCGACTATGTGGCCGGCGGGCATTCCTACTACACCGCCGAGAGCCTGGTGCGGCATCTGGGCGAGGCCAGGCTGGGCGACCGGCTGGTGGGCACGCTGCAGGTGCTGGCAGCGGACGACAAGCGGTTGCACCATTTCATCGCGCTGAAGCGTGGCGATGAGGTCGTGGCCACCATCGAGCAGATCTGCCTGCACGTCGACATGAAGGCCGGAAAGACCTGCCCGGCCGCACCGCAGGTGCTGGCGAAGCTGCGGCCCATCGCCGCGGCCCACGCCGCCCTGCCGCGGCCGGACGGCACCGGGCGCTTCGTCGGACAGAGGAGGGGATAATGGATTTCGCGCTGACCGAAGAACAGCGGATGATCGTCGAGACGACGCGGGCTTTCGTTGAGGCGGAGCTTTACCCGCATGAGCTGGCAGTGGAACGGTCGGGTGTCCTGCCCGTGGAGCTGATCCGGGAGATTCAGGCGAAAGCGATGGCGGCGGGGCTTTATGCGGC
>JANOGU010000178.1:0-1603 GCA_031406135.1 Rhodobacterales bacterium
GATGGAAGAGCAGGATGACCCTTGCCTCTTCCCAGGTCTCCAGCCGCTGCCACAGGAACAGCGCCTGGGTGGCGATGGCGAAGAGGAAGAGGGCGTCGTAGCGGTGGACAGGCCAGTTCGGCTGCCACAGCAGTTTGCTGGCCACGATGGCAATCACCAGCAGGCCGCCGAACAGGCAGGCCCAGCCCTGTTTGAGGACGAAGAGCGCGGCCTCTGCCGCCGCCGGCGGCAGCCGGGCGCGGACCCGGTCGCCGAGGCGATGTTCAAGGCCGCGGGTGCGCTGGCCGCCGTCAGCCACGGGCCGCCGCGCCCGGCGTCACATCCCCGGATAGAGGGGGAAGCGGTCGCAGAGGGCCTGGACCTCGCGCTTCACCTTGGCCTCGACCTCGCCGTTGCCGGCCTCGCCATGCGCGGCCAGGCCATCGACGACCTCGGTGATCCAGCGCGCGATCTGGCAGAACTCGGCCACGCCAAAGCCGCGCGTGGTGCCGGCCGGGGCGCCGAGGCGGACACCGCTGGTGACGAAGGGCTTTTCGGGGTCGAAGGGCACGCCGTTCTTGTTGCAGGTGATGTGCGCCCGGCCCAGCGCCGCCTCGGCGGCCTTGCCGGTCACACCCTTGGGCCGCAGGTCGGCGAGGCAGAGGTGGTTGTCGGTGCCGCCCGAGACGATGTCGATGCCGCCCTTCATCAGCTCGTCCGCCATGGCGGCGGCATTGGCCTTGACCTGGGCGGCATAGGCCCTGAACTCGGGCCGCAGCGCCTCGGCGAAGGCCACGGCCTTGGCCGCGATCACGTGCATCAGCGGGCCGCCCTGCAATCCCGGGAACACCGCCGCGTTCATCTTCCTGGCGATGTCCTCGTCATTGCACAGGATCATCCCGCCGCGCGGCCCGCGCAAGCTCTTGTGCGTGGTCGTGGTGACCACATGGGCATGCGGCAGCGGCGAGGCGTGGACGCCGCCGGCCACCAGGCCCGCGATATGCGCCATGTCGACGTGCAGCCAGGCCCCGACCTCGTCGGCGATGGCGCGGAACGCGGCCCAGTCCCATTCGCGGCTGTACGCGGTGCCGCCGGCGAGGATCAGCTTCGGCCGATGCTCCAGCGCCTTGCGGCGCACCTCGTCGAGGTCGAGCCTCTGGTCCTGCTGGCGCACCCCGTAGCTGACCACGTTGAACCACTTGCCCGACATGTTGACCGGCGAGCCGTGCGTCAGGTGCCCGCCCGAATTCAGGTCCAGGCCCATGAAGGTGTCGCCCGGTTTCAACAGCGCCAGGAACACCGCCTGGTTCATCTGGCTGCCGGAATTCGGCTGCACGTTGGCGAAGTTGCAACCGAACAGCTGCTTCGCCCGCTCGATCGCCAGCGTCTCGGCGATGTCCACATAGCGGCAGCCGCCGTAATAGCGCTTGCCCGGGTAGCCCTCGGCATATTTGTTGGTCAGCACCGAGCCCTGCGCCTCGAGCACGGCGCGGGAGACGATGTTTTCCGAGGCGATCAGTTCGATCTCGTCGCGCTGACGGCCAAGCTCCTGGCCCACCGCGGCGGCGATGGCGGGGTCGCGGGTCGCGAGGCTGTCGGTGAAGAAACCGGCGTCGCGGTGGGA
>JANOGU010000185.1:0-10363 GCA_031406135.1 Rhodobacterales bacterium
CCCCGGCGGCCGCGGCCCAGGCCGCCCGCTGGGCGGCGCTGCGCCCCTTCGTGCCTGCGGCCGCCCATCTCGAGGCCCGGCGCATGGTGACGCTGACCGGCGGCCGCGCCGCGGTGCCCTTCGACGTGATGCGCACCCGCGCCTTGCAGCAGATGCGCGCCAACAACTGGACGCGGATCGCCATCACCTCGCCCACCGCCGGCTGCGGCAAGTCGACGATCGCGGCGAACCTCGCCTTCAGCCTGGCGCGGCTGGCCGAGCTGCGCACCATCCTGTGCGAGCTCGACCTGCGCCGCCCGGCGCTGTCGGCGATGCTGGGGCTGACCGAGCCGCTGGAATTCGCCGAGGTGCTGCGCGGCACCGCTTCCTTTGCCGACCATGCCAGGCGGGTGGGCGACAACCTGGCGCTGGCGCTGACCCAGACCTCGCGGCGGCAGGCGGCGGAGCTCTTGACCAGCCCCGGGGCGCTCGCCGCGCTGAAGGCGGTGGAGGCCGACTATGCGCCGGACGTGGTGATTTTCGACCTGCCGCCGATCTTCGTCTCCGACGACGCGCTGGCCTTCGCCGGGCAGGTCGATGCGGTCCTCCTGATCGCCGCGGCGGAGGTCACCACGATCCGCGAGGTCGACGCCTGCGAGCGGGAACTGGCGGCCCAGACCAACGTGATGGGCGTGATCCTGAACAAGTGCCGCTACAGCGGGCCGGACTACGGCGACGGCTACTACTGAGCGGTTCCGCGGCGCCGGTCCGGGTGTCGGACATCTGTCGGGTTTCTGTCGGGCATCCGTCCCGACAGGCGGCGGGCATCTCCACCCCGCGCCGGGGGTCGACAGCCGGCTGGCTGCGGCACAAGCGAAAGGGCCGGGGAAACCCCCGGCCCTTCGCAGTTCAGAGGCCGTTGTGGGCTCAGGCCGCCATCTTGCGGCGGCGCACGAGCGCCAGCGCGCCGAGCCCGCCGATCAGCAGCAGGCCGCCCGCGGGAAGCGGGACGGCGGCGGCGACCTCGACGTCAAAGCCGGCGCCCTTCAGCGAGTCGCTCCAGGAGAAGACCAAGTACTGGCTGATGTCGTTGCCGCCGAGCTGGCCATTCTCCGTGAAGATGGTGGACAGCGTGGTCTCACCCACGCCCAGAAAGGCGGAGGCCAGCACGAAGTCGTCGGAGACGGCGATCCACTGCACCAGCAGGTCGGTGAAGGTGCCGAACTGTATCGGCCCGATCGTGGCCAGCGCCGTCGCCCCGAGCGGGTCGACCAGCGAGTTGAACTGCACAATCCAGTCGCCGGCGCCGCCGTTGCCGATCACCAGGCCGATGAACTGGTCGCTGGTGCTGATGTTGACGACATCACCGTCGCCGATGACCGTCACCGCCTTGGCGTCGTTCGCCGCCGTCAGCGTTGCGACCGCGGCGACGGCCGCGAAAGCGAGATTCCGAATGAAATGCATCATGACTTGCACACCCTTGTTACGGCCCAAACGGCCCCTGCCACACTTCCGCCACATTAACGTCCAGAAGCCGCCCCGATCAACCCGCTGCGCGGCCCGGGACGGAAAAAGGGGCGCGATCTCAAGCGATTACAACCAAAGGTTGTGCCGCCTTTTCGCCACATTCGTTTACCGTGTCCCCGCGCCGGAAAATGCGGCGCTGCGGCATGGCGGCGGCCGGGCGGCGTTTCCCCGCCGCAGACAGTCCGCCGGCAGGGTTTCCGCGCCGTGGCGATGATTCGGCGGGGCGCCCTCCACCCGCGCAACACCCTGCCGCACGCCCACCGCACGCCCGTGACAGGACGCCTTAACCCCGCCCGGCCACCCTTGGCCCGCACCTCATCCCGGGAGAGCCCCGCCCATGCCCGACGCCTTCCGCGGCCACGAAAGCGGCCTGACCTCCCCCGCCCAGGATGCCGAGGCGGTCACCCCCTCGGACGCCACGGCGCTCGCCCAGACGGCGCGCGCGCTCTACGTCGGCAGTGCCGGTGCCCTGCGCGTCCGCATGCTGTCAGGCGTGGACGTCACCTTCGCCGCCGTCCCCGCCGGCACGCTCCTGCCCCTGCGCGCCAGCCATGTGCTCGCCACCGGCACCACCGCCGCCAGCATCGTGGCGTTGCGCTGAGGGCAGGGCAGGACTAGCCGCGGCCCTGATAC
This sequence comes from Rhodobacterales bacterium, assembly GCA_031406135.1. Lineage (GTDB taxonomy): Bacteria > Pseudomonadota > Alphaproteobacteria > Rhodobacterales > Rhodobacteraceae > JANOGU01. The sequence goes on from JANOGU010000185.1 coordinate 2,140, forward strand.
GAAGGGCGCCGCCGATCCGGACAGAAGATATGAAAGGGGCCACCACATCTGGTGGTTTATCTGTATTGCGCCACGTGCTATTGACCCACGTCGTAGTTGTTTTCACAATGTTCCTGTCGAGGCTCAGCGGTTATATAACGCCAAGGGGCCTTGAGTCCGAGAGGTTGCCAAGGGGCGCGACCACATCCCGACGGCAGTCCTCAAGGCTGACGCGGGGTCGCCGGTGGAACCCTTGCAAGTCGCAGTCATCCGTCGGCGCGTCCTGCGCGACCAGCGGTGCCGAAGCGGCGGTCGGCGCCGGCCAGCAGGCACGCGAGGGCACAGGTGGAGTGCCCCCACCGCAGTGGTCCACCAACTGGGGTAGCTTTGCCCCGTGGATTGGAGGGCCAGGAAGTGCCCAAGGTCGAAGGTCTCAGCGACAGGGAACGGCTTTACGTTGGCGAGTTTCTCGTCGACCTCAACAAGTCGCAGTCATACCTGCGCGCCGGCTTCAAGCCCGGCAAGACGCCCGAAGACACCGGCTCGCGCGCCTGCGCCGTCCATGAAAAACCGCTAGTCCGCGCCGCCATCGACGCGCGCATGGCCGAGCGCATCGAGAAGACCAAGGTGACCGCCGAGCGGGTCGTCGAGGAGCTCGCCAAGATCGGCTTCGCCTCGATGCGGCAGTTCATCAGGGTCGACAGCGACGGTCAGCCGCAGATCGACCTAACCGGCGCGACGCTTGATGCGCTCGACGCGATCGCGGAGATCACGACCGAGACCGTGGTGGAGCGCGACGGCGAGAGTGTCCTCCGCGTCCGCAAGACCCGCATCAGGCTCCACAACAAACTGCGCGCCCTCCACGACCTCGCCGAGCACACCGGCGTCTTCAGGGAGCCCAGCGAGCCCAAGGGCAACGCCATCGCCCAGATGATACATGACCTTCAGCGGACCGGCGCGATGGGGCGGATGCCCCTGTACAAGGGCGACGGGCCCGCGCCCAAGCCCGACGGGGATCAGCCGTGAGAATGGTGGGCCCAAGCCCTATTTAACGAAGATCGTGCTGCCGATGGTGCTCGAAGGGAGACACCGTCGCGTTGGGGATCCCCAGGACATTCGGTCCGCAAGCAGTCGACCCCCGACCTCAGCACCACCGGATCAAGCGCGAACGTGGTTCTGACGCCGCAAACGCCATGCAGGCGCCGCGATTTCCTGTTAGACCCCGGCCATGTCCGAAGCCCGCCCCCGCATCTCCGTTGTCATCCCCCACCTGAACCAGCCCGAGCACCTCGCCCGCTGCCTGGCCGCGCTGGCCGCCGGAACCCGGGCGCCGGACGAGGTGATCGTGGTCGACAACGGCTCGCGCGAGCTGCCCGAGGCGGCCTGCGCCACCCATGGCGCGCGGCTCCTCGTCGAGCCCGAGCCCGGCCCCGGCCCCGCCCGCAACCGTGGGGTGGCGGCCTCGTCGGGCGAGATCCTCGCCTTCATCGACGCCGACTGCCTGGCCGATCCGGGCTGGCTGGCCGCGGCGGAAGCCGCCATGGCCGACCCGGAGGCCACGATCCTCGGCGGCGACGTGCGCATCGCGCTCGCCGACCCGGCACGGGTGACGATGATCGAGGCCTACGAGAGCGTCTACGCCTACCGCATGGACCGCTACATCGCGCGGGAGGGGTTCACCGGCGCGGGCAACCTGGTTCTTCGTCGGGGCGTCTTCGATGCTGTCGGGCCTTTCCCGGGCATCGGCGAGGCCGAGGATCGCGTCTGGGGCCGCCGCGCCACCGCCAGGGGCTACCGCATCCGCTTCGTCCCCGGGATGCGCGCCTTCCACCCCGCCCGCGACAGCCTCGCCGACCTCGCGAGCAAGTGGGACCGCCAGATCGCCCATGACCACGCCGATGCCGCGGGCCGCCCCGGCGGCCGGTGGCGCTTCGCCTTGAAGACGCTGGCGATGCCCGTCTTCTGGGTGGCGGAGGTGCCGCAGGTGCTGACGACCGACCGGCTGTCGGGTGCCCGGGCGCGCGGGCTCGCCTTCCTCTGCCTCGTGCGGATGCGGCTCTACCGTGCCGGGCGCATGGCGCGGCTTCTGGCCGGCGCCGACGCAGGCCGTATCGCGGGCTCCCGAAACTACTCCTAGAGTCGCTCCATCAGATCTCGTATCGCCGTCTCGTAGCGGTCGAGCTTCTCCCGTCCCCGCGCCAGCGCAGCCTGCGCCTCGGCGGTCAGCGTCGTGCGGTCCGTGAAAGCGGCCGCGATCTTGGCCCGGATCGCCTCTGACGTCTCTGCGGTACAGTCCACCGTGCGGTCGTAGCCGAGCGCGCCGAAGAGGCCGGCGAACTTGCGGCTGTAGGCCATCGGCACCACCGGCACGCCGGCGGAGAAGGCGGCGATGCAGGCGTGCATCCGGGCGCCGGCGAAGAAGTCCAGGCCGGCGATGTAGCTCTTGGCCTCCGAGGGGCTGGCGAAGGCGGGGGCGAGCACGGTGCCGGGGTGCGCGGCGGCCAGTGCCTCGCAGGCGCGGAAGTCGTCCTCCTTCACCATGGCGCCCGACCGCACGATGACATGCGGCACCAGGTGGACCTCGGCTCCTGCGCCCTGGAAATCCGCGATCAGGTCGCGGATCAGGCCGGGGTAGTCGAGCGCGAGGCCAAGCTCGTTCCTGCCGGTATAGCCCCCCGCCATCAAGAGGCCCGAGACGTTGAGCCCGACCCGCAGCGGCCCATCCGGCATGCGCGCGGGCGGCGGGTCGAAGGGCAGCCGCAGCGCCACGTCCGAGGCCTCGACCACCTCGCCCGGGTAGCCGAGCGCGCGCAGCGCGGCGGTCGATTTCGCGTCCCGCGTGGCGACCAGGGCGGAGCGCGCGAGGCTCCAGCGGGCGAGGCGTTTTGACCAGCCTTTGGTAAACGGGCCGATGGTCTGCGGCGCCACCACGAGCGGCGTGCCGGCGAGATGGGTGAGGAATTTCAGCGCGAAGATGCGGCGCAGGCGGCGCCCGCCGTAGATGTCGGCGAAACTGTCGCCGCCGCCGATGTCGACCACGAGGTCGGCCCGCCGCGCCGTGGCGAGAAAGCCGAAGGGATTGGCGATGAAGCGCCCGTCGAGGTCCCGGACGCGGATGTCGGGCCCGGTCAGGTAGGGGGCGCGGGCGTCCTTCCAGTCGAGCGCGGTGATCTCGAGGCGCCGGCCCACGGCGGCCGCCGCCTCGCGCAGGATGGTGACGTCGCCCACGGTCAGGGCGCCCACGCCGAGGTTGTCGGAGCGGGTGGAGTGCAGGATCAGGCAGACGCGGAGCGGGCGGGTGGCGGGAGCGGTCATGGCGGGCCTCAGGCGCGTTTCGGCCGCAGCGCGCGGCGCAGCGTGCCGAGGAAGTTCCTGGCGTTGCGCGCCAGCGGGTTCTGCCGCGCCGCTGCCGTCAGATGCAACCCGCGGTAGGCGGGCACCGGGCGGCCGAGGAGCCGCAGGGCGAGGAGCCGGGCCATGAGCGCCCGGCGGCGTTCGCGCTGGCCGGGCTGGATCGCGGCGAGGCTGGCGGGGTCGAAGGGCGCGGTGGTGAGCCTGCCTGCCGCCTCGGCCTCGGCCAGGAGCGTCTGTCCCAGGGCGGTGCGGGCAACGATCAGGCTGACGCCGGGGGCCTCGTCGAACCTCGGGTAGCCCTCCGCATCGGCCTCCCAGGCGTCGGCGCAGACCAGGTCGGCGGCGGTGCCGGTGCCGTCGGCACAGAGCTTGCAGCGCTGCTGCACGTGTTTCGAGAGAATCCCGCCCCAGCTGTCGTGGTAGCTCATCGAGGCCTCGGTGCCGTCGGGCCGTGTGGCGGTGGCCCGCCCCGGCCAGCCCATGCCGCGGTAGCGGAAGGCCACGGCGTCCGGCGCCTGCAGCGCCCTGAGCACCGCCTTGCCGCCGGCATGGCCGGGCACCCCGGCGCAGAAGAACGACAGGATCACCGGGAAGGCCGCCGCGATCTCTGCATCGCGGGCAGCGAGCGTGCGCAGGGCGGCCGCGTCGCAGGGCTTGCCGGTGAAGGCAAAGCGCCGGCCGGAGGTCCTGTGTTCTTCCAGCCAGCCGGAGAGCCCGGCAAGGGGCGCAGAGGGCGCGTAGCGTGACCCGGCGGCTGCCAGCACGCCCGCGGCATCGGTCGCCACGCGGGTTGCGTTGCGGGCCGGATGGTCCGGATCGGGGCCGTTGGTGATCACCGCATCGACCCGGCTCGATGCCAGAAGATGCACCAGCACTGCCGACAACGCCCCGCCGGAGGAGGCCGCGTGGCGCAGCACCGGATCGGTGGCCCAGCCGGTGCGCATCGCCACATAGGGCCCCCAGAGCACGTCGTCGGTCCGCCCCGCCGCCGCCACGGTCTGGCCCAGCCCCGGGCAGGCGGCGGCCACCGCCTCTTCCTCCCCCGCCGTCAGCGCCCCCGACTGCACCGGCCGCAGGAAGCCCGGGGGGGCGACCGCCATCGCCACCCGCCCCGGCGCCAGCCCCGCACAGGCGCCGCAGCCCGCGCAAGTGTCGCCGCGGGCGACGCGGGCCAGCGCAGGGGAGGCGGGCAGGGGCATCGGGCGGGGCGTCCTCGGGCGGCGGCGGGAGGGCCCCGGCCGGGCGCCAGTCCTAGCCGGTGGCGCCCGGATGGCAAGGGGCGGGGGTTGATAAGACGATGTGGGGCGGTGGCAGGATATGCGGGATGCCGACACGGGCCCGCCGCCTCTTGCCGGTACTACCCCATTGGGCTATATGCTGGCACGGTGCAGACCGTTGCGGAAACCCCGATCTTCAGCCGTCAGACGGACAAGCTGTTCAGCGAGGACGAGAAGCGTGAACTGATCGACTTCCTCGCCGGAAACCCGCTGGCAGGTGACGAGATTCCCGGCACGGGCGGGGTGCGCAAGGTCCGCTTTGCGGCATCCGGGCGCGGCAAGCGGGGCGGCGCGCGGGTGATCTATTACTACCTGGACGGAACCATGCCGCTCTACGCCCTTCTGGCCTACGCCAAGAACGCGAGGGACGACATGACCCCGGACGAGAAACGGACGGTCGCGGCACTGGCCGCAGCCCTGAAGACAGCATGGAAGCAGAAGACATGAGCACCTTTGGCGAAGACCTGATCGAGGCCATGGGGCAGGCGCTCGCCCATGCGAAAGGCGAAGGTCCGGCGATCCTGCATGTCCCGGTCGATCCGCGCGCGATCCGGACCCGGGCGAAGCTCACGCAGGCGCAGATGGCGCCGCTGATGGGCATGAGCCTGTCGGGCTACCGCAAGTGGGAACAGGGCCAGCGGCGCATCAGCGGCCCCGCGGCGGCGCTGCTGCGGGTGATCGAGAGGGAACCGCAGGCGGTGCTGCGGGCGCTTGCGGAGTAGCCGCGCCGCCCCCGGGGATTGACCGCCGCCGCCCGAGCGGCCACACGCGGGGCCAGATCCTTTGCGAGACCCTGCCCCCGATGCTGCGCAAGGCCGCCCTTCTCCTCTCCGGCAACGCGGCGGCGGCGCTCCTGACGCTGGCGCGCAACCTCGTCGTCGCGCGCCTGATCCCGGTCGCGGATTACGGCATCGCGGCCACCCTCGCGGTGGCCATGGCGGTGGTGGAGATGGTCTCGGCGCTCGGGCTGCAGCAGCAGATCGTGCAGGCGCGCGAGGGCGAGGACGAACGCTTCCAGGCCGCGCTGCAGGGCTTCCAGGTGCTGCGCGGGCTCGCGGCCGGGGCGGCGCTGCTGGCGCTCGCGGCGCCGCTGGCCGGGTTCCTGATGATCCCCGAGGCCACCTGGGGCTACATGGCGCTGGCCGCGGTGCCGGTGTTGAACGCGCTGCAGCACTTCGACATCCACCGCCTGACCCGGACCCACCGCTTCGGCCCGATGATCCTGACCGGGATCGTGCCCGCCGCCCTGGCGCTCGCCGCCGTCTGGCCGCTGGCCCGCTGGCTGGGCGACTGGCGGGTGATGCTGGTCTCGCTCCTGCTTCAGGCCGGGCTGGCCACCCTCGTCTCGCATCTCGTCGCCGAGCGGCGCTTCCGCCTCGTCCTCGACCGGGCCGAGATGGGCCGGTCGTTCCGCTTCGGCTGGCCGCTGCTCTTGAACGGCGCGCTGCTGTTCCTGGTCTTCAACGGCGACAGGCTGGTCGTCGGCCGGGTGCTCGGGATGGAGACGCTCGCGGTCTTCGCCATGGGCGTGACGCTGACCCTGACGCCGACGCTGGTGATGGCGAACTCGGTGCAGAACCTGTTCCTGCCGCGGCTTTCAGCGGTGGACCGCACGACGCCGGAGGGTGCGGCGCGGTTCGGACGGCTGGCCGTGACGGCGCAGCAGGCGGTGCTGGCCATGGGGATCGCGCTGGTTGCCGGCACGGCGCTGATCGGCGGCCCGGTGGTGCATGCGCTGCTCGGGCCGAAATACGCGGGCCTCCTGCCGCTCCTGACCCTGATGGCGGTGGCACAGGCGCTGCGCGTGGCCCGCGCCGCGCCGGCCATCGTGGCCCTGGCGACGGGGGAGACCACCAACGCGCTCGTGGCCAACATCGCCCGGGCGCTGGCCCTCGGACCCGCAGCGGTGGCGGCGGTGACGACGGGCGACCTGCGGCTGGTGCTGGCCGTGGCGGTGGCGGGCGAGGCGCTGGCCTATCTTGTCGCCCTGTGGCGGGCGGCCCGTTTCCTGCCGCCGGGGGCGCCCGGCGTGCTCTGGCCCGGCCTCGCCAGCCTCGCCCTGCTCGCCGCGGCGCTCGCCGCCGCGCCGCCCGGCCCGGCCCCGGCCGCGCCCTGGGTCTGGGCGCTGCTGCCGGGCCTGCTTGTGCTGGCCGCCGCGACGATGCGCGAGCTGCGCGCGCTGCTGCGCCCCGCCCGGCACCCTTGACGACCCGCCGCCGATCCCCGAGGCAGGGGGCGGAATGACCGACGCACCCCCCCCCCGCCCGGCCGAGGCCGCGCCCCGCGCGCTGCTTCTCGCCCTCTACCGTCTGCCCCGCCTGCGCGGGCTGGTGCGGCGGCTCTGCGGGCGGCTGGAGGGCGGGCCGATGCGCTCCGCCACCTGGCGCGCGATCCTGCGCCGCTTCCACGGGGTCGAGGTCGGGCGCTACTCCTATGGTGCGATCCTGACCCCGGGTGTGCTGCCGCCGGGCAGCCGGGTCGGGGCCTACTGCTCGACCGGCATCGACCTCATCGTGCGCCGCCGCGACCATCCGCTGGACCGCCCGGTGCTGCACGCCTTCTTCTACAACGCGGCCCTCGGCGTGGTGCCGCGCGACACCATCCCGGCCGAGGCGGACAATCCGCTGGTGATCGGCCACGACGTCTGGATCGGCGACCGGGTCACCATCCTGTCGGGCTGCCGGGTGATCGGCAACGGCGCGGTGCTGGCCGCCGGCGCCGTCGTCACCCGCGACGTGGCACCCTACACGCTGGTCGCGGGCGTCCCCGCCCGGCCGGTGCGCGCCCGCTTCGACGCCACCCGCATCGCCGGGATCGAGGCCAGCCGCTGGTGGGAGCGCGACATCGCCGACCTCGCGGCCCGCCCGCCGTTTCCCGATCTCTTCGGCCCGGATGGGCGCCCAGAGGCGCCGTAGGCGGAAGCCTCGCGGGTCGGCCGCGTCGGCCGACCGCCCTGTTGCCCGGCTCCCGCGGAACCCTGCCATTTTCGCGCCATCCGGTCCGGGCGCCCTCCCGCAGCGGGCAGATTGTTGCTAGACCCTCCCCCATGCCCCGCTCGGGGCGGACGGAGCCACAGGCAGCACATGACGTTCCAGACCATCGCCCTCGCGACCGGCGCTCTGGCACTGCTGTGGGTCGTGCCCGCCCATGCCCTGCGCCGTCTGGCCGGCTGATCGGCGCGCGCACGGTCTGGATCGACAGTATCGCCAATGCCGAGGAGATGTCGCCGTCCGGGCATCCATGTGGCCGAGGACGAGACGCAGCTGGCCGGCACCATCGGCCTGGCGCTGGACTCGATCCGCGGACCTGCCGGCCTGCGTCTTCCGGAGGTCGCCGACCGCGCCTTCACCGACCGGCTCCGGGCTTTCCTGCTTGGCCGGAAAGCGGACATCGAATAGCCCTCGCGCGTCCCCGAAGCCGGTCCATGGCCGGCACCCGCGCCGAGACGACAGGAGAAGCGCCGTGACCCTATCCAGCTTCGACATCCTTCTCGCCCGGATCGGCGACAGGACAGCCCGGGTCGGGATCATCGGCCTCGGCTATGTCGGCCTGCCACTGGCGGTGACAGCGGCGAAGCGCGGCATGCCGGTGACCGGGTTCGACATCGATGCCAC
>JANOGU010000196.1:0-11927 GCA_031406135.1 Rhodobacterales bacterium
CGCCGCGCCGGGAGGCCCGAAGCCGTCGCCTCCCCGGGTCCGTGGACGGCAGGCGGCGAATGCGGCATAAGCCGCCCGCAGCCACCGCCGCCGGGACCCCGAGCCATGCACGACATCCGCGCCATCCGCGACAATCCTGCCGGGTTCGACCGTGACCTGTCCCGGAGGGGGCTGGCGCCGATGTCGGCAAAGGTACTGGCTTTAGATGACCGTCGGCGGTCCAAGACCCATCTCGCACAGACTCTTCAAACCACAATGAATGCGCAGTCGCGCGAAATGGGGATCGTTCGCCCCTCAGCCGACGAAATGGAAGCCAGACGCCAAGGGCTCCAGCAGTTGAGATCAGAGATACGAGAGGCGGAACGAGCGGCACAGGACGCTGAGAACGAAAGAGACAATCTCCTTCTTACCCTCCCCAACACCCCCCTGCCCGACGTCCCCGACGGCGCGGGCGAGCAGGAGAACGTCGAGCTGCGCCGCTGGGGCACGCCGCGCGCCTTCGACTTCGCGCCGAAGGAGCACTTCGAAATCGCGGATATCATTGGGAAGGGAATGGCTTTTTCGGCGGCGTCGCGGATCTCCGGAAGCCGGTTTGTCATTCTTTCGGATGGAATCGCGCGACTCCACCGCGCTTTGGCGCAGTTCATGCTAGATTTGCATACCTGCGAACACGCGTTACGCGAACTCTGGACACCGGTCCTTGTCAAACCAGAGGCAATGCTTGGAACGGGCCAACTTCCGAAGTTCGGGGAGGACAGCTACCAGACCACCAACGGATGGTGGCTCATTCCGACCGCTGAAGTCACTCTGACAAACTTGGCTGCAGACGGCATCCTTCTTGAAACTGAACTGCCCTGGCGGCTGACCGCACACACCCAGTGCTTCCGCTCCGAAGCCGGCTCCGCCGGCAAGGACACCGCCGGCATGCTGCGCCAGCACCAGTTCGAGAAGGTGGAAATGGTCACCATCTGCACCCCCGACACCTCCCGCGCCGAACATGAGAGGATGACCCAATGCGCCGAGGCGGTGCTGCAGCGGTTGGGGCTGCCCTACCGGGTGATCGTGCTCTGCACCGGCGACATGGGGTTCGGGGCGCGGCGCACCCATGACCTGGAGGTTTGGCTGCCCGGGCAGGGGACCTATCGCGAGATCAGTTCGGTCTCCACCTGCGGCGATTTCCAGGCCCGCCGCATGAACGCCCGTTTCCGCCCCGCGGGCGGCGGAAAGCCGGGGTTCGTGCACACCCTGAACGGCTCGGGACTGGCCGTCGGCCGCTGCCTGATCGCGGTGCTGGAGAACGGCCAGCAGGCCGACGGGTCGGTGGACCTACCGGAGGTGCTGGCGCCCTGGCTCGGCGGCGCGCGGCGGCTGACGGCCGCGGGCCTGCTGGCCTGAGTGCGCAGCGGCATCGCTCGTCGTCGCCCCTATCGTGCAAGGCATGGCGGCGAAATCGGCGGGGCCGGGCCCGGCTTTCCCGGGGCGGTGCGGCGCCCCTGAATGGCCGCCCCGACCGGACCTCGGCGGCAGCCGGTCCAGCGCTGCCTGAAGCATCGGCCAAGGCGGCGGCGGGGAGCCGCGCGTCAGCCGCCGGCCGGGTCAGCCGCCCAGGATGACCTGCACATAGGTCTCGGTCTCGGCGTAGGGCGGGATGCCGTCGTGCGTGGCCACAGCCTCGGGCCCGGCATTGTACGCCGCGAGCGCCAGCCGCCATGAGCCGAACTTGTCGTACATCATCCGCAAGTAGCGCGCGCCGCCTTCGAGGTTCTGCTCGGGGTCGTCGATGTCGACGCCCAGAAGGTCGGCTGTACCAGGCATCAGTTGGGCCAGTCCGGTCGCCCCCTTGGGAGACTTTGCCGACGGGTTCCAACCGGACTCCTGCTGCACCAGCCGCAGGAACAGATCTTCCGGCACCCCGTGCCGTCGCGCCACGGCCTTGGCCGTTTCCAGATACTGACCGCGGTAGCTGCCGGCAAAGGCAGGGACGGCGGCTTCGCTCTGCTCGTCCCCGCCCCCCGGCTTCAGCCGGCGGGAATTCTCGTATTGCGTGGCAAGCCTGGTATCGAGCAGCCGCGTCTGCGACTTGAACACCGCGGTCCGCGAGGCGGTGCCGCCCAGCACCAGACCTTCGGCCGCGGCCGGAACCGGTGGCACGGCTCCCGCCGCAACACCCATCAGCAGCGCCAGCACCGCCGTCCGCATCCCGCTCCGCCCCCGCCAGTCCGCCCGCCAGTCCGCCCGCATGGCCGCCCGCATGGCCGTCCGCGCGAGACTATAGCGGCTTGGCCGGGCCGCGCCAGTCCCGCCGGGCTCCGGCGCGGCCGGGCCGGCGGGGACCCGCGCGGTTGCGGGGGCGGACGCGGTTGGGTAAGGGACGTAAGGGTGCGTTAACCATCCTCGGTCAGGGTCGGGGCAGCGCGGGAATCGGAGGCGGGCATGGCGGGATCGGTGAACAAGGTCATTCTGGTGGGGAATCTCGGGCGCGACCCGGAGGTGCGAAGCTTCCAGAACGGCGGCAAGGTGGTCAACCTGCGCATCGCCACGTCGGAGAGCTGGCGCGACAAGGCTTCGGGCGAACGCAAGGAAAAGACCGAATGGCATTCGGTCGCGATCTTCAACGAGAACCTTGGCCGGGTGGCCGAGCAATACCTGCGCAAGGGCTCGAAAGTCTATCTCGAGGGTCAGCTCGAGACGCGCAAGTGGCAGGACCAGTCCGGCCAGGACCGCTATTCGACCGAGGTCGTGCTGCGCGCGATCGGCGCGACGATGGTGCTGCTCGACGGTCGCGGCGAGGGCGGCGGCGCGGGCCACGAGGACCGCGGCGGCCAGGATGACGGCGCCCGCGGCAGCGCCCCGGCCCGGGCCGGCGGCGGCGTCGGCAGCGGCCGCGAGATCGACGACGAAATCCCCTTCTGACCGTCGCGCTTCGCCGCCCGCCACCGCGGCAGGCAGGCGGTCCCGGACCCGACCGTGCACGGATCCGGGGGGAGAAGGGCTTGGCGGCGGCGCTTGCCTTTCCTGCGGAGGGGGGCGCTGCCCCCCGCTGCGCTCCCCCCGGGGTATTTCGGCAAGAATGAAACTGCTTCGGGGGGGTGTCCTCTGCCGTCCGGCTTCATCCTTGCGCCAATACCCCACGGGGGTCCGGGGCTGTGAAACCCCCGGGGGTCGCAACACGCACAGACCCCTCGCCAGACGCGCAACGCCAGCGCGCCCCTTGCGGGCGCAAGACGGCGGCCCGCGGAACGGCTCGATCAGGCAGGGCGAGGGGGTCCAAGGGGGCGCATGCGCCCCCTTGCCTGCTCCCGCGCCCGCAGGGCGCGGGACGGCGGCGGGCGCGGCCGGCCTTTACCTTCGGCGTGAAATCCCCATATAAACGCTCAACATCCCGCGAGGCCCGTGATGAACCAGTCGCAGGACAGGCTCGAAGGCACGCCGCTGATCCGGCCCTCGAGTACCGACCACCCGCTCTATCCGCAGGTGGTCGACGCCTGTCGTTCGGTCTACGACCCCGAAATCCCGGTGAACATCTTCGACCTCGGCCTGGTCTACACGATCGAGATCGGCGCGGAGAACGAGGTCCGCATCGCGATGACGCTGACCGCGCCGGGCTGTCCGGTGGCCGGCGAGATGCCCGGCTGGGTCGCCGACGCGGTGGGCCCGATCCCGGGCGTCAGGGAGGTCGATGTCGCGATGACCTTCGATCCGCCCTGGGGCATGGAGATGATGTCGGACGAGGCGCGGCTGGAGCTGGGCTTCATGTGAACCGGCGTCTCGCCGACAGCAGCGCCGGCGCGGCGTTGTGCCAGGCTGCTGCGCAGCTGATCCGTGAGGGTCCCGTGCTCGACCTCGACCGCCGCGCGTTTCTCCTCTCCGCTCTGGCCGCCGGCCTCCTGTCGCCGCGCCGGGCGATAGCCGCGGCGCCGTTGTCCGACGTCGCCGTGCTGAACCGGTTGACGTTCGGCGCCACGCCGGCGCTGCGGGCGGAGATCGCGGAGCGGGGGCGGCAGGCCTGGATCGAGGCGCAGCTGGCGATGCCACCGGACCACCCCGACCTGGCGGCCCGGCTGGCCGCCGCCCGCCTGCGCCTGGTCTCGACCGATACCACGGACAGCGAGGGCCGCCCCCTGGTCCCGGTCGACCGCCTGCTGCCGCTTTCGGCGCTTGGCGCCGACCCGGCGGAATCGGTGCCGCTTCTGGATTGGGAGGTGCCGCGGCACTGGGCCGAGCGGGTGCGGCCAGCCGAGGAGGTGATCGCCGCGTCGCTGGTCCGCGCCGTCCATGCCCCGGCGCAACTGCGCGAGGTGATGACGCAGTTCTGGCACGACCATTTCAACGTGCAGTCGCAGAAGGACGAGGGCACGGCGGCCTTTTTCCCACCCTACGACGCCGGGCTGCGGGCCGGGGCGCTGGGCAATTTCCGCGCGCTCCTGCAGCATGTCGCGACCTCGCCGGCCATGCTGATCTACCTGACCAATGCCGACAGCCGGGCCAGCCCGGCGAACGAGAACTTCGCCCGCGAGCTTCTGGATCTGCACACGCTGGGCACCGGGGCCTACCTCAACGACCGCGTGGCGCACTGGTCGCAGGTGCCCGGCGCCGCGGCGGGGCTGGCGGCGGGTTACCTTGACGACGACGTCTACGAGGTCGCCCGCGCCTTCACCGGCTGGACGGTAGGCGACGGGCGCTGGGTGAACGATGGCGAAACGACGCCGAAGGACGGCCGCTTCGCCTATGTCGAGGCCTGGCACGACCCCTACCAGAAGCGCTTCCTGGGCCGCGAGTTTCCCGACCACGCCGGGCCGATGGCGGACGGGATGGCGGTTCTGGACCTGCTCGCCACCCATCCCGGCACGGCGCGGTTCATCTGCGCCAAGCTCGCCCGGCGGTTCCTGGCGGACGATCCCGATCCGGCCGTGGTCGAGCGGCTGGCGCAGGTCTTCCTCGACCGGGCGCAGGCGCCGGACCAGATCGCGCAGGTGATCCGCGCGCTGACGGGCGAGCCGGCCTTCGCCGCGCAGCCGGCCAAGCTGCGGCGGCCCTTCGAGGTGCTCGCCGCGCTGCTGCGCGCGACCGGGGCCGAGGTGACGGCGACCGGGAACGCCTGGCATTGGCAGCTGCGGCGGGCCGGCTGGCATCAACACACCTATCCGCCGCCGACCGGGCATCCCGACCGGGCCGAGGACTGGGTCTCGGGAACGCTGCTTCTCCGGCTGGCCGAATATGCTCTCTTTGCCCACGAGGACTGGTTCGGCGTCACCGGCACCCGGCTTGATGCGGCCGGCGCGGGGACGGTGGCCGAGGCGGCGGACTTCTGGTCGGCGCGCCTGACCGGGCAGGCGGCGCCGCTGTCCGAGGCGCTGGAGGCGGTCGGACGCGATCCGGCCGAGCCCTGGCCCGACGATCCGCAGCAGCGGCACGACCTGTCCGCCGTCCTGGTCGCAGCGGCGGCGATGTCGCCGGCGTTCCTGTATCGCTGAGGGGGCGCGCATGCCCGACCCGATCCTGGTGGTGATCTTCCTGCGCGGCGGGGCCGATGCGCTGTCGCTGGTCGCGCCGACGGCGGATGCCGAATATCTGGCGGCGCGGCCCGAGGCGCTGCGTGTCCTGCGCGGCGGCGACCGTCCGGGCCTTGCGCTGCCCCCGGCGCTTGCGGACCTCGACTTCCGGCTGCACCCGGCGGCGGCGGAACTGGCCGAGCTGTTCAGCGCCGGCGATCTGTCGATCCTGCATGCCACCGGCCTGACCGAGGCGACACGCAGCCATTTCGACGCCGAGGCCCGGATCGAGCGCGGGGCGGCGGGGGGGGCGGCGGGCGGCTGGCTCGCTCGCTGGCTGCGCCACACCGCGCCGGGAGGACCGTTGCCGGTGCTGGCGGTGGGGACGGCGGTGCCGGACTCGCTGCGCGGGGTGACCGCGGCGGTGGCGCCGGATCTGTCTGAGCTGATGTTCCTGCCCGGCAATGGCTGGTCGCCCGCGCTGCGGGCGCGGCTCGCCTCGGGCTTCGGCGCGCACGCCCCGCTGGCGGCCACGGCGGCGGAGATGCTGGCGCTGTCGGACGTTCTGGAAGGCCGCATCTGGCAGAGCGACGCCGGCGCGGCGCGGCCCTACGCGCCGGCCGTCGACTACCCCGGCGACAGCGCCCTGTCGGCGGCGCTGCTGACGGTGGCGCACACGATCAAGGAGGACCTCGGGCTGCGGGTGGCGACGGTGGATTACGGCGGCTGGGACACGCATGCCCACCAGGCGGGCCAGTTCGAGGGGCTACTCGGCGGGTTGTCGCGGGCGCTGATGGCGTTCTGGCGCGACCTCGGGCCGCGGCAGCGGGAGGTGGCGGTGGTGGTGCAGTCGGAGTTCGGGCGGCGGCTTCGGGCCAACGCGCAGGGCGGCACCGACCACGGGCGGGCCGGGGCGATGCTGGTGCTGGGGCCGCAGGCCCGCGGCGGGCGGCTTCTGGGGCGCTGGCCCGGGCTGGCGAACGAGGCGCTGGAGGAAGGGGCGGACCTGGCGGTGACGACGGACTACCGGGATGTGCTGGCGGAGGTGCTGGCGGGGCACATGGGGCTGGCTGACGTGGGGGCGGTGTTCCCGGGGCTCGTGCCGGCGCCGCCGGGGCTTTACACGTGAGGCCGCGGACCACGCCGGACGCGGAGCGTCACACGGTGGGACATTCTTTTGTCCTCATGGGATCAATGGCTTGCGCGATTCGATTCAGGGTTTGTTAGGAATTTACGGCGCGTGCGTTGTGGTAGTGAGTGGCGGCGGCGGCGCGTGCAAGCGCGCACGTTCTTACTCGTATTGGAAAGCTTTTTGTCTTTCTCCTCAAGATGAAGGCGATATAGCTTGCTTTTGAGAAAGCAAGTATTTATGGTTGCCTTATGCGATGGGGGTACCAGAGTATCGTCGCCGTTCTGACTGGCGATATTGTCGCCTCGAAACGGGCGGCCGCATCGCAGATCAAGGCAGCAATGACCTGCCTGCAAATTTCAGCGCAAGACATAGCCGGCCTTGCTGACACGGACACGCGGTTCACCCGCCATCGGGGAGACGGCTGGCAGCTTGTGGTGGCCGACGCCCGCCATGTCCTGCGGGCAAGCCTGATCCTGCTGGCAGACCTTCGGGCATCCGGCATCGGGATCGAGACCCGTATCTCCGCCGGTGTCGGGCCGTTTGAGAACCTGGGAACTGACAATCTCTCGGATGCAACAGGTCGCGCGTTCTTCGTCTCGGGCGATCACCTCGACCAAATGCCAAGGCAACGCCGGCTGGTGATCGCGGGCGGGCGGACGCGCGACAGAGATTGGCAGGCCGCCATCTTCGACCTGGTGGACTGGCAGAGCAGCCAATGGACCGCCGCGCAGGCGCAGGCGGTTGGCATGGCGCTGCGGCGGAACTTCCGGAACCATCAGGAGATGGCGGAGACGCTTGGAATAACCCGGCAGGCATTGCAGCAGCGACTGGCGAGCGCGGGCTTCTCTGCACTCGCTACGCCGCTCGCAGCCTTTGAGCATTTCGACTGGAGCGCCGATGCCTGAAACCTTCACCGCCCTCCTCCTCGCCCACGCCCTTGCCGACTTCGTCTTGCAGACGGCGCGGATGGCGGCGGGAAAGGGGCGGCGGGAGGTGGGGGCGATGGTGCTGCACATCGCCACGGTCGGGCTGTGCAGTGCCGTGGCGCTGGGGGCGGTGACGGCCGAGGCGTGGCTGGCCGTGGCGGCGGTGGCCGGGGCGCATCTGGCGATCGACCTTGCCAAGACCTTCGCGCCCAAGGGGCTGTCGGCTTTCCTCGCCGACCAGGCGGCGCATCTCGCGTCGCTGGCCGTGGTGGCGGCGGTCTGGTCCGGCGCCTGGGCCGGCGGGCTCTGGGCCGGCGGAACCGCCCTGCCCGCGCTCGCAGCACTCGCCGCCGGTGCGGTCATCGCGGTGCGCGCGGGCGGGTTCGCGGTCGCGCTGGCGATGCGGCCCTGGGCGGAGGTTACGCTGGACGGGCTGCCGGGCGGCGGGCGGACCATCGGACACCTGGAGCGGGGGCTGGTTTTCATCCTCGTCCTGGCAGGTGAAACCGCAGGGATCGGTTTCCTGATCGCCGCCAAGTCGGTTCTGCGCTTCGGCGCGGTGAAGGACGAGGCGCGCTTGTCGGAATACGTGATCGTGGGCACGCTGGCATCCTTTGGCTGGGCGCTTCTGGCCGCCGCGGCAACGGTCTGGCTGATGACCGCCCTGCCCCCACTTGGAATTCCCGACCTTTCGCCCTAGATTGGGCAGGAAGGAGACCCGCAGGATGTTCGGAATACCCGGCAAGGCCGCCGTCACCATGACCCCCGCCGCCCGTGCCCGGATCGCGGCGCTGATGGCGCGCGACGGGCATCAGGGTCTGCGCATCGGGGTCAAGAAGGGTGGCTGCGCGGGGATGGAATACACGATGGAATTCGCAAATTCCGTCAACCCACACGACGCGGTGGTCGAGGACGGCGGCGCCCGGGTGATGATCGCGCCGCTGGCGCAGATGTTCCTGATCGGCACCGAGATCGACTATGAGGCCTCGCTGCTGTCGTCGGAATTCCGCTTCAGCAATCCCAACGTGGCCGAGGCCTGCGGCTGCGGCGAGAGCATCAAGTTCAAGGACCAGCCCGCCGCCTGACCCCTTCCGCAGCGGCGGCTGAACGCCTAAGCCTGCGCGATCACACGGAGGCAGGACATGCGCAAGCTCGCCGCAGGCAACTGGAAGATGAACGGCACCGGCGACGACCTCGACCAGGTCACCCGGCTGATCACCGCCTTTTCCGGCACCCAGCGCGCCGACATCGTGATCTGCGCCCCCGCCACGCTGGTCCACCGCATGGCGGAGATCGCCGCGGGGTCATCGGTGCAGGTCGGCGGGCAGGACTGCCACCCGAAGGCCGCGGGCGCGCATACCGGCGACGTCTCGGCCGCGATGCTGCGCGAGGCCGGCGCCGACTACGTGATCCTAGGCCATTCCGAACGGCGCAGCGACCACCGCGAGACCGACCTCATGGTGCGCGCCAAGGTGCTGGCCGCCGTGGCCGAACGGCTGGTGCCCATCGTCTGTGTCGGCGAAACGCTGGCCGAGCGCGAAGCGGGGCGCACGCTGGAGGTGGTGGGCGGGCAGCTCGACGGCTCGCTGCCGGGCGAGCTGCCGGGCGACATCGGCATCGGCGACGTGGTCGTCGCCTACGAGCCGGTCTGGGCCATCGGCACCGGGCTGACCGCGACGACGGCGCAGATCGCCGAGGTACACGGCTTCATCCGCGACCGGCTGCTGGCGGCCTATGGTCTGGACGGTGAGGCGATGCGCATCCTCTACGGCGGCTCGGTGAAGCCCGGCAACGCCGCGGCGATCTTCGCCGTGCCGCATGTGGATGGCGCGCTGGTCGGCGGCGCCAGCATGACGGCGAACGACTTCGGCCCGATCGTGACCGCGCTGATCAACGCCTGACGCGAATCGTTCGCGGGTTCTGACGCATGTCGGCGGAATTTCCCCCTTTCGGGACGCGGCGCTTGCGGTAGCCTTTTGATATTCACTCGCAAGCTTAGGTGGTCGGCATTGAAAGAGGCCCACGGCACACCCGGTGCCGTGGGCCTCATCACGTCTGACGCAGGTCTGCCGGGCGCTGGCCGGAAGCCGACACCGCAGGTCGGTCCCGGGCTGGCCCCTCCGGCGGCACGGGGCTAGGGTCCGCGCGATGCGCCTCCCGCTGCCGCCCCGATGACTGTCCTCGCTCCCGGAGCCCGCACCCGGCGCGGCGCGATCCTGGCGAACTTCCTGTGCCATTTTTCCATCCTGGCCTGGTGCGCCGGGCTGCCGGCGACCAAGGACCTGGTGGCGGTGGTCCCGCCGGTGCCGCTGACCATGCTGCGCATGGCGCTCGCCGGCACGGTTCTGGTCGCCCTGTGGCTGGCGCTGGAGGGACCGGGTGCGCTGCGGCGGGCGAACTGGGGCCAGGGCGTGATCGTCGGCGCGGTGGCGATGGGCGTGGGCGGGCTGGGCATGACGATCGCGCTCGACCTGACCGATACGGTGACGGTCGCCATCATCACCGCGTCGATGCCGATCATCGGGCTCGCCTTCGAGGTGATGTTCGACGGCCGACGGATCACCGCGGCGCTGGTCGTCGGGGTCGTGCTCGGCCTCATCGGCGGCATCGTGGCGCTGGACCTCGGCGACGCCAGGCCGGACCTCGGCTGGGGAGCCCTGGCAGCGCTGGTTTCGGTCTTCGGTTTCGTCTGGGGCTCGCGCGCCACGGTGACGCACTTTCCGGACCTGACGGCGCTGGGCCGGACGGCGATCACCGTCGCCGGGGCGAGCATCGCCATCGCCGCGCTGGCGCTGGCGCAGGTCGCCTGGCAAGGCAGCGGCATCCGCTGGGACCTGATCGGCCCCGGCACGGCCTGGAGCCTGTTCCTGTCCTCGGTCGTCGCGGTGGCGCTGGCGCAAACGCTGTGGATCCTCGGGGTGGAGCGGGTCGGCATCGGGGTCGCGGGGATGCACAACAACGTCGGGCCGTTCTACATCATGGTGATCACGCTGGCGCTGGGCGGGCTTTGGAACTGGACCCAGGCACTGGGAGCCGCCATTGTCATCCTCGGCGTCCTGGTGGCGCAGGACATTCTGGGCCGTAGGTCATGGAGCGGCTGAGCCAGTCGCCTGTCGATCCGGGGTTCGTGCAGGACCCGTACCGGTTCTACGACCGGGCGCGGCGGCATCCGGTCTTTTTCTGGGAAGACTACGGGATGCCGACGACCGCCTCGGCGGCGGCGGTGAACGCGATATTGCGCGACCGGCGGCTGGGGCGGGAAGTGCCGCTGGAGAAGCGCGCGCCGGTCCCGCCGCATCTGGCGCCGTTCTACGCGGTCGAGGCGCATTCGATGCTGGAGCTGGAGCCGCCCCGGCACCAGCGGCTGCGCAGCCTGGTGCTGCGCGCCTTCACGTCGCGGCGGATCGCTGCGCTGGCGCCGGAGGTGACGGCGCTGTGCCACGAGCTGATCGACGCGCTGCCGGGGGAGTTTGACCTGTTGCCCGCCTTCGCGCAGAAGCTGCCGGTGATCGTCATTGCGCGGCTGTTGGGAGTGCCGGAAAGCATGGCGCCGGACCTCTTGCGCTGGTCGAACGCGATGGTCGGGATGTACCAGGCGGGCCGGACCCGGGCGATGGAAGACGCCGCCGCTTTGGCCGCGACCGACTTCGTGGCCTTCCTGCGGGGTTATGTCGAGGCGCGCCGGGCGCGGCCGGCGGACGACCTGATCACCCATCTGATCGCGGCCGAAAGCGAGGGGGAGAGGCTCACCAGCGACGAGCTGATCACCACCTGCATCCTGCTGCTCAACGCCGGGCACGAGGCGACGGTGCACACGCTGGGCAACGGGGTGAAGGCGTTGCTGGAGCATGGAACCCCGCCGGCGGCTCTGGCCCCGGAGGCCATCGCCGGCACGGTCGAGGAGATTCTGCGCTTTGACCCGCCGCTGCACCTGTTCACCCGCCACGCCTACGAGGAGGTCGAGGTGATGGGGGTGACGCTGCCGCAGGGGAGCGAGATCGCGCTGCTGCTCGGCGCGGCGAACCGCGACCCGCAGGTCTGGGACGCGCCGGGGCGCTTCGACCCGCAGCGGCAGCACAAGCCGAATCTTGCCTTCGGCGCCGGGCTGCATTTCTGCGTCGGCGCGCCGCTGGCCCGGCTGGAGTTGCAGATCGCGCTGCCGATCCTGTTCGCGCGTTTGCCCGGTCTGCGGCTGGCGGAGCCGCCGCGCTATGGGGACGTGTATCATTTCCACGGGCTGAAGGCGCTGCGGGTGGCGGTGTAGGGCGGGGTTCACCCCGCCGCTCGCACCATGGCGGGGTG
Source organism: Rhodobacterales bacterium (assembly GCA_031406135.1). Classification (GTDB taxonomy): domain Bacteria; phylum Pseudomonadota; class Alphaproteobacteria; order Rhodobacterales; family Rhodobacteraceae; genus JANOGU01. The sequence goes on from JANOGU010000196.1 coordinate 11,853, forward strand.
AACCCCGCCCTACGACAATCTGCGGGTTTCCCGGCAGGGCGGGGCTTGCCCCGCCGTTCGCGCCACGGTGGGGTG
>JANOGU010000206.1:0-3081 GCA_031406135.1 Rhodobacterales bacterium
AATCGTCGCCCACCCGCGTGACGCCTCCGCCGCCCTCGGTGCCGGTGTTCAGCGTCGCGGCCTCGCGGATGCGGCAGCGGGCGCCGACGATCAGCCGCGTGTGCTCGCCCGCGTATTTCAGGTCCTGCGGCACCTCGCCCACGCTGGCAAAGGGCCAGATCGTGCTGTCCTCGCCGATCTCGGTCCAGCCGGTGACGACGGCATGGGACTTCACCGTCACCCCTCGATGCAACGTCACGTCGGGGCCGATCACGGCAAAGGGGCCGACAAAGCAATCGGTGCCGATCTCGGCCCCGTCCTCGATCACGGCGGTCGGGTGGACGACGGCAGTGCCGTGGATGGCCATGGTTCAGGCCTTCGGCAGGTCGAACATGGCGGTGAAGGTGGCCTCGGCGGCAAGCTCGCCAGCGACGATGCCGCGGCCCTCGAACTTCCACACCCGGCCACCGCCGCGCAGCGTGGTGACGTGCAGCTCCAGCACATCGCCGGGGATCACCTTGCGGCGGAACTTGGCGTTCTCGACACCCATGAAAAAAACCTTGGCGCCCTTGTCGGCGAGGCCCATCGTCAGCCCCACGAGCACGCCCGCGGTCTGCGCCATGGCCTCGATGATCATCACGCCCGGGAGGATCGGCATGCCCGGGAAGTGGCCGGCGAACTGCGGTTCGTTGAAGGTGACGTTCTTGATCCCGATGCAGGAGGCGCCGACCACCACGTCGCGCACCTTGTCCACCAGAAGAAACGGATAGCGGTGCGGGATGATGCGCTGGATCAGGTCGAGGTCGGCGCTGGTCGTCGGCGCTGCGGCGCTGTCAGGCATCGTGTTCCCCCGTCAGGCAGGCCCGGGTTGGCAGCGGGCCATCTTCCCCGTGTGACTAGCAAGTCGCCTCCGGGCAGACAAGCGAGGGCGGTCAGGGTGGCGCCTCCGCGGGCGGGTCCCGCGGCACCGGCACCGCACCGCTGTCGCCGATGGCGGCGTCGATGCGGGCGATGGCGATCTCGGTCACGTCGATCGCCTCGAGGTTCACCACAACGGTCTGCTGGTCAAGGATCACCGTCGCCCCGAACTCGGCCATGATCTGCGCCAGGACCGGGATCGCCGCCTGCAGGAAGCGCTGGCGGTCCTCGTCGAACCGGCGGGTGATGTCGCGCGACTTGGCGTCGCGAGCAGTGCGGATACCCTCGACCTTGGTGTCGAAGGCGGCACTGAGGGTCTGGAACTCGTCGGCGGGCAGGGTCGCGCGGCGTTCGGTGAGGTCGCGCTCTTCCTCCTCGAGCGCCCGTTCGAGGGTGCGGTTCTCGGCGATGAGCGCCTGGCTGTCCGCCTCGTAGCCGGCCCTGGAGGCCTTGCCGAAGGCCGAGCCCTCGAACAGTGCGTCGCGCCGGATGACGAGGACCGGGGAGCGGACCTGTACGTCCGCGGGCGGCTGAACCGGGGGCGACGCCGGTGGGACGGGCGCGTCCTGGCTCCACGCCGCCGACGCCGCGAAGGCCGCGGCGGCCGCGGCGCGCCACGCGCCGCCGGCCATCAGAACGAGGTCGAGATGGTCAGGTCGAAGCTCTGGTCCTTGTCGTAGTCTTCCTTCTGGACCGGCCTGGACAGGTTGAACCGCAGCGGGCCGATCGGCGTATTCCAGAAAATCGACACGCCGACGGAGGAACGCAGACGCAAACTGTCGTCCACCGGGTCGGCGCCGGCCAGCCCGCCGGCGGTGTTGTCCAGACCCCAGACCGAGCCCACGTCGAAGAACAGGCCGCCGCGGATACCGTATTCCTCCGGCAGGCCGATGGGAAATTCCGCCTCGAAACGGACCGCGGCAAAGAAGTTGCCGCCCAGCGCGTCCTGATTGGTCGACGCAAGGTCGCGGGGGCCGTAGCCATTGGGCTCGAAGCCGCGCACCTTGCCGTTGCCGAAGAACCGTTCGGTCACCCGGCTGTTGCCGTCGATCATGCTGATCGCGCCGGCCTCGACGACCGCGCGCAGCGTAACCTCCTCGTTCAGCACCCGCCGCTCGGTCAGCGCCAGGGCGTTGGTGGAAATATAGCTGACGTCGCCGCCCACGCCGGCGAAATCCTGGCCGAACCGCAGCAGCACACCGCCGTTGGGGTTCAAGCCGTTGCGCCGGGTGTCGTAGCTGTAGGTGTAGCCGATCGCCGAGGTGAACTGCGCGCCCTGCGCCACTTCCGCCACCAGGATCGCCGAACTGCCCGCGATCAGGTCGGAGATCTCGTCTTCGGAGACCTTGTAGCGCAGCTCCAGCCGCGAATTTTCGCCGACCGGGAAGGAGATCGATGGACGCACCCCGATGGCCTTCGTGTTGTAGCGCGCGTTCGACCGGTTGGTCTCGGTGTAATAGGCCTCGATCCCGAACCGCAGGTCGCGATCAAGGAACGACGGCTCGGCGAAATTGAAGCGGAAGTTGCGGTCTTCCTCGACCGTCGACAGGTCCAGCCCCACCGTCTGTCCCCGGCCAAGGAAGTTGGTCTCGGAGAAGGCGATGTTGAAGCCGACGCCCTGGCTGACGCCGTAGCTCACGCCGAAGCCCAGCGACCCGGTGGGCTGTTCCTCGACATCGACGTTGACCACCACCTGGTCCGGGCCGCTGCCCTGTTCGGCCTCCACACTGGCGTTCTTGAAGAATCCCAGAGCCCGGATCCGTTCCGCCGCCCGGCGGATCTCGCTCGGGTTGAACGGATCGCCTTCGACCGTGCGGAACTGGCGCCGCACCACCTTGTCAAGCGTCGTGGTGTTGCCCTCGATGTCGATGCGCTCGACGAAGATGCGGTCGCCGCGGACCACGGCGAATTCGATGTCGAGCGTGCGGTTGCGCTCGTTGCGGGTGATCCGCGGATCGACGCGCACCAGGTTCAGCCCCTTGCGCAGCGCGACGTTTTCCAGCCGTGCCACGTTGGTCTCGATCACCGTGGGCGAGTAGGTGACACCGGACCGGAGGCGCACCTGCTTTGCGAAATCCGCGATGTCGACGCCTTCGACCTCGCTGACGGCAGAGACGCTGCCGATCGACCACTGCTGGCCTTCCTGGACGGAGAAGCTGACGAGGAAGCCGTCGCGCTCGCGCG
>JANOGU010000207.1:0-8056 GCA_031406135.1 Rhodobacterales bacterium
CAGGCGCGGCCGGCGGTGCTGGTCGCCGCCGTCGCCCCCGCCGACGCGGCCGGCGCCTCGATCTTCGCCGCCAGCGCATTGTCTGCCGGCCCCGGCGACCCGCGCGTGGTGATCTTTTCGCGCCGTCCCGCGCCGCGCCCGCAGGATTTCACCGCCGCCGTCGAGGCCGCCGTCGCCGCTGCCGTCCGGCCGCGGGCGCCGGTTCCGGAAGCGGACCTCGAGGCGAACCCCGAGAGCTCGAACCCCGACCTGTCGCCCGAAGAGCTGGCCGAGGACCAGGGCGACGACGAGCCCTCCGCCGCGCCGCGCATCCCGACCAGCGCCAGCGTCGCCAGCGAGGCGACCTTCGCCAACGCGATCAACCTCTCGAAGATCAACCTGATCGGCATCTACGGCACGGCGTCCAACCGCTCGGCCCTCGTGCGCCTCGCCTCGGGCCGCTACGTCAAGGTCGAGGTCGGCGACCGCGTCGACGGCGGCAAGGTCGCGGCGATCACCACCTCGGAGCTGCGCTACCAGAAGGGCGGCCGCCTGGTGACGCTGAAGATGCCGCGCGGCTGAAACGGTTCAGCCGCCAGATCAGCCGCCAGATCAGCCGCCAGAGACGCCCGCCTCGGCAAAGGTCGCCATCCCGGAATGGCAGACCACGGCCGCGCGCAGGATCGCAATCGCCAGCGCCGCGCCCGACCCCTCGCCCAGCCGCAGCCCCAGATCCAGAAGCGGCGCCTTGCCCAGCGCGTCGAGCAGCCGGCGGTGCGCCGCCTCGGCGCTGACATGGCCCGCGACCGCGTGGTCGAGCGACCCGGGCACCGCGCGGTCCAGCACCAGGGCCGCGGCGCAGGCGATGAACCCGTCAAGAACCACCGGAATGCGCAGCACGCGCGCGCGCGCCATCGCCCCGGCCATGGCCGCGATCTCGCGCCCGCCGAGCCGGGCCAGCGCCTGCAGCGGCGTGCAGGGGGCATGGCGCGCCACGCCGGCGGTCACCACGGCGGCCTTGCGGGCCAGCCCAGCGTCGTCCACCCCGGTGCCGCGCCCGACCCAGTCCTCGGCCGCGCCGCCGAGCAGCGCGCAGGCCAGCGCCGCCGCCGCCGTGGTGTTGGCGATGCCCATCTCGCCCACGGCCAGCAGGTCCGCGCCCGGATCGACCGCGTCCCAGCCGGCCCGCAGCGCCGCCACCGCTTCGGCCTCGGTCATCGCCGGAGCTTGGGTGAAATCCGACGTCGGCCGGTCAAGCTCCAGCGCATGCACCGCCAGCGCCGCCCCGGCGACGCGCGACAGCTGGTTGATCGCCGCCCCGCCGGCGCGGAAGTTCGCCACCATCTGCACCGTCACCTCGGCCGGAAAGGCCGAAACCCCGCGCGCCGCGACCCCGTGGTTGCCGGCAAAGACGATCACCTGCGGCCGGTCGAGCGCAGGCCGCGGATCGCCGCGCCAGGCGGCATACCAGACCGCCAGCTCCTCCAGCCGCCCCAGCGACCCCGGCGGCTTGGTCAACTGCCCCTGCCGCGCCCGCGCCGCCCTATCGGCCGCAAGATCGGGGCCGGGCGCTGCGGCAAGCAGGTCAGTGAATTCCTGAAGGGTCGAAAACGTCATCCGATGTCCCGGGTTGTCAGCTGCCTTGCCTCTCGCTAACCATCCTTCCGCGCCAGTGCGAGAGGCAAAGCGACGCCATGTCCCCCCGAGACGACGTCCTGTCGGCCCTTGCCCTGCTGACCCGCCTGCCGCTGCCCGGACACCGCCCGACCGGCGGCGCCAGCGCCTGGGTCTGGCCGCTGGCCGGCGCTTTGGTCGGCGCCGCCGCGGCGCTGGCGGCGGCGGTGGCGCTGACGCTGGGCTGCTCTCCGGCGCTGGCGGCGGTTCTGGTGATCTCGGTCGAGGTGGCCCTCACCGGCGCGCTGCACGAGGATGGGCTGGCCGACACCGCGGACGGGTTCTGGGGCGGCCGCGACCGGGTCCGGCGGCTGGAGATCATGAAGGACAGCCGGATCGGAACCTATGGCACGCTGGCGCTCGTCTTGGTCACGCTGGCCCGCTGGGCGGCGGTGGTGACGCTGCTTCAGGCCGGGCACGCGGCGGTGCTGATCGCCGCGGCCGGGCTGAGCCGGGTGCCCATGGCGGCGATCATGGCCGTTCTGCCCAACGCCCGCGGCAGCGGGCTGTCCGCGTCGGTCGGCGCGCCGTCCGCGCGGGATGTGGCGGCCGGCGCCGGCATTGGACTGGCCGTGGCGCTGGCCGCAGCGGGCTGGGCGGCACTGCCGATGGCCTTCGCCGCCGCCGCCGCTGGCCTGGCCGTGGCGGCGCTGGCGCAGGCGAAGATCGGCGGCCAGACCGGCGACGTGCTGGGCGCCAGCCAGCAGCTGGCGTTGATCGCAGCACTCGCGGCGGCGTAAGGCGGTCGCGCCCCGCAGGACCAGGAAAACCCGCGCCCCGGGCTTGACCCGGGGCCTGTCCAGAAACCCGCGCCGCCGGGGCTGCGGGAGGTCCCGGGTCAAGCCCGGGACGGGTGTTCCGTGACGTGATCGGACCGGCCTGCTCCGGAATGCAAACGGCGGCCCGCTGACAGGGGCCGCCGCTCAACCGGGTCGGGCCGGGTGAAGGCCGGGTTCAGGCCGGGTTCAGGCCGCGCGCGACAGAAGCACCGCGTCCACCTGGCGCTGCGCGCCCTTCTCGTCGGTGCCGGCCACCGCCGCCACTTCGCGGGTCAGCCGCTCCAGCGCCGCCTCGTACAGCTGGCGCTCGGAATAGGACTGCTCGCGCTGGTCGTCGGCGCGGTGCAGGTCGCGCACCACCTCGGCGATCGCCATCAGGTCGCCGGAGTTGATCTTCTGCTCGTATTCCTGCGCCCGGCGCGACCACATCGCCCGCTTCACCCGCGCCTTGCCCTTCAGCGTGTCCAGCGCCCGCGTCACCACGTCCGGCGCCGACAGCGCGCGCATGCCGACCTCGGTCGCCTTGTGGGTCGGCACCCGCAGCGTCATCTTGTCCTTCTCGAAGGTGATGACGAACAGCTCGAGCCTGAAGCCCGCGATCTCCTGCTCTTCGATGGAGATGATGCGGCCGACGCCGTGCGCCGGATAGACGACGAACTCGTTCGGGCGGAAGTCGGGACGTTTGGACTTGGTCATTCGGATCGCTTCCCCTAGCTGCTTCCCCATCGGTGACAAACACGCCCACGCGCGGCCCTTCGGCCCCGACGCTGCGGCGCGCAGGTCACAAATAAACCCACCCCGTTGCGAGCGGCAGGAGGGGTGGGCCGGGTCTCCCATTCTGTCTGTGCCCAATCATATAACACAGAATCACCCTGATTCCAACAGTGCCGGCGTCACAGCTTTGTTGCGCAAAGCCCGGGGATGGCTCGCCTTTGGCGCGAACGCCGCGGTGCTGCGGGGGCCTGAGTGCGCGCCGCTTCGCCGCCGCGATCTCTGCCCGGCCCCTCCGGCAGCGCCCATCCCTACCCCGGCGCACGCCGGCGAAGGGAATTCCGAATCCCTAACAAAGGGTTAATCGAATCGCGTAACCCATTGTCTTGTATGAATTTGCACAAGTGTCACACGGTGGGACATTTTCGCTGGACCCGGCCCGAGGCCCGGCCGGACCCGGCCGCCTTAACCGCCCTCGCCCGCCGCTTCGGAGAAGTATTTCTCCAGCTTTCCCGCCTCGCCATCCCGCTCCGCCGCCCCCGGCGGCGGGTCCTTCTTGGTCACGATCACCGGCCACATCTCGGAATACTTGCGGTTGAAGGTGACCCAATGGTCGAGGTTCGGCTCGGTGTCGGGCTTGATCGCGTCGGCCGGGCACTCAGGTTCACAGACGCCGCAATCGATGCATTCGTCGGGGTGGATGACCAGCATGTTCTCGCCCTCGTAGAAGCAGTCCACCGGGCAGACTTCGACGCAATCGGTGTATTTGCAGGCGATGCAATTGTCGGTGACGACATAGGTCATCGGGTCGCTCCACGGGCAGGGCGCTGGTTTAACCTGCGGCCCGGGATCATTCAAGCCGACCCGGCGTCGCGGGGGTGAGGTCCAGAAAGAGCCCCTGCGCCTCTGCCGCCAGCCCCCGCCGCAGCCCCAGCGCGACGACGCGGACCACCCGGATGCGGTCGGCCTGCGGGAAGGCGAGGACATCGCCGACCGCAACCGCGGCTCCCGGCTTGCCCAGGCGCTGCCCGTTCAGCCGCGCTTCCCGGACCCGGTGCCCTCCGGCCCCGCTGTCAGACACGCCCCTTCAGCGCCGCCAGCACGGCGAAGGGGCTGTCGGGATCGACCGGCTTTTCGGCCCGCGGCGGGCGGGCCTCGAACGGCTTGCGCTCGCCCTGCCCCTTGCCCTCGGGACGCGGGCCGCGGTCGGGCTTCGGCCCCCGCGGCTCCTGCGGCTTGCTTCGATCCTCGCCCTTGGGCCGGGGCTTGTGCGGGCGCCGCTTCTCGCGCGGCTTGCCCTCCGGGATGGCCTCGCCGTCCGCGGGGGCTTCGCTGCGGGCCGGACGGTCGCCCCGGTCGCGGGGCGGCTTGGGCCGGGCAAAGGACCGGGGCGCCCAGGTGAAGCTGTAGAAGACTTCCATCTCGGCCGGGGCAGCCGGGACGTCCGCAACCGGCGCGGCTTCCGCCTCGGGCGCGGCATCGGGCGGCAGCACTTCCGCGGGCGCGGCCTCCAGTTCCACCACAGCCTGCGCCGCCGCGGCCGCCGCGGCTTCGGCGACGGCCTCGGCGGTCACTTCCACCGCCGGCGCGGCCGGCTCGGGCCTGGCCTTCGGCCGCTCGCCCTTCTCGCCCTTGTAGCCGAGACCCGCCATCAGGTCGGCGAACTGGTCCAGCGTCAGCCCGGTGATCGACAGCATTTCCGGCACCGCCTCGAACCCCGCGCGGCTGTCCCTGGTGCGCAGAATGTCCGCCAGCCGTTCCAGCATGTCGATGCGGATCGCCCGCGTCCCGGCCGGATGATAGCCCGACAGCGTGTAATGCCCGCGCGGCACCTCGGCGATGTTGGGGATGGTGACCAGCCCCGGTGGCGGGCTTTCGGGGAACTCCGCCAGCCCCTTGGCCAGCGACCACAGCACCAGCCGCAGCCGCGTCGGCGCGGGTTTCAGAAGCGTCTGCTGGAAGATCGTGTACTGGCCGAAGCGGATGCCGTGCTTGCGCAGGGCGGCCCGCGCCGCCTGATCCAGCGCCTTGACGTCCTCGGCAACTTCCGACCGCGGCAGCACGCCCAGTGCCTCGGTCAGGCGGAAGGCGAAACCGCGGGCGAGGCCCACGAGCGTCTCGTCGCGGCCCATGGCGAGCAGCGGATCGAACAGCGTGGCGACCTTGCGGTCGATGAAATGCTGGCAGCGCCGGCGCACTTTCTCGGCGATCTCGGCCCCGGCGTCTTCGTCGACGAAAACCTCGATCCCCGGTTTCAGGGTTTCCGGCCCCGGAACCAGCTTGCCCACCGCGGCCGTGCCCCACATCAGGCCGCCCTGCTCGGTGACGTCCATCTCGCTGTCCGGCGCGTTGTAGAACTTGTCGGCGCGCAGGTGGAGCTCCGGCCGCAGCGCCTGCACCGCGGCCTGCCGCAGCGTCTTGGCGCCATCCGCCGTCGCCGAGGCGTCCTGACGGAAGCGGAACCCGTCCAGCCGACCGGCGAATTCGCCCTCGACACTCACCTCGCCCTTGTCGTTGACCTCGGCCAAGAGGCTCTCCTTCTGCTTCAGCCGGCGCATCAGGACCGAAGTACGGCGGTCCACGAAGGCCTGGGTCAGCGCTGCATGCAGCGCGTCGGACAGGCGGTCTTCTACCCTGCGCGTTTCGTCGCGCCAATGGGCTTCATCCTCGACCCAGCCCTTGCGCTGGCTGATGTAGGTGAAGGTGCGGATATGTGCCAATCGTCTGGACAGGGTGTCGATGTCACCCTCGGCCCGGTCGATGCGGCGAACCTGGGGTTCCAGCCACTGGGCCGGGATCCGGCCCTCGGCCAGATAGGCGAAGACACGACCCAGAAGGGCCGCGTGCTCGCCCTCCCCCAGGCCGCGGAAATCCGGGATACAGCAAACTTCCCACAAAAGCCGCACCGCCTGCGGGCCGTCCAGCCGCGCCGCGACCTCCGGCAGCGCGGACAGCAGGCGCAGCGCCAGAAGATCGTCGGCATCCCGGGCGCGGACCAGCCATTCGTTGGCCGGCTGCACCTCCAGGCTGTCGGTCAGCCGCGCGACCGACCCGAAATCGAGCACCGCGCTGCGCCAGTGGAGCTTGCGGACGGGGGCGAAGCGGTGGTTCTCGATGGCGTGGATCAGGTCGTCGTCGAACGGCCGCGCCTCGCCGGTGACCCCGAAGGTGCCCGGCGTCAGGTACCGCCCCGCACGCCCGGCGATCTGGCCCAGCTCGTGCGGAAACAGCGCCCGCACCCGGTGCCCGTCGAACTTGGACGTGCCGGAAAAGGCGATGTGCCGGATGTCGAGGTTCAGCCCCATGCCGATGGCATCTGTGGCCACCAGATACTCCACCTCGCCGGCCTGGTACATCGCCACCTGCGCGTTGCGCGTGCGCGGGCTGAGCGCGCCCATCACCACCGCGCAGCCGCCCTTCTGCCGCCGGATCAGCTCGGCCAGGGCATAGACCTGATCGACCGAGAAGCCGACGATGGCCGACCGCGTCGGCATCCGGCTGACCTTCTTGGACCCGGCCCAGGACAATGCCGAGAACCTGTCCCGCTTGACGAACGTCGCCCCCGGCACCAGCGAGGCGATGGCGCCCTTCATCGCCTCGGACCCCAGCAGCATCGTCTCCACCGTGCCGCGCGCGTTCAACAGCCGGTCGGTGAAGACGTGGCCGCGGTCGGGGTCGGCGCAGAGCTGGATCTCGTCCACGACCACGAATTCGGCGCCGATGCCGGTCGGCATCGCCTCGACCGTGCAGACCCACCAGGCGGTGTGCTCCGGCACGATGCGTTCCTCGCCCGTTACCAGCGCCACGACGGACGGGCCGCGGGCGGCGACGATGCGGTCGTAGACCTCGCGTGCCAGAAGTCGCAACGGCAGGCCGATCACGCCGGTCCGGTGTCCCAGCATCCGGTCCACGGCATAATGCGTCTTGCCGGTGTTCGTCGGCCCGAGGACCGCCGTCACGCGCGGGTGGATCGGCATGGCAGACGCGGCGCCCTTCAGAGGTCCTGGCCGGCCTTTTCGCGTTCCAGCCGGTCAACGGCCTGCAATACGCCGGCAAGGTGGGGATGTATAGCAAGCGCGGCGCGGTAGACCTCCAGCGCCTCGTCCTTGCGGCCGGTCTCCTCCAGGATCATGCCGAACCCCGACAAGGCCCCGAAATGCCGCGGGTTCAGCCGCAGCGTCTGCGCAATGTCGGAAACCGAGGGCCCGTAGGCCCCGGCCTGGAACCAGGCGGTCGCGCGCGCGTTCCAGCCCTCGGCGAAGTCGGGCGCATGATCGATCAATGCGGTCAGGTGCTTGATCGCGGCGTCGAGATCGCCCGCCTCCATCGCTTCCCGGCCCCGCTTCAGGAGCAGGTCCATCGCCGGAGAGCCGGACTTCGACCACTCGTTCCAGATCAGCGGCTCGATCCGCGCCGCCTCCTCGGCATCGGCGGCCTTGAGCCGCGTGAACAGGCTGTCGAGGTCCTCGGCCGCGGCCGGCAACGCCAGGAACAGGCCCAGCATAAGGAATGCCGCAACGACACGATTGAGAAACGGGCGCAGGGCTTTCATAACGGGGATCGTAGCGCAGGCGCGGCGAAACGCCACTGCCGGCGGATCACGATCCATCCATCGCGCCGGATGCGCGGCACACAAGGAGTGACGAACATGAGCGACGTGATCGATGCGGCGGTGGCGGTGCTGGCCAAGAAGGTCGAGGGCTTCGACGGCATCGCCAAGATCGTGATCCCGGGTGAGGGCTCGCTGGTGATCGACGCCAACGGCGTGCGCGCCGGCGATGGACCTGCTGTAGAAGCGGGGCCGGGAAGCGATGGAGGCGGGCGATCTCGACGCCGCGATCAAGCACCTGACCGCATTGATCGATCATGCGCCCGACTTCGCCGAGGGCTGGAACGCGCGCGCGACCGCCTGG
>JANOGU010000270.1:0-5976 GCA_031406135.1 Rhodobacterales bacterium
CGGCGGTACATCGGCAGGCCGGTGACATCGCGCCCGTCGATGATCACCTGGCCACCCTCGGGCGTGACCAGCCCGGCGATGCAGTAAAAGCAGGTGGTCTTGCCCGAGCCGTTGGGGCCGAGCAGCGCCACAACCTCGCCGCGGGCGAGCCGCATCGAGACGTCGCGGATCACCGGGCGCTTGCGGTAGCTCTTGAGCAGCGACCTGATGAACAGCCCGGCGTTGCCTTCGGTGACGGTCAATTCCGGGGGCATCAAGGCGTGGCCTTCTGGTCCGGCACAAAGGTCGTGGTGACGCGGCCTTCCATCACTCCGGTGCCAGACTTGAGGTTCAGCCGCAGCTTCTGGCCGGTGATGGCGTTCTGGCCTTGCGTCAGCAGCACGTCGCCCGACATCACCACCTCGCCGGTGGTGACCTGGTAGACCGCCTCGCGCGCCTCGGCCGCGTCGGTGGCGTTGGCGATGGTCACGCCGCCGGTGGCGAAGAGTGTCTCGATGGTCTTGCCGTCGGCGCCGTAGGCGACGCGGATCTCGCCGGCGGCGAGCCGCATCTCGCCCTGACCGACAATGACGTTTCCGGAAAAGACGGCGGTGCCGTCCTGCTGGTTGACCGACAGGCTGTCGGCGCTGATCTCGACCGGCAGCGAGGTGTCCTGTTTGAGCCCGCCAAAGGCGATCTGCGCGCCCTGCGCCCGGAGCGGGGGCGCGGCCAGCAAGAGGGCCAGCAGGGCGGCCAGCATCGCGGACAGCACTGGGGCAAGGGCGTTCGTCATCGAATCTGCTCCATCACGATGGCGGAAGGTACACCAGCCGCACGCCCTTGTCGAAAACCAGAACGCTCTCGCCGGCCGCTCCGGGGACGGCCGTGATCCTGAGGCCACCGGCCTCGATCCAGCCCGCCGGTCCGGTGCCGCTGACCGCGCCGCCGCTTTCCATGGCCGTGCGGTCGAGCCGGGCGCGCAGCGACGGCGTCTCGATCCGGTAGCCGGTGGAGGTGGCGATGGTGACGCCGCCGGACAGCGTGACCTCGCCGCCCTGCTGGTCGAGCGAGACGGCGGACGCCTCGATCTCGGTCCGCGAGCCCCCGGGCGAGTCCAGGGTGGCGCGGACCACAACGGCGGAAGGACCGGCGCCGCCTTCGGCCCCCGGCCGCGCCTCGGCCGCATGCACGGTCAGTGCCGAGCCGTCGGCGGTCACGCCGGCCCAGGTCGGCTGCGTCAGCCGCGGCTCGCGGGCGCGTTCGTCGAGATCGACCTCGGCGAAGGGGATGGCGTTGTCCGGGTCGACGGTGCGGGCGATGAGGAACAGCGTGGACAGGATGCCAAGCGCGATCAGCGGCAGCAGCACCTTGAGCCAGGCGACCAGTACCGAATGCAGGTTGTCGTAGCGCAGCATGGCGGCAAGGTAGGCCTTTGGCCGCCCGGGGCCAAGTCAAGGGCCACAGCAGTGGCCACAAGTCGCCGGTCAGTGGCGGAAAATGTCGGTCTCGTCGCCCCAGCCGAGGAGATCAAGCTCCGCTCGGGCAGGCAGGAAGGCAAAAGCGGCGCGGGCGATCCCTGTCCGCCCCTCGCGGCGGAGTAGCGCCTCCAGTTCCGCCTTGAGGCGGTGCAGGTAAAGGACGTCGGAGGCGGCGTAGTCCTTCTGCGCCTCGCTGAGGTCGTGGGCGCCCCAGTCCGAGGTCTGCTGCTGTTTCGAGACGTCGACGCCGAGAAGCTCGGACAGGAGGTATTTGAGCCCGTGCCGGTCGGTGAAGGTGCGCACGAGTTTGGCGGCGATCTTGGTGCAGAAGACGGGGGCGGTGGTCACGCCGAAGGCAGCTTTCAGGGCCGCGATGTCGAAGCGGCCGAAGTGGAAGAGTTTCTCGGTGCCGGGGTCGGCGAGGAGCCGGACGAGGTTCGGCGCGGCGGTCTGGCCGCGGGCGATCTGCACCAGATGCGCGTCACCGTCGCCGGCGGACAGTTGCACGAGGCACAGCCGGTCGCGGCGGGGGTCAAGGCCCATGGTCTCGGTGTCGATGGCCACGACCGGGCCGAGGGTCAGGCCGTCGGGGAGGTCGGTCTGGTGGACATGGATCATCGCGCGCGTCTCCGGATTTCGCCTTCCCTAGGCTGCGGCCCGCCCGCCTTCAATGGCGAAAGCCCGAAACGCGAAAGGCCACCCCGTGGGGTGGCCGTTCGGATGGTGCCCGGAAGGGCATTGAACCGGCAGATATCCAAGGCATCGGCGGGTTCGTGCACAGCAACTCAAACTGGCCCGGTTCGGCTGGGACTGAGGATAGGATCACACGGACTTATGTGCCGGAGGTGGACTGTAGCCTCCGACCCGGGAGGTGAAGATTCTCAACCTGACCATTGCTTCGACCAATCCAATTGCACAGGAAACACCGTCAAGCACCGGCAACCCGTGCTCCTTTGCCAGAGTGTCGGCCAGGTCGGCCATTCCGGCGCAGCCCAGCACGATGGCTTCGGCACGGTCTTCGGCGACCGCACGTCCGATTTCGGCGCTGATGCGGTTGCGGGCGTCCGATCCGGGGCGCTCCAGTTCCAGTACCGCGACCTCGGATGACCGCACCCGCGAGCAGCGGGCGATCAGGCCATAGCGGTGCAGGTTGTGTTCCAGCGCGGGAACCGACCGTGCCAGCGTGGTGACCACCGAGAACTTGTTCGAGATCATCGAGGCGATGTGATAGGCCGCCTCGCCGATGCCGATCACCGGCTTGTCGGTCAGACAGCGCGCGGCGTCGAGGCCGGTGTCATCGAAACAGGCGATGACCACGGCATCGTAATCGGACCTGTCGCGGATCACTGTCAGCATTCCCGCCAGGGACATCGCCTCGTCATAGAAACCTTCGATCGAAGCGGGTCCATTGGCGGAGGTCACTGCCAGGATTTCGGTGCCCACTGAGGCAACGCGCCGCGCCGCCGCGCCGATTTTTTCGGTCATTGAAGCGGTCGTGTTGGGGTTCACCACCAGAATGCGCATTTACAGATCACCCCCAAGATAGGCGGCCTTGATGCGGTCGTCGTGCATCAACTCCCTGGAGTTCCCGGTCAGGACCACCGACCCGGTGGACATGGCATAAGCGCGGCTGGAGATGGACAGCGCCATGCGGCTGTTTTGCTCAACCAAGAGGACCGTCACCTTCTCATCACGGCTGATCGCCACGACCGCGCGGGCGATGTCCTGCACCAGCTTGGGCGCGATGCCCAAGGAGGGTTCGTCCAGCAACAGGAGCGTGGGCTTGGCCATCAGCGCCCGGCCGATCACCATCATCTGCTGCTCGCCCCCCGAAAGGGTGCTCGCCTGCTGGCCGAAGCGTTCCTTGAGACGCGGAAAGCGGGTCAGGATGCTGTCGAGCGTACCCGCAATCCCGGCCTTGTCGGTCCGGGTAAAGGCCCCCATGAGAAGGTTGTCCTTGACCGACATGAAGGGGAACACGCGCCGCCCTTCCGGCACCATGGCGATGCCCTTTTTCACGATCTCGGCCGCAGGCGTCCCGTCCAGCCTTTCGCCCATGAAAGTAATCGAGCCGGACTTGATCTTCCTCAGGCCCGTGATCGCCCGCAGGATCGAGGATTTCCCGGCCCCGTTGGCGCCGATCAAGGCGACGATTTCGCCCTGCTCCATGGTCAGCGACACGCCTTTCAGCGCATAGACATGATCGTAGTAAAGCTCGACATCCTTGAAGTTCAGCATCTCTGTCATGGCTTACACCCCGATCGCATCGTCTTCGGAACCGAGATAGGCCTCGATCACCTTTGGGTTGGCCTGAATCTCCGCCGGCGTGCCCTCGGCGATCTTTTCGCCGAAGTTGATCACGACGATGCGGTCGCTGATCTTCATCACGGCAGGCATGTCGTGCTCCACCAAAAGCACCGTCACCCCGCGTTCGTCGCGCAGGCGGCGGACCTGGGCCACCATCTTCATCGTCTCGTCATGGTTCATTCCGGCGAAGGGTTCATCCAGCAAGAGGACGGTCGGGTTGGTCGCCAGACCGATGGCCATGCCAAGGGCGCGCAGATGGCCCTGCGGCAGGTTCGAGGCCAGTTCGTTGCGGATGGATTGCAGCCCGAGGAAAGCGATGATGTCATCGGCGGACTTGCCGAACTCGGCCTCATCGGCCTTGGCGCGAGCGCTGCCCAGAAAGAACCCCAGTAGCGTGGCCTTGGACCGCAGATGGTGCGCGACGATGATGTTTTCGCGCACGGTCATCGATTTGAAGATGGTGGTTTCCTGAAAGGTCCGCACCACGCCCATGCGGGCGACCTTGTGGGGCGCCAGATCGCTGATCTTCCTGCCGCGAAACAGCACCTCGCCCGAGGTCGCGTGGACAAAGGAGGCAATCAGCTTGAACAACGTCGATTTGCCCGCACCATTGGGTCCGATCACCGACAGGATCTCGCCCTCATTCACGTCAAAGCTGATGTTGTTGTTGGCGGTCAGGCCACCATAGCGCTTGGTGATGCCCTTGATTTGCAGAATGGGGCTCATTTCTTGCCACCTTTCCGGTCAAAGAGGCTGAGGACGCCATTCGGCAACACCAGCATCATGGCGATCATCAGGCTGGAATAGACCAGGAGCTGATACTCCCTGGCCACCGACAGAAGATCCCAGCCGAAATACAGAACGAATGTGCCCAGCATCGGCCCGGTGACATAGCCCAGGCCCCCGACAAAGCAGTAGAGCATGAAGTTCACGCTGTCGGTGACGGCAAAGGACGACGGGTAGATCGACTGCGAGATTGCCACGAAGACCGCTCCCGCCAGACCGCCGAAGAAGGAAGAAATCGCATAGGTCAGCACGCGCAGATAGGCGGTGTTGACGCCAATGGAGGCCGCCAGTTCCTCGTTCTGCTGCAGGCTGCGACACAGATGCCCAAGCCGCGAGTTCACGATCCGCCAAAGGACGGCATAGGACAGCACCATCAGCGTCACGGCCAGCAGGTAAAAGGCCAGTTTCGGGTTCGCCATGGTGGCGAAATCGGGAATGAGGGTGATGCCGAATAGGCTCAGCGAGCCCGGCAGGGGGATCGAGGTGATGCCCTTGGCCCCGTTCGTGACTGGCAGGGCCAGGGCGGCAAGCCGTGTCACCTCGGTCAGGACCAGGGTGATCATGGCGAAATAGACGCCCCGCAGCCGCAGGATCGGCAGGCCGATCAGCACCGAGATGCCCGCGCAGAACAGCCCGGCCAGGGGAAGTGTCGCCCAGAACGAAAAGCCCGCTTTGGTCATCAGGACGGCGGACACATAGCCCCCCATCAGCGCATAGGCACCCTGACCGATGTTGATGCGCCCGATGTAGAAGGTCAGCCAGACCCCGGCCGAGCCGATGGCCAACAGCGCCACCGAGGTCAGCGTGTAGTAAAGATCCCAGCGCCCGGTTGTAGAAATGAGCACCGGAACCAGCACGAAGACGGCCAGCAGGAAGGCGGCAATGCCGGCAAGGTTCTTGTTCATCTGATCAACCCCAGGGCTTGCCCATCAACCCTTGCGGGCGGAGGGCGAGGAACACCATCAGCGAGGCGAAGATGGCAAGGTAGGTGATGTCTCCGTAAGCGGCCAGAACGGTCAGGCCGATGCTTTCCATCATGCCAAGGATGAACCCGCCCGCGATCGCACCCGAGATCACCCCTGCCCCGCCGATCATGATCATCATGAAGGCCTTGATCGAGGTCGGACCGCCCATGCCAAGGTTGATGCCGGTGATGGTGACCAGAAGGCCTCCGACCAGACCCGCAAGCAGGGCGCCCAGGGCAAAGCCGATCATCGAATAGCGGTCGACATCGACGCCCATCAGTTGGGCGGCCATCCGGTCCTGCGCCAGCGCCCGCATCGCGCGGCCGGCTTTGGTGTATTGCATCAGGGCGATAAAGCCCACGATCATCGCAATCGCCAGCACCCCGATCAGGATGCGGTCATAGGGCATGATCAGCCGCATGTCCCAGTTGAACACCCCGTTCACGATCTTCGGCACGCCG
>JANOGU010000249.1:0-6099 GCA_031406135.1 Rhodobacterales bacterium
CAGGGGGGGTAGGGTCAAGCAGGTGGCAGAGCGTCACACGGTGGGACGCTTGGTGGGGTGAATGATTACAACGGGTTGCGTGATTCGGTTTACTTTGCGTTAGGGAATGGGGGCGGTTAAGGGGGCGGGCGGCGGGGTAACGGTCAGTGTGGTGGCGGGGTGAACCCCGCCCTACGGTGTATTGACAATGTGGATACACGCGCCCATGTTGCGGACATGGACAGCACCCATACGCACCGCACCGAGCCCAAGGGCAGCATCAACCTGCGGATCGAGGCGGGCACGCGCCAGCTGATCGACGATGCGGCGGCGGTGCTGGGCAAGACGCGGACCGAGTTCATGGTGGAAAGCGCCCGGCGGCAGGCGGTCGATGTGCTGCTCGACCAGCGCCTGTTCACGCTTGATCCCGACCGTTTCGACGCCTTCGTGCAGGTACTGGACAACCCGCCCGCGCCCGGGCCGAAGCTGAAGGCCCTGCTGCGCTTGACACCGCCATGGCAGGAATAGCGGACCAGCCGCACGATCCCGGGCCACGACTTTCCGCCCCCGTTCCCCTGACGGTAGACCATGACGTTTCGGCGTTTGACTGCGGCGAGCCCGCGCTGGACGACTGGCTGCGCCAGCGGGCGCTGAGGAACGAAGGCCGGTTCTCGCGCACCTATGTGGTCTGCGCCGGTCGCCGGGTGGTGGGGTTCACCTGCATCTCGGCGGGGTCGGTGGAGCGCGGGTCGGCGCCCGGCAGGGTGCGGCGCAATGCGCCCGATGTGATCCCGGTGTCGATCATCGGCCGGCTGGCCGTCAGCCGCGACCACGCGGGCCGGGGCTTGGGCGCGGACCTGCTGGCGGACGCGCTGCGGCGGATCGCGCTGGCCGCGCAGAGCATCGGCATCGCGGCGGTGCTGGTGCAGGCGAAGGATGAGGCGGCGAAGGGGTTCTACCTGCGCTGCGCGGAGTTTGTGGAGTGGCCGGGGGAGAGCCGGACGCTGTTTTTGCCGGTTGAGACGGTGGTGGCGGGGTCTGGGTAGGGGGTGGGGGGCAGGCGATGGGTGAAGCCGACCTTCGCGCGGATGGTGGGTTAAGCCCACCCTACTTGCTTCGGAAATGCTGGCCGGTATAAGATGTTGTGGCACCCAAATAAAAACGAAGGCAATTGAGCGAGGCCAGCCATGATTGTGCGGACGTCATTTCGCTGCACCACGTGCGGTCAAAACCACACTGTTCGGATCGGCGTCGGCTATGAGACATATCAAACTCATACCTTCCAATGCTCCCGATGCGGAGAAGAATTGACCGTTGGGTTGCGCGTAGACAAGCCGAAGGGCAGTCTGATACCTCAATTCATTGGCGAACCGGTGGAAAACGTCGAGCAATCAGAAGAGGAAGCGGACTCTCCAATTGTAAACGTTGATGCGAACTTTCTTGTTCCGCTAGAGGAACGGCATAAAGATTTTGCTTTTCCCCGGCTCAATCAATTGCACGAAATGACGAAGGTCGCGGAGGAACACGGCTCACTTGTGTCCTTCAAGGATTTTCCCAAAAATTGGCAGAACTCGCGACCCTATCGACAACATGACTATGCCGAGGAGTGGAGGCTACTAAAGAAGGCATGGAATCTTCACCAGAACGGGCACGCAAAGCTAAGCAAAAGAAAGATCGACGAGGGTTCGGCTGAGTTCTATGCGAACGATCCGCTCAAGAGCATTCAGGATTGGCTATGGCGCTTTTGCCTATACTTCAGCCAGCCAGCTTTCGAGCAGCCGTTTCGTGAAGCATTCAAGACTGTGCAGGATCATCGCGCAAGGCCCGAGTTCAAGGCGTTCCTTAAAGAGTACGATGAAAATTTGGCTCCCGGCCGGGGGAAGATGTATCTTGCCATAATCCGCGAATTCTTTTTGGCCTATGATGACTTTGCCCAAGTCATTTTTCTGGTAAAGAGGGGGATCAAGGTCGATGAGAGTGCCGCAGTGACCTCGGCGCAGTTCGACAAGACAAAGATGTTTTACGGTAATGCATTTGAGACTTTCTCATCGCTAATTGATATTCTGGCATATTTGAACAACGTTGCATCAGGGCGGCCATTTGATCAGTTTCTGGTATTGACGAGACGAAAGTATCTTGAACTGGACAAATCCAGCAGGTTTGGCCCGTTTGACGGTAACCCAACTCTTGCGAACCTTTGCCTGGAGAGAGACAACCAACTTAGAAATGCCTCACATCATGCATCAATCAAACTTGCCGCCCGCGACAATAAAATAGTCTATCGGTCAGGAAAAGGTGGTACTGGCCCGGAGCAAGAGTTGGGTTATGCCGCCTACCTTGCGAAATGCTCAATACTATTCATCCAAATAGTTAGTCTCTTCCGTTTCGAGATTTTGCTTTTCGAGGTGCATGGCAAGCGCTTTCCAGCTTAGAGGATGTGCAGCATGCAATAGTAGCCTTCCCGAGAAATGGCACTCGGCTTTCCTGTCGCGCAATACTTGGGTGCTGCAATAACTCACTTGGTAGGACCGGCAGATTTCGAGTTGGCACCGGTCCCTCGCAGCATCTGGAGCGAGCGACCAGTTCGGGGAGCCTGACAGGAATAGGTGGCCGGCAGCAACTGGACGAATGCCGCCCATGAAGCTGGCCGGCAGTTCCAAGGAGTGCTTTTACCCGCGCTGAAGCGCCCCATCAATCAGCCCCACCGTCTCCGCCACCCCGTAGAGCGCCACGAAGCCGCCGAAGCGGGGGCCTTCGGAGGCGCCGAGGAGGACCTCGTAGAGCGCCTTGAACCAGTCGCGCAGCGGCTCGAAGGCGTGGTCGCGGCCTACCGCGTAGACCATGGTCTGCAGCGCCTCGTCCGCATTCTTGTCGTCGGCCGGGCCTTGCCAGGCGGCGAGGCGGGCGCGCAGGTCGAGGATCGCGGCGCGTTCCTTCTCTGAAGGCGCGCGGAAGGTGCGCGAAGGGGCGATGAAGTCGGTGAAGTAGCGCAGGGCGCAGGTGACGGCGGCGTCGAGGTCGGGGTTGGCCTCGGGGCTGGCGGCGGGGGCGTAGCGGCGCAGGAAGCCCCAGAGGCCCTCGCGCCCCGCGGTGCCGGCCACGGCGGCGAGGTTCAGCAGCATGGCGAAGCTGACCGCCATGCCGGAGGCGGGGGGCTGGCCGCCGTGGATGTGCCAGACCGGGTTCTCGGTCTGGCTCTCCACTGATTGGGTGGGGAAGGCGCGCAGTTGCTGGTGGTATTCGTCCACGGCTTTCGGGATCACGTCCCACCACAGGCGCTTCGCGGTCTTGGGCTTTTGATACATGAAGTAGGACAGGCTCTCGGAGGCGGCATAGGTCAGCCATTCGTCGATGGTCAGGCCGTTGCCCTTGGATTTGCTGATCTTCTGCCCCTGCTCGTCGAGGAAAAGCTCATAGGTCATGTGTTCGGGCTTGCGGCCGCCCAGCGCCTCGCAGATGCCGTCGTAGATCGGCGTGTTGGTCGAGTGGTCCTTGCCGTACATCTCGAAATCGACGCCGAGCGCGGCCCATCTCGCGCCGAAGTCCGGTTTCCACTGCAGTTTGACCTGGCCGCCGGTGACCGGGAGCGTCCATTCGCGGCCTTGGTCGTCGTCGAAGGTGACGGTGTGGTTGGTCTTGTCGACGTGCCTGATCGGGACGTAGAGGACGCGGCCGGTTTCGGGGTGGATGGGCAGGAAGCAGGAATAGGTCTGCTGGCGTTCCTCGCGCAGGGAGGGGAGCATGATCTCCATGATCTTCTCGTAGCGCTCCGCCGCCAGCCGCAGCGTGTCGTCGAACTGGCCGGACTTGTAGAACTCGGTGGCGGAGATGAACTCGTATTGGAACCCGAAAGTGTCGAGGAAGCGCCGCAGCATGGCGTTGTTGTGGGCGCCGAAGCTGTCGTATTGCCCGAACGGGTCGGGGACGGCGGTGAGCGGGCGCTGCAGGTGTTCGCGCAAGGCCACGGGGTTGGGGACGTTGTCGGGCACCTTGCGCATGCCGTCCACGTCGTCGGAGAAGACGATCAGCCGGGTCGGGATGTCGGAGATCACCTCGAAGGCGCGGCGGATCATCGTGGTGCGCGCGACCTCGCCGAAGGTGCCGATGTGCGGCAGGCCACTCGGCCCGTAGCCGGTCTCGAACAGGACGTGGCCTTTCTCCGGCGCGCGGCCGTCGTAGCGGGCCAGCACGCGGCGCGCTTCCTCGAACGGCCAGGCGCGGGATCTCAGGGCGGCGTCGCGGAGGGCGGACATCGGCATTCCTGTGGCCAAGGGGACGCGCGTTCCTATTGCCGCCCCGTGCGGGCGTCAATAAACTCCGCTGCACATGCAAAAGGATGCCGCCATGGCCGAGACCCTGCCGTCGATGACCCCCCAGGACGCGCTGGTCGCGGTGATGGTGGCGGTGTCGGCCAGCGACGAGGACATCCGCACCGCGGAACTGGTGGCGATCGAGCGGATCGTGCGGCAGATGCCGGTGTTCCAGGGCTACGACCCCGACCGGCTGCGCACGATGGCGCAGACGGTGTTCGACCTGTTTTCCGAGGAGGAGGGGCTGGACGCGCTGTTCGGCCTGATCCGCGCGGCGCTGCCCGAACGGCTGCGCGAGACGGCCTATGCGCTGGCCTGCGACGTGATTTCCGCCGACGGCAAGCTGCCGGAGATGGAGCTGCGGATGCTGGAGGAGGTGCGCGAGGAACTGTCCGTCGACCGCCTGCACGCCGCCGCCATCGAATGGGGCGCCCGGGTGCGGCACATGCGGGCTTGATCCGGCCGCGGTTCAGCGAAACTTGAGTTGACCGGCGCCCGGAGGCCGTGCCGGAATGGCCCCGGAAACAGCGTGGAGGGCCGGGCGATGCGGCTTGCGGGATGGGTACTGGCGCTGGCTCTGGCGGTCGGCGCACTGGCGCAGCCGGCGGCGGCGTTCTGCGGCTTTTACGTCGCCCGCGCCGACGGGTCGCTCTACAACCGCGCGTCGAAGGTCGTCTACGTGCGGAACAACGACCGCTCGGTCATCACCATGTCGTCGGACTACAGCGGCCCGGCGGCGGAATTCGCGATGATCGTGCCGACGCCTGCCGTGCTGGAACGCAACGCGGTGCGGGTGGTGAAGACCGGGACGGTCGACCAGCTCGACGCCTATACCGCGCCGCGGCTGGTGGAATATTTCGACGATGATCCCTGCGCGCCGCAAATCGTTTACGAGATGGCTGCGCCGTCGGCGACCGGCGCCCCGACGCTGAAAGGGCGCCAGGACGTGGCCAAGGCGCTGGGGGTGACCATCCTGCGCGAATATGCCGTGGGCATCTACGACATCCAGATGCTGTCGGCCAAGCAGTCCGACGGGCTGGCGGCGTTCCTGATCTCGGAAGGCTACAAGCTGCCGCCGGGGGCGGAGGAGGCGTTGCAGGGCTACATCCGCATGGGGATGAAGTTCTTTGTCGCCAAGGTGAACCTGGCCCGCCACGCCGAGGGCAGGGTGCAGGAGCTGGAGCCCTTGCAGATCAGCTTCCGGTCCAGGGATTTCATGCTGCCGGTGCAGCTGGGCAAGCTCAACGGCGACGGGCCGCAGGACCTTTTGGTGATGACGCTGACCCGCAACGGGGCGGTGACGCTGGCCAACCATCCGATCAAGCGCATCCCGTCGGACGAGGCGGTGCCGGTCTTCGTGCGTGACATGTTCCCCGACTTCTACCGCGCCATGTTCGACCGGATCGCGCCGAAGTCGGGCGCCTACGTCGAATACGCCTGGGACATGTCCTGGTGCGACCCCTGCGCGGCGGACCCGCTGAGTTTCGACCAGATGAAGGAGCTGGGCGTCGGCTGGGTGCGGCGGGCGAAGGCGACCACGCCCGACGTCTTCGTCACCCGGATGCACATCCGCTATGACAAGTCATCTTTCAGGGAAGACCTGATGTTCCGCGAGACGGCGGATCGCGAGAACTTCCAGGGCCGCTACATCATGACCCATCCGTTCGACGGCGAGATCACCTGCGCCGAGGGCAAGGAGTATGTCGCCGAGACCCGCCGGCGGGTGAAGGACGAGGCGGCGCGGCTGAAGTCGCTGACCGGGTGGAACGCCGGCAAGATCGCGCAGCGGATCGCGGCCACGGTCCCGGCG
>JANOGU010000279.1:0-10035 GCA_031406135.1 Rhodobacterales bacterium
CTTCTCAACAAGCGCCCGCAGGTTCATCATCTCGTCGGTCATCGGTGGCCCCCTCGGTTCTGGGTTGGCGTAAGCAACCAGACCCTACCCGGAAATCGCCGGTGACCACCTCAGCCAGAACCTACACCACGCCGCGGGACACGATCCTGCTCTCCTTCTGTGATGGCTTCAACAATCATCACATTGGCACGTTGCGATGCCGTCAGGAGGGGGCATCCACGCCATCAACAGAGCCGCGGGAAGACCACACAGAACAAAAAGGGCAAAGGCGCGAACACCAGCCGATAAGCCCGTCGTACTATCTCGGGGGCGGGCACGGCAAGCAGCGCCGGAAAAGGAAGGGCCGCCGCGAGTTACCCCGCGCGGCCCCAGCTTCCATTGCACGATTCGCCTCAGCCCTGGCGGGCCTTGTAGCGCTTTTGCGTCTTGTTGATCACGTAGACGCGGCCTTTGCGGCGCACCACCCGGCAATCGCGATGACGCGTCTTCAGCGAGCGCAGCGAGTTGACGACCTTCATGGCCGGCCCTCCTTTGTCGCGGCGCGTCTTCGCGCCTTCGTGGAACCCATGCCATCCCGAAGGATGGCGGCGAATGGTGGGCGGTACTGGGATCGAACCAGTGGCCACTACGATGTCAACGTAGTGCTCTACCGCTGAGCTAACCGCCCGTGACCGCAGCGCCCCCGCCCGAACGAAAACGACGCGGGCGGGACCGCGTCGGACCGTCGGGGCTATAAAAGAGCCCAAGCCCCCGCGCAAGGGGTTCGACGCGGGGAAAAACGCCCGTATAGTCGCGGGGCCAGCAGCGCCCGGACCGCATGACCCCGCCGCCCTTCACGCTTCTCGCCCCCGCCGTCCCGGAAACGCCGGTGCTGTTTTCTTCGCCCCATTCCGGGCGCGACTACCCGGCCGCCTTTCTCGCCGCCACCCAGCTTGATCCCCTGACGCTGCGGTCGTCCGAGGACGCCTTTGTCGACGAGCTGTTTGCCTGCGCGCCCGGCTATGGCGCGGCGCTTCTCGCCGCGCGCGTGCCGCGTGCCTGGATCGACCTCAACCGCGCGGCGGACGAACTGGACCCCGCGGTGATCGACGGGCTGGCCCGGACCGCCCACAACCCGCGCATCGCCTCGGGTCTGGGCGTGATCCCGCGCGTGGTGGCCAACGGCCGGCCGATCTATGCGGGCAAGATCGCGCGGGCCGAGGCCGAGACGCGGCTGGCCCACGCCTGGCATCCCTGGCATGCCGAGTTGCGCCGGCTGATCGACGAGCGGCTGGCGCGGTTCGGCCAGGCGGTGCTGATCGACTGCCACTCGATGCCGCACGAGGCGATCGAGGCGCATGCCCGCCCCGGCCAGCCGCGGCCCGACGTGGTCCTGGGCGACCGCTTCGGCGCCGCGTCGGGGCGCGACGTGATGGAGCGGGTGGAGGCGGCCTTTGCCGCCGCCGGTCTGCGCGTGGCCCGCAACTCGCCCTTCGCCGGCGCCTATATCGCCCAGGCCTACGGCCGCCCCGCGCGTGGCGTGCATGTCGTGCAGGTCGAGGTCGATCGCGCGCTTTATATGGACGAGGCGCGGGTTGAACGGCTGCCGGCTTTCGCGACGTTCCGCACGATGGTGGCCGGGATCGTCGCCGATCTGGTCCGCATCGGCCGCCCCAGCCTGCCGCTCGCCGCCGAGTAGCGCCCGCCGAACCCCGCCCGGGCTGATTTCTTGAAGCAAGAAATCTGCAAGCCGTTCAGGAACCAACCTGGGCGCGCCGGCCGCGCCGGCGTTAACCGTTCCTTCACCACGTCGGGGCGAGGCTCGACCGATGTCCCGCGCGCTTGCCGAATCGCCCCTGCCGCTGTTTGCGGCCGACCCCGACGAGGCGGCGGTTGTGGCCCTGCCGGACCGGCTGCCCAGCTACCTCGCCGACCACCGCCGCCGCTTGCGGGACCGCTTCTCGCAGGGCGGGGCGGCGGCGATGCCGGACTATGAGCTGCTCGAGCTCTGCCTCTTTCGCACCATCCCGCGGCAGGACGTCAAGCCGCTGGCGCGGCTGCTGCTGGAGACCTTCGGCGACCTCAACCGCGTGGTCACGGCGGCACCGTCCCGGCTGATGCAGGTTCCAGGGGCGGGTGAGGCCGTGGTGCAGGACCTCAAGGTGCTGGAGGCGCTGGCCACACGGATGATGCGGGCCCGGGTCATGCACCGCCCCGTGCTGTCGTCCTGGGACGCGCTTCTGGACTACTGCCACACCGCCATGGCGCACCGCGAGACGGAACAGTTCCGCGTGCTCTACCTCGACCGCAAGAACGTGCTGATCGCGGATGAGGAGCAGGCGCGCGGCACGGTGGACCATGTCCCGGTCTATCCGCGCGAGGTGGTGAAGCGGGCGCTGGAATTGAACGCCAGCGCGCTGATCCTGGTGCATAATCACCCATCGGGTGACCCCACGCCCTCAGCGACCGACATCGCCATGACCGGGCAGGTCAAGGACGCGGCAGAGGTGCTGGGGCTCACGCTGCACGACCATCTGATCGTGGGCAAGGGCCGCGAGGTCAGCTTTCGCGGTGCGGGGTACCTGTAGCCGGGGCCTTGATCTGCAACGGGTCCACGGGCGCCGCGCCGCGAGGCCGCGACCGCGGGCAGGCCGGTGGCGGGCAGGTCGGTGGCGGGCAGGTCGGGCGCCCGCCGCGCCGGTGCGGCTTGGTCCGCATGATCCCCCGCGCCGGTCGCCGGTTTCCGGGTGCGAGTGTGGGTCCGGCCCGGACGGAGTTCAACTCCCGGCAGTTGCGTCCGGCTTCGGCCGCGCGGTTCGACCTTCCTCGCGGGGAAGGGGCCGAATCAGCGGGCGAAGGGCGTCAGCGCGCCAGGACGGCCGATACTGAGGGGCCGATCCGGCGCGGGAGACGGCGCGTGTCCGTTGCGGATTCGCGGAGTCGCGGGATTCGGTGGCTGGCCGGAGACGGTGCCGGTCGCTTCCCCGCAGCGAGGATCGTGGCGTCCGGTCCCGCGGCGGCGCAGCGGCCGGCGGGAGGACCCCCTGACAGGTGTCACTTGCTTCCACCAATCTTCCCCGCGGGGAAGGTATCGAAACGCAAGTGGCTGCCGGCGGTGCCACCGATCAGTTGATCCGGTACCCATTTATCGACAAATACTTAACAGCCGCGGCCGCTATCCGTGCGGCGGCGCGGCGGTGATCGGGATTGCCGGAGGCAGAGATGCCGTGACGCGGCGAGGGCGGCCAGGCCGGAACGGGGTTCAGTGCAGGCCGGGCAGTGCCGGCCGCATGGTGGCCGGGCCGGTTGCCGACAGGACCACGATATCGGAAGGGTTTGCGGAGGATTCGGTGGTGGCAGGGTCCTCTGCGCGACTGAACGTCCGGCCGTCCTGAACCAGATGTCCTGCACCGAGGGCAATTCCAAGTGTGGCAACACCAAGGGCCACTCTACGCTTTACGTCCATCACCAAGCGACTCCCACATCCCCGTGGCGTCCTTGTGATTGTCAAACAGGGCAACGATGTGGCGGAACATGGGAATGTTTCGCGATTCACGCTGCGTCATCGCCGCTTTCCCACCACATTGGGGCGCGCGCAGGCCGATCAGTCCAGTTTGCCGTGACAATGCTTGAATTTGCCGCCCGATCCGCAGGGGCAGGCGTCGTTGCGCCCGGGATTGCCCCAGGTCGCAGGGTCATTGTCCACGAAACCCGCCCGGGCCGGCCCCGGTGCGGCCGCTCCCGCCTCGGCCCCGGCCAGCGCCAGCGCCGGAGCGGCAGCGGCCGCGGGGGTGGGCGCTACGGGCCGGGCCTGCGCCACCGCCTGGGCCATCATCGCCTGCTGCTCCTCGGCCGTCAGCGGCCGCACCATCGCCAGCCGTTGCGTCACGTCCTGGCGCAGCCCGTTCAACAGCGACTCGAACAGCGAAAAGGCCTCGGTCTTGTATTCGTTCAGCGGGTCGCGCTGGGCATAGCCGCGGAAGCCCACAACCGAGCGCAGATGCTCCAGCCGCAACAGGTGCTCGCGCCACTTGGCATCGACGGTCTGCAGCAGCACCTGCTTTTCGATGGCGCGCATCGTTTCCGGCCCGAACGCCTCGGTCTTGGCGGCCATGAGCCGGTCTCCGGCCGCCTCGATCCGGCCGCGGATCGCCTCCTGGTCCACGCCCTCCTCGGCCACCCAGTCGGCGACGGGGAGGTCGAGCCCCAGCCGCTCGCCGCAGGCCTGCCGCAGGCCCGCGATGTCCCACTGGTCGGGATAGGACTTCGCCGGCATATGCAGGTCGACGAGATCGTCGATCACCGCCGCCCGCATGTCGGCGGCAATCTCGGCGAGGTCGGTCGCCTCCATGATTTCCAGCCGCTGGGCAAAGATCACCTTGCGCTGGTCGTTCATCACGTCGTCGAACTTCAGAAGCTGCTTGCGGATGTCGAAATTGCGGCCCTCGACCTTGGCCTGGGCGCGCTCGAGGCTCTTGTTCACCCAAGGGTGAACGATGGCCTCGCCTTCCTTCATGCCGAGCGTGGACAAGATCTTGTCCAGCCGTTCCGACCCGAAAATGCGCATCAGGTCGTCTTCGAGGCTGAGGAAGAACGACGACCGGCCGGGGTCGCCCTGGCGGCCGGAGCGGCCGCGCAGCTGGTTGTCGATGCGGCGGCTCTCGTGGCGTTCGGTGCCGAGCACGAACAGGCCGCCCGCGGCGATGACGCGGGCCTTCTCGTCGGCGTGTTCGGCCTCGATCTTCGCGCGCACCTCGTCGGGGTGCAGGTGCGGGTCGGCGGTGATCGCCTCCATCACCAGCATCTCGACGTTGCCGCCAAGCTGGATGTCGGTGCCGCGGCCGGCCATGTTGGTGGCAATGGTCACCGCGCCGAAGCGGCCGGCGTCGGCGACGATCTTGGCCTCCTGCTCGTGCTGGCGGGCGTTCAGCACGCTGTGCGGCACGCCTTCCTTTTTCAGCAGGCTGGAGAGCTGTTCCGATTTCTCGATCGAGGTGGTGCCGACCAGGAGCGGCTGGCCTTTGGCGTTGGCCTCCTTGATCGCGGTCAGGATGCCCTCGTTCTTCTCGCGCGCCGTACGGTAGACCTGATCGTGCTCGTCGGTGCGGTCGACCGGGCGGTTGGTGGGAATCTCCATCACGCCGAGGTTGTAGATCGACCGGAACTCATCGGCCTCGGTCGCGGCGGTGCCGGTCATGCCGGCAAGCTTGCCGTAGAGGCGGAAGTAGTTCTGAAAGGTCACGCTGGCGAGGGTGACGTTCTCCGGCTGGATCTTGACGTGCTCCTTGGCCTCGATGGCCTGGTGCAACCCGTCGGACAGGCGGCGGCCCTTCATCATCCGGCCGGTGAATTCGTCGATCAGCATCACTTCGCCGTCGCGGACGATGTACTGCTGGTCCCGGAAGAACAGCTTGTGCGCGCGCAGCGCCTGGTTGACGTGGTGAACGAGCGTGGTCGATTCCGGGTCGTAGAGCGACTGGGCCTCGGGCAGCAGGCCCATCTCGACCACGCGGCGTTCGACGAACTCGTTGCCGTCCTCAGTATAGGTGGCCTGGCGGGCCTTCTCGTCGAGCTTGTAGTGCTCGGGGGCAAGCTCGGGCATCAGCGCATCGACCTTGGTGTAGAGGTCGGAACGGTCCTGGCTGGGGCCGGAGATGATCAAGGGCGTGCGCGCCTCGTCGACCAGGATCGAATCCACCTCGTCCACGATCGCATAGGCATGGCCGCGCTGGCGCATGTCCTCGATCGCGTTCTCCATGTTGTCGCGCAGGTAGTCGAAGCCGTATTCGTTGTTGGTGCCGTAGGTGATGTCGCAGCGGTAGGCGGCGCGTTTCTCGGCCGTGGGCTGGAACGGGTAGACCACGCCGGTGGTAAGCCCGAGGGCGGCGAAGACCTTGCCCATCCATTCGCTGTCGCGCTTGGCGAGGTAGTCGTTGACGGTGACGACATGCACGCCCTTGCCCGAGAGCGCGTTGAGGTAGGCGGGGAAGGTAGCGACGAGCGTCTTGCCCTCGCCGGTCTTCATCTCGGCGATGTCGCCCTGGTGCAGGAAAATGCCGCCGATCAGCTGCACGTCGAAAGCGCGCAGGCCGAGCGCGCGCCAGGCGCCCTCGCGGCAGGTGGCGAAGGCCTCGGGCAGCAGGTCGTCCAGGTCTTCGCCCGCCGCGGCACGCGCCTTCAGCGCGGCGGTCCTCTCCTTCAGCCCGTCGTCGGTGAGCGCGCGGACCTCTGGTTCGAGCGCGTTGATCTTCTCGACCAGCGGGTGGACGGCCTTGATCTTGCGGTCGTTGGCGGTGCCGAAGACCTTCTTGGCGAGCGTTCCGAGACCCAGCATCGCTTCTCCTCTGGGGTAGTCCGGGGGGCAACCTTACGGGATCGTGCGAGGGTCCGGCCTTGCAAGGTCCCGGCCACCTTGCCTAGAAGGGCCGACAAATGGCGCGGGCCTGCGCCGGTCCCCGCGCGACGGATGCGACATAGGGGATGGCCGGGGGCTCGTCAACGCCGCGCCGCAGCGCGGCCCGATAAAGGGAAGGTGACGCGATGAAACATCTGTGGCGGGCGGCGGCCCTCGCCGCGGCCCTGGCCGGTGCCGCTGGCGCGCAGGAGACCGCCGCGCCCGCGACCGAGGCGCCCGCGACCGAGACCGCCGGTGTTCTGCCGCCGACCGAGCTGAGGGCCGACACGGTGGTGGCGAAGGTAGGCGACACCGCGATCACGCTCGGCCACATGATCGTGCTGCGCGACAGCCTGCCCGACCAGTACAAGGCGCTGCCCGACGACGTGCTGTTCGACGGCATCCTGGAGCAGCTGATCCAGCAGGCCGCCCTGGCGATGGATGCCGCGGACAGTGTCAGGCCCTACGACACGCTGAAGCTGGACAACGACCGCCGCGGCTATCTGGCTGGCGTGGCGCTGCAGGAGGTGGTGAAGGGCGCGGTGACCGACGCGGCGTTGCAGGCGGCCTATGACGCGCGCTTCAAGGACGCCCCAGCACAGTCGGAGTACCGCGCCGCGCATATCCTGGTGGACAGCGCCGAAAAGGCGGCGGAGCTGAAAGCCCAGCTCGACGGCGGCGCCGATTTTGCCGAGCTCGCCAAGGCCAACTCCACCGACACCGGGTCGGGCGCCAATGGCGGCGATCTGGGCTGGTTCGGCATGGGGATGATGGTCAAGCCGTTCGAGGATGCGGTGATGGCGTTGAAACCGGGCGAGGTGTCCGCCCCGTTCGAGAGCCAGTTCGGCTGGCACATTGTCAGCCTGGTCGAGACCCGCGAGGTCGCGCCGCCAACGCTGGAGGAGATGCGCGAGGAGCTGGCGATGGAGGTCGAGAACGCGGCCATCGAGGCCCATGTCGCCTCGCTGCTGAACGCCGCGACGGTGGAAAAGCCGAGCCCCGGGATCGACCCGGCGGTGCTCAAGGACCTGACGGTGCTGGACAAGTGAGGCGGCTGCCCTGACATGGCCAAGGATTGGAAGGCGCGCGCCAAGAAGCTGAAAAAGGCGCTGAAGGCGATGCAGGCGGCGGTTCCGGCCGCCCCCGCCACGGCGGAGAAGTCCGTCTCGCCACTGGCGCTGGCGGCGTTCCCGGACCTGCCGGTGATCCGTGGCGCATCCTTTGCCTCGGCCGCCGCGGGCGTGCGCTACCAAGGGCGCGCGGATGTCACGCTGATGCGTCTGGCGCCGGGAAGCGCGGTCGCGGGGGTCTTCACCCGCTCGGCCACGCGCGCCGGCTGCATCCGCGACGCGCAGGCGAAGCTGGCGCTCAAGGCCGGGCCCGAGGGCGCGGCCATCATGGTGAACTCGGGCAATTCCAACGCCTTCACCGGCAAGGCGGGGGATGCCTCGGTCGCCGCGGTCTGTGCCGCCACGGCCGCGGCGCTGCGCCTGCCCGCCGAACGGGTGTTCATGAACTCCACCGGCGTCATCGGCGAACCGCTGGCGCACGAGCGCATCCTGGCGAAACTGCCCGATCTGGTGGACGACCTGCGCGAGGACGGCATCGGGCTGGCGGCCCGCGCGATCATGACCACCGACACTTTCGCCAAGGGTGCGAGTGCCACGGTGGCGGGCGAGGGCGGGCCGATCCGCATCGCCGGCATCGCCAAGGGCTCGGGCATGATCGCGCCCGACATGGCAACGATGCTGGTCTACATCTTCACCGACGCCAGCATCCCGGCCCCCGCCCTGCAGCGGATGCTGGCGCGGCAGGTCGGCGACACGTTCAACGCGATCACCGTGGACAGCGACACTTCCACCTCGGACGCGCTGTTCCTCTGCGCCACGGGGAAGAGCAAGGCCGCGCCGGTAAGGGGCCGCGTGGCCAAGGTCTTCGAGGCGGCGCTGGCGGGCGTGATGCGCGACCTGGCGCAGCAGGTGGTGCGCGACGGCGAGGGGGCGACGAAGTTCGTCGAGGTCCGGGTGACCGGCGCAGCCTCGGCCGATGACGCGCATAGGGTGGCCATGGCCATCGCCAACTCGCCGCTGGTCAAGACCGCCATCGCCGGGCAGGACCCGAACTGGGGCCGCATCGTCGCCGCGGTCGGCAAATCCGGTGCGCAGGCCGACCGCGACCGGCTGGCGATCCGCTTCGGCGACATCCTCGTGGCCGCGAACGGGTTCCGCGCGCCGGACTACCGCGAGGCGGACGGCGCGGCCTACATGAAGCGGGCGGAACTGGTCATCGGCGTGGACCTTGGGCTCGGCACCGGCGCCCGCACGGTCTGGACCTGCGACCTGACGCACCGCTACATCGACATCAACGCCGATTATCGGTCCTAGGGCGCGGGCGCTCGTGACCCTGCCGGTCATCCTCGTCTCCGCCGTCGCCCTGATCGACGCCGACGGCCGCGTCCTGCTGGCGCAGCGGCCGGAGGGCAAGTCGATGGCCGGCCTGTGGGAATTTCCCGGCGGCAAGGTCGAACCCGGCGAGACGCCGGAGGCGGCGCTGATCCGCGAGCTGCGCGAGGAACTGGGCGTCGATACCCAGGCCTCGTGCCTGGCGCCACTGACCTTCGCCAGCCATGCCTACGAGACCTTCCACCTGCTGATGCCGCTGTTCGCCTGCCGCCGCTGGCAGGGCAGCCCCACCCCGCGCGAAGGCCAGCGGCTGGCCTGGGTGCGGGCGAGGGACCTGACGACGTACCCGATGCCGCCCGCCGACCTGCCGCTGGTGCCGATCCTGCGCGACTGGCTGTGAGCCCGCAGGGGCGACCTGCGGAACGCCTGTACGAAAGATGTAGGAAACAAGACAGAATTAACGCTTGTCTGAATACAATCTGCGCTAGGCTGCCATTCGGGGCTGGGGGGCTTTGCGATGATCCGGACGATTCTGATCGGCAGTTGCGTCTGGATTCAGGGGCTGTTCGTGCGCCAACTGGATGACGGCAACATCGTGGTGCGCGTCGGCGACCGCAACTTCGTCGGCAAGCCGGTGAGCGCCTCGGTCTAGGCGGGGCCTGGGTGCGCTACGGGCGGCGTCTCCGCCGCCCGCCGGATCACAGCTTGCGCTGCACTTCTTCGCGCTCGAAAATCTCGATGACATCACTGTCGCGGATGTCGTCGTAGTTCTCGAACGCCATGCCGCATTCCTGGCCCGAGATGACTTCCTTCACCTCGTCCTTGAAGCGTTTCAGCGTTTTCAGCGTGCCCTCGTGGATCACGACGTTGTCGCGCAGCAGGCGCACGCCGGCCGACCGCCGGGCCACGCCCTCGGTGACCAGGCAGCCCGCCACCTTGCCCACGCCCGAGACCTTGAACACCTGCAGGATCTTGGCATAGCCGACGAAGGTCTCGCGCACCTCGGCCTTCAAGAGGCCCGAGGCTGCGGCGCGGATGTCGTCCACCAGATCGTAGATGATCGAGTAGTAGCGGATTTCCACGCCCTTCTGCTGCGCCGACTGGCGGGCAGAGGCGTTGGCGCGGACGTTGAAGCCGATGATCGGGGCGCGTGAGGCTTCCGCCAGGCCCACGTCCGAATCGGTGATGGCGCCGACGCCGGAATGCAGCACGCGCACGCGCACCTCGTCGTTGCCGATCTTTTCCATCGCCTGGACGATG
>JANOGU010000289.1:0-11075 GCA_031406135.1 Rhodobacterales bacterium
CGTGTCTTCCAGCCGCAGAGGTTCGTCCGGCAGCGCCAGCGTGAAGTCGATGCGCTCGGGCAGGAAGTCCTCGACGAGGAAGGTCTGTGCCGCCAGCGGCGCCGCATCGAGATCGGCGAACAGCTCCATCCGCCAGATGCCACGCGGGGCCGAGCCGCCGATCGGCTGGGCGATGACATAGCCGCCGCCCTGGTCGGCCAGCGCCATGCGGGCGTATTCCACGCCGTCGGGGCGCTGGACGATGGCGGTCAGCGGCAGGCCGGAGATCGCCGCGCCCTTCGGGTCGCGGGCCAGCGCGGTGGCGAAGACGGTTTCGCCCGCCCGGTAGGCGCCGCGTTCGGTGGTCAGGAACACATCGACCGGCGGGGCGGGCTCCAGCCCTTCCACGCCCCGGTCGGAGAGGTCGAACTCGGGATCGGAGAGCGACAGGAAGGCAATATCGGCGTCCCCTGCCTTCACCACGATCAGCCCCGGCTCCTCGCCTCCCGTGCCGCGCGTCAGCCCGCCGTCGAAGGCCGCGATGCCGTTCGCATCGGTGGTGGCGGTGCCGAGCACCGCGTTGGCGCGCGAGACCAGCTCGACCTCGGCCCCGGCGACCGGCCCGGCGGACCCGAGGCTGCGCACGACGACGGTCAGGCCGTCCTTGGCGGTCAGCGTGGTGATGCCGAGGTCGGAGACCACGAACCACTGCCACGAGGGTGCGATGGTGTATTCGTCCTTGCCCGGGACGGCGGCCTTCAGCGCGTAGATGCCGGCCGGCCGGCCCTTCAGCGCCTCGCCCATCGGCAGGCGGGTGGTGACGTCGCGGTTGACCTCCTGCACCACCGTCGCGGTGCCTTCCCACAGTTCGGCGCCGACCCGGCCGGAGAAGTCCTCTTCCATCCAGTAGCCCATCGGCATTCCGAAATAGTCGTTCTGTATCGCACGCAGGATGTTGCGGTCGCTGACCTCGTACAGCGTCAGCGCCAGTTCGGTGGTGTTCACCGTCTCCACCGGGATCGCCGCGCTGTCGGACTTCGGCAGCACATAGCCACGGCCGGGGAAGCGAACGGCGGGGCTGCGGTCGCGGACGTAGGCGGTGATGGTCACGTCCTTGGCCGTGGTTTGGCCGTCGGCGGCGGGGAGACCCTCGCGGAAGGTCACCTCGGCCCGCTGGCCATGCACCAGCCCCTCGACGCAAAGCTGGCGGTCGCCGGATTTCGTCACCGTCAGCCCGGCGTCGCGCACCTGCACGAAGGGGGTGAAATCGATGTCGCCAATTGCCAGCTGCTCGGAGAAGGTGGCGCAGAGGCGGGGATTGGCGAGATCGGACTGCACCTCGTTCGATTCCACCCGGAAGCCGTATTTGCCGATCGCATCGTCCAGTGCCAGCGCGGTGTCGTCGCGCGGCTGCAACTGCTGTGCAAGGCGCAGCGCCTGCACCGTGTCGCGGCCACGGCCGACACGCTCGAAGGCCTGGCCCATCAGCACCAGCACGTTGTGGCGGGCGGCGGCGGCATCGGTGCGCAGGTAGGCGTTGACCGAGGCCCAGAGCGCGCGGTCGTTGTAGAGGCCGGAATTCGCCGTGTCGGAGATTGCGGCCAGCAGGTTGCGGCGGGCGTATTCGGCCCAGTCCGACCCGGCGTCCGAGACGTTGACCGCCGCCCCGGTGAACCCGGCGGCGCCGACATGGTTGCCCGCGCCCTCTTCCACGGCGGCGCTGGCCAGGTGTTCCTCGGCGGTGAAGCTGTCGGAGATGTGCAGCCCGGCCAGCGCCAGGGCGAGGCCGCGTGCCGACTCCATCTCCCAGTCCGGCAGGAACACCAGTTCGGCCCGCCGCGTGGCGGCGCGTTCGGCGGCGCCGGGTGCGGCGGCGACGACCTGCGCCGAATAGCCGCCTTCGTAGAATTGGGCGGTGCCGGGATCCTGCTTCAGGAAGCAGGTGTTGAAGCGCGAGTTGAAGGTCAGCGCCGTGCACTGGTCATTGACCAGGCAGGCGGTCTCGCAGGCCTGGATGGTGACATCGCGCTGCGTGCCGATGTCGCCGCCGGGCAGGTCGGCATTCAGGCTGTAGATCAGCCGCCGTTCCGGGATCAGCTCCTGCGCGGCGAGAGGGGTGACAGCAGCCAGCCCGAGGGCCAGGCCCAGAGCGAAACGAAACATCACGAAACCTCCCGTCCGGAATGGTCACAGGGTCGCACGCGCGGGGCCGGGCTGGCAAGGCGTTCTCCGGGCCGGCCACGGACCCGTGACGTTAAGTCAGCAGTAACCCCGAACGGCGAGGGTCGGGGCGGAGGGCAGCGGGATCGGGCAGGCCATGGACATCGTTGACCGGCTGGCAACCGAACGCCGCGCGCGGCTGGCGGCCGAACGGCTGCTGGAGCAGAAAAGCCGCGAGCTGTTCGCGGCCAACGAAAAGCTGGCGCTGCATGCCCGCTCGCTGTCCGCCCAGGTGATCGAACAGCGCGAGACCGCCCGCGCGGCGGTGACCGAGGCCGCGACGCTCAAGGGCCAGAACACGCGCTTCCTCGCCGATCTGGAGGCCGCGCATACCGCCGCCGTGGTGGCGGAGCGGCGGCTGCGGGATTCCATCGACACCATGCGCGACGGCTTTGCCGTGTTCGACCCCGAGCAACGGCTGCGCATCGCCAACCGCGCCTGGCTGGCGGTGTTCCCGCCGGGCAGCGTGGCGCCGGGCGCGGTCTATTCCGAAATCCTTGCGCTGGCGGCCCGCGAAGGGATCATCGACAGCGGCGGGGCCACGCCCGAGGACTGGGCCGCCGCCATGCTGGCGCGATGGGAGGGCGACCCGATCCCGCCGGCGGAACTGCAGTTGTCCGACGGGCAATGGCTGCGCCTGTCCGACCGCCGGGCACCGGACGGCGATGTCGTCAGCCTGGCCGTCAACATCACCGACCAGCGCCGCATCATGGCGGCGATCGAGGCGATCCCGGACGGCTTTGTCCTCTTCGACCGCGAGTTGCGCGTCATCATGGCCAACGCCACTTTCCGCGGCATGGTCCCGGGCCTCGGCGACCTCATCACTCCCGGCGCATCCTTCGAGGCGGTTCTGCGCCACGGGATCGACATCGGTGTCTATCCCGAGGCGGCGGGCTGTGAGGAGGCCTGGCTCGCCGAACGCATGGATTTCCTGCGCCGGGCGGAAGGCGAACGCACCCTGCGCACGGCCGAGGGCCGCTGGCTCAAGGTGATCGACCGGCCCACGCCCGACGGCGGCCGCGTCGGCCTGCGCATGGACCTGACGCGGGAGCGCGAGCGTGAGGACGCGCTGGAAGCCGCCCGCGACGCGGCGGAGGCGGCGAACCGCGCCAAGTCCGCCTTCCTCGCCAACATGAGCCACGAGATCCGCACGCCGATGAACGGCATCGTGGGCATGGCCGAGTTGTTGACCGACACGCAGCTTTCCGACGAACAGCGGCTCTTCGCCGACACCATCCGGTCGTCGGGCGAGGCGCTTCTGGTCATCATCAACGACATCCTCGACTATTCCAAGATCGAGGCCGGGCGGCTGACGCTGAACCCCGAACCCTTCGACTTGGAACGCACGATGCACGAGGTGGCGATGCTGTTGCAGCCCAGGGCGCGGGCCAAGGGCATCGACCTGATGATCGACTTCGACATGTTCCTGCCGACGACCTATGTCGGCGATCCCGGGCGGCTGCGGCAGGTGTTCACCAACCTGATCGGCAATGCGGTGAAATTCACCGAAGCGGGCCACGTGCTGATCCGCACCGTGGGCATCGAAGCCGCGCCGGGCGAGCAGCAGTTGCACATCGCGGTGGAGGATACCGGCATCGGCATTCCGGCCGACCAGGTCGAGCATGTCTTCGGCGAGTTCAACCAGGTCGAGAGCGCTGCCAACCGCAAGTTCGAGGGCACCGGCCTAGGGCTTGCCATCACCCGCCGGCTGATCGAGCGCATGGGCGGCACGATCTGGGTGGACAGCGAGCATGGGCGCGGCTCGACCTTTGGTTTCCAGGTCACGCTGCCGGTGGCCGAGGAGGGTCTAGCCCCGCGCCGCCCGATCACCCTGCGCCGGGCCTTGGTGGTGGATGACCAGTTCATCAACCGCACCATCCTGGAACGCCAGCTCGCGCCCTGCGGCATCGAAGTCACCCTCTGCCGCTCGGGGGCGGAGGCGCTGGCCGCGCTGGCAGCCGGGCCAGCATTCGACGTGCTGCTGACCGATCACGAGATGCCAGAGATGGACGGGCTGGCGCTGGCCGCGCAGGTGCGGGCGATGGGGTTGACGCTGCCCGTCGTGCTGTTGTCCTCCAACCCTGCCGCCGCCCGGCAGGGCGATGGCGCGGCGTGCCTGACCGCGACCCTGCAGAAACCGATCCTGCGCGCCGACCTTTACCGCCGGCTCCAGGAACTGTCGTCGCCGGAGGCGCCGGCGGCGGTGCAGATGGCGCCCGCCGCCCCCACCGCGCCGGCCGTCCTGCGGCAGATGCGGGTGCTCGCGGCCGAGGACAACCGCACCAACCAGCTGGTCTTCCGCAAGATGGTGAAGGACTTCGACATCGACCTGAGCTTCGCCAACAACGGGCGCGAGGCGGTGGAGATGTGGCGGGCCTTGTCGCCCGACCTGGTCTTCATGGACATTTCCATGCCCGAGATGGATGGCCGCGACGCCACCCGCGCGATTCGCGCCGCGGAGGCCGGCAGCGGCCGGCACGTGCCCGTCTGGGCCTTGACGGCGCATGCGATGGACGGGGACGAGGCCGATATCCTCGCCGCCGGGATCGACCGCTACCTGACAAAGCCGCTGCGCCGCAGCGCCATCGCCGCCGCGCTGGCCGCGCACCTGCCGACCGACTGCCGCCCCTTGGGCGATGTGGCGGCCGACGCCGCCTGACGCCCCGCCGTTACGACAGCCGCTTGATCAGGCCCTTGAGGCGGAAGGATTTTTCTCCCGCGCGCTGCCACAGCGCCTGACCCTGCCTGGCAGCAAACAGGATGCCTGCAGCCTCGCGCGCCCTGCCGCCGCCACCGAGATGCGGGACCAGTGCGGCCTCGACCCGGGCGCGGAAGCTCGCGGCGCGGTCGCGCAGGGTGGCATCGCGCAGATAGGCCGCCGGTCCCGCGCCGAGGCCCTTCAGGATCGCCTGCGCGCCCTTTGGCCCCGGTTCGGCCGCGGCGGCGAGATCGGCAAGCCGTGCCTCCTGCCGGTCCCACTCGTCCAAGAGCGCGGCCGTCAGCATGCCCTCCACCGAGCCGTAGCGCTGCGCCAGCGTCGGCGCCGCCAGCCCGGTGGCGCGCGCGACCGAGCCGAAGCCCACGGCCTTCTCCCCGCCCTCGGCCAGAAGCGCGCGGATGGCGGCATAGACGTTGGCGTCGGGCAGCGTGCGGGGACGGGCCATCTCGCCAACATGGGCGAAAGGCGCCGGCGGTTCAAGGACTTGGACTGTTCACTGCGGACCCTCGGCATCGCCGGGCCGGACCCGTCCGCGCGAGCGGCGTTCAGCCGGGGTCACGCCGCGCCCCTGGCCGGCTTGAACGGCGCCATCCCCTCGCGTGCCAGCTGGTCGGCGCGCTCGTTCTCGGCGTGGCCGGCATGGCCCTTGATCCAGCGCCAGTCCACCCGGTGCCGGGCCTGGGCCTCGTCAAGCCGTTGCCAGAGATCGACATTCTTCACCGGCTTGTGGTCCGCCGTGCGCCATCCGTTGCGCTTCCAGGCATGGATCCAGCCGGACACCCCGTTCTTCACATAGGCGCTGTCGGTCACGACCGTGATCGTGGTCGGCCGCTTCAGCGCCTCCAGCGCGGAAATCGCCGCCATCAGCTCCATGCGGTTGTTCGTGGTGTCGGCCGCGCCGCCCCTGAGTTCGCGCGTTCGCACCACTGCGCCGCCCTCGTGCGCCTGCAAGAGCACGCCCCAGCCGCCGGGGCCGGGGTTCCCCGAACAGGCGCCGTCGGTGTAGGCGAAGAGCTCTACCATCAGGACGGACGGCTCATGCGCAGGCGCCTTTGCCCACCCCGGCAACTGCTGCGCAGGGCGTTGTTCCTGAATGAAGATTTCGCCAGCGCATGCCAGCTTTACCCGGGTTCGCGCAGGATGCGCGGGACCTTGAATTCGACGTTCTCCACGGCCGTGACGACGGGTTCGACGTTGACCGCGAACCGGACCCGGAAGGCGTCGACGACCTCGTTGACCAGCACCTCCGGGGCGCTGGCGCCGGCGGTGATGCCGACGGCGCGGCTGCCGTCGAGCGCCCGCCAGTCGATGTCGGACGCGCGCTGGACGAGCTGGGCAAAGCCGCAGCCGGCAGCCCGCCCGACCTCGACAAGCCGTTGGGAATTCGAGGAATTCGGCGCGCCGATCACCAGGAGCGCGTCGATCTTCGGCGCCATCGCCTTCACCGCTGCCTGACGGTTGGTGGTGGCGTAGCAGATATCCTCGCGCGCCGGGCCGACAATGTCGGGGAAGCGGGCCAGAAGCGCCGCGACCACCTGTGCGGTGTCGTCCACGGACAGGGTGGTCTGGGTGATGAAGGCGAGACTGGCCTGATCGCGCACCTCCAGCCCCGCCACATCTGCGGGGGTTTCCACCAGCAGGACCTCGCCCTCCGGCAATTGTCCCATGGTGCCAATGACTTCCGGGTGGCCGGCATGGCCGATCATGACCATCTGGCGGCCCTGCTCGTGATGCCGGCCAGCCTCGTTGTGGACCTTGGTCACCAGCGGGCAGGTCGCGTCCAACGCGATCATCTGCCGACGGGCGGCTTCCGCCGGGACCGACTTCGGCACCCCATGGGCTGAGAAGACGACCGGGCGGTCGTCCGGCACGTCGGACAATTCCTCAACGAAAACAGCGCCTTTCGCCTTCAGGTCCTCGACCACGAAGCGGTTGTGGACGATCTCGTGGCGGACGTAGACCGGGGCGCCCCACTTCTGCAGCGCCAGTTCCACGATGCGGATCGCCCGGTCCACCCCGGCGCAGAAGCCGCGGGGGGCGGCGAGATAAAGGGTGAGGGGCGGCAGATCGGGCATCGGCGGCTCCTGCGGACAAGGGGA
The DNA here is from genome assembly GCA_031406135.1 of Rhodobacterales bacterium. Taxonomy (GTDB): domain Bacteria; phylum Pseudomonadota; class Alphaproteobacteria; order Rhodobacterales; family Rhodobacteraceae; genus JANOGU01. The sequence goes on from JANOGU010000289.1 coordinate 7,018, forward strand.
GAGGTAGCGTGGATGCAGACGCGGCGCTAGGCCGGGGAGTGTTGCGGGCGGAAAGTGGCGGCGGGCGTTGGGTTTACCGGACCGGACAAGGGCCGCGGCACTGTCGGATTCCGGTCGGGCATCGGTCGGGCATCCGTCGTGACGCGCGGTGCGGGGAGGCGGTGTTAACCATGACGGGCGAATCGGCCGGAGTCGGGGCAAGCCCCGGCCTACGTTGCGGTCCAGGGGTTGATGACCGGGATGCCGACGGCGACGAAGACGCTGGCATCGCGGGATGCGACGGCAAAGCCGTGGGCGGCGGCGATGGCGGCGATGTAGCCGTCAGGGAGCGGAAAGCCCTTTCCAGTAGTGCGCGCGCGGACGGCGAGGTCGGCGTAGGTCTCTGCCGCGCGGGTATCGAAGGGCAGGATGCGCATGTCGAAGTCCTTGCGCAGGCCGTCGAGTGCCACGCCAAGGTCGGTCCGCCGCTTTCCCTGAGGCAACAGGCGCAGGCCGAACAGCAGTTCACTGAGGGTCACGCTGGACAGGAAAAGCGTACGGGCGGGTTGACGGTCCATCCAGCGGACGACCGTCGAATCCGGGGCAGCTTTCATGATTTCGGACAAGACGCTGGTATCGACGAGGATCATCCGAACCGGATCGGTTCGTGCGGTGTGCGGTCGCGCATCTGTTCAAGAATCTCTTGCAGCGCCTCGACATCCTTGTTGGTGACGCCAAGCGCACGGCTGCGCTCGGAAATCAGCGTGCCCAGCCCCACCTGCCCCTGCGGCAGCGCGGCGGCTTCGAGGATGGCGCGCATCTCGGCCTCGGTGCTGCGGTTGTGCTGCGCGGCGCGCAGCTTCAACGCGCGGTGAACGGCGTCGGGGAGGTTGCGGATGGTGACGGCGGCCATGATGGCAGTGCCCCGAGAGTGATGGCAGTGCTGGCAAGGTAGGGCGGGTGATGGCAGGCCGCAAGGGCGGCGGGGAGTCGAGGTGAACCCCGGCCTACGCAAGGGGCCAGGGCCGCGCCACGCGAAGGGCAGGCGAACTCACCCCTGCAATATCCGCCGCAGCATCTGGATGTCGTCGGCGAGCTGGCTGTCGATGGCGGCCAGTTCCTCGATCCGCTTCACCCCGTGCATCACCGTGGTGTGGTCGCGGCCGCCGATGCGGCGGCCGATGTCGGGCAGCGAGCGGGTGGTGAGCTGCTTGGCCAGATACATCGCCACCTGCCGCGGCCGGGCGATGGTGCGCAGCCGCTTGGCGCCGGTCAGGTCGGACAGGCGGACGTTGTAGTGCTCGGCCACCTTGCGCAGGATCTCCTCCACGGTGACCTTGCGGTCGGACTGGCGCAGGATGTCGGCCAGGCAGTCGGCGGCGAGATCGAGGTCGATCTTGCGGTCCACCAGCGAGGCGAAGGCAAATAGCCGCTGCAGCGCGCCTTCGAGCACGCGCACGTTCGTGGTGATCCGGTGGGCGAGAAACTCCAGCACGCCGGGGGCAATCTGCATGCCCGGATGGTCGGGGCGGTAGAGGTCGGCCTTCTGGTGCAGGATGCCGAGGCGCAGCTCGTAGTCGGTGGGATGGATGTCCACCACGAGGCCGCATTGCAGGCGGGACTTCACCCGCTCCTCGAGGTCCTTGATCTCTCCCGGCGCGCGGTCGGCCGAAATCACGATCTGCTTGTTCTGGTCCACCAGCGCGTTGAACGTGTGGAAGAACTCTTCCTGCGTCGATTCCTTGCCGGCGATGAACTGCAGGTCATCCACCATCAGCACGTCGACCGAACGGAAAATCTGCTTGAAGTCCATCACGTTGTGCTCGCGCAGCGCCTGGACGAAGCGGTACATGAACTGCTCGGCGGACAGGTACAGGACGCGCATGTCCGGCTGGCGGACCTGCAGGTCCTGCGCGATGGCGTGCATCAGGTGGGTCTTGCCGAGACCGACGCCGCCATACAGGAACAGCGGGTTGAAGGTGACCTTGCCGCCCAGCGCCACCCGCCGGGCGGCGGTGTAGGCCAGTTCGTTCGGCTTGCCCACGACGAAGGTGTCGAAGGTGAAGCGGGCATCGAGCGGTGCCGCCGGCAGGTCCTCGGCCGAGGGACGGGCCTTGCCGGCCCTGGCCCGCGACACCGGCGCCGCGGCGGCCGGCGCCGGCCGGGCGACGGCGTCGAGGGTGAATTCGAGCCGGTCGACCGGCGCGCCCGCGGCGGCGAAGGCGGCGCGAATCAGGTCGGTGTAATTGCGCGCCACCCAGTCGCCGGCAAAGGTCGAGGGCACGGCAAACCGCGCCACGCCGCCGGCGATGCCGAGGGGGTTGAGGGGCTCGATCCAGCGGCTGAAATTCGCCTTGCCGATCCGCGTGCGCAACGTTTCGCACACGGAGACCCAGGTATCGAGCGTCATCGGTCCTGCCTGACGTTGGAGTGTCCCTGTCTCGACCGGGACTCTGACGGCCCGGATCGGCGACGCCACGCGGCGGGGGTCAAGAGCAGTCCAGGCGACCGCACGGGCAGGAAAGACGCAAGACATCGCCGCAGAATCCTGCGCCAGGCTTGCCGCCAGTCCTGTCCCGCGCCTGCCACGCAGACTTAAGACATTGATCGCGAACGACTTTGCGTGTCCACCTTGCGGGCAGCCCGGAACACCGCTGTCGGATCGCGACCACGCTCCGTCCCCCCGGACGAGTGAATCGCAAGGAAGACGCTACTGCCCCGGGAAGCGCGACTGCAACCGAACAACATGCTTGACAGCCACCTCTTCGCGCGAATCCCCCAAGATGTGCAAAGCTGCCACGCAAGCGGCCCCGCGGGCCGTCGCGGAATGCGAAAACGGCGCCCGGACGGGGCGCCGTTCAGGGTCGTCCGTCCGTTGCCGGATCAGGCGGTGGCGGTGGCCTTCACCCGGGCCGCGAGGCGCGAGACCTTGCGCGCCACGGTGTTCTTGTGCAGCACGCCCTTGGACACGCCGCGCGCCAGTTCCGGCTGCGCCACCTTCAGCGCCGCGGCGGCCTCGGTCGCATCGCCGGAGGCGATCGCCTCCTCGACCTTGCGCACGAAGGTGCGGATGCGCGAGCGCCGGGCCTTGTTCACGGCGGCGCGGGCGACCCCCTGGCGGGCACGCTTCTTGGATTGGGCGGTATTGGCCATCGGGCTGACTGTCCTGCAAATCTCGAAGCCGGGCCATTACGGGCGACTCGGGTGGTTGTCAACCCACCGGCCCGCCTGCCGGCCGCTCATCAAGCCCTTGCGGGCTTTCCTCGCTCGACGCGCCGCGAGGAAAGCCCGCAAGGGCTTGATGAGGGGCCGAAAAGCGCGCCTTAGCGGTCGCGGAACTGCGGCTGGCGCTTTTCCATGAAGGCGGCCATGCCCTCCTTCTGGTCCTCGGTGGCGAACAGCGCCTGGAACAGCCGCCGCTCGAACAGCAGCCCCTCGCGCAGCGAGGTTTCCTGGGCGCGGTTGACCGCCTCTTTCACCGCCATTGCGGTCAGCGCCGATTTTTCGGCGATCTTTCCGGCGGTCTTCATCGCTTCTTCAACAAGCGATTTCGCCGGCACCACGCGGCTGACAAGCCCGCAGCGTTCGGCCTCGGCTGCGTCCATGAAGCGCCCGGTGAGATGCATGTCCATCGACTTCGACTTGCCGACGAAGCGGGTCAGGCGCTGCGTGCCGCCCAAGCCGGCGACGACACCGAGGTTGATCTCGGGCTGGCCGAATTTCGCGGTGTCGGCGGCGATGATGAAGTCACACATCATCGCAAGCTCGCAGCCGCCGCCCAGCGCATAGCCCGCCACGGCGGCGATGAGGGGTTTGCGCACGCGCTGGATCGCCTCGACCTGGGCGCCGTAGAGGTCGCCCGCGAAGACATCGACAAAGCTCGCCTCGGCCAGCTCGCGGATGTCGGCGCCGGCGGCGAAGGCCTTCTCCGACCCGGTCAGCACGATGCAGCGCACCTTGTCGTTGGCGTCCGCCGCCGCCAGCGCCGCCGCCAGTTCGGTCATCAGCGTGCTGTTGATCGCGTTCATCTGATCGGGCCGGTTCAGGCGGATCAGGGCGACGTAATCCTCGATCTCGAC
>JANOGU010000259.1:0-3216 GCA_031406135.1 Rhodobacterales bacterium
GGCGGCGGGGGTGTCGGCGACGGCAAACAGCGCCCTCGTCGCCTTGTTCACGCTGACATCGGTCGCCTGCGCCGAAAGTGCCACGGCGACCAGCAGGGTATAGGCGTTCCGATGGTTCAACTCGCCCTTGGGTGCGGGGTCAACCGCGTGGAAGCGGGCGAAGATTTCGCGGATCGTGGGGTAGTCAAGCTGCTGGGTCATCGCCGGGGTATCGCCCAAGACGACAGACCCGGCAAGACGGGAAGCCGCAATATCCGGGTCGCAGGGGCGCGCGCACCCCCCTATGTTGGGATCACAGAAGGAGAGCCGAACATGACCGACGCCACCCCCGCCTACCATTATCAGGTGATCGCCCGCGCCCTGCGCGAGATCGATGCCGGCGGGCCGGGGCTGACGCTCGACGGGCTGGCCGCGCGGATGGACATGAGCCCGGCGCATTTCCAGCGCATCTTCAGCCAGTGGGTCGGCGTCAGCCCCAAGCGCTACCAGCAGTACCTGACGCTCGACCACGCGCGCCGTCTGCTGTCCGACCGCTTCACCCTGCTCGACACCGCGCTCAGCACCGGCCTCTCCGGCACCTCGCGGCTGCACGACCTGTTCCTGCGCTGGGAGGCGATGTCGCCCGGCGACTATGCGCGTGGCGGCGCGGGGCTGGTCATGCGCTGGGGCTGGTTCGACAGCCCGTTCGGCGAGGCCCTGGTGATGGGCACCGAAAAGGGCATCTCCGGCATCGGCTTTGCCGCCGAGACCGGAGCGGAGGCGGTGATGGCCGACCTGACCGGGCGCTGGCCGAAGGCGGGTTTCGTCGAGGATCCGGGGGCCTTGCGGCCCTGGGTGGACGCCGCTTTCGGGTCGTCGGGCGAGGCCAACCTGTACCTGATCGGCGCCCCGTTCCAGATCAAGGTCTGGGAGGCGCTGCTGGCGATCCCCACCGGCCATGTGACGACCTATTCGGAACTCGCCGGCGCCGTGGGCCACCCGGCCGCTGTGCGCGCGGTGGGCCCGGCGGTGGGGCGCAACCCGATCTCGTGGCTGATCCCTTGCCACCGCGCGCTGCGCAAGTCGGGCGGGCTTGGCGGCTATCACTGGGGCCTGCCGGTGAAGCGCGCCATGCTGGCCTGGGAGGCGGCGCGCGAAGACGCGGCCTGACGCAAAGGTGATGCGCCGGTTTCCGCCGAAAACGCAGCGGAACCTTTGGCGGGCCTGCCACGTTGGTGTAGGGACGCGGCCAAGGGCCGCACGGCCCGGAACAACAAACCAAGAGGCATTCGAGATGAAGCTCAAGACGCCAGTCCTTTTCGGCGGCATCGCGCTTGTGGCGCTGACCGCCTGTGATCCCTACCCGCAGGGCGACCCCGCCAACCAGCGCGCCCGCACCGGTGCTGCCACCGGCGCGCTGATCGGCGCGGTGCTCGGCGGCACCAAGGACAGCGGCGACGACCGCCTGCGCAATGCCGCGGTCGGCGCCGCGGTCGGTGCGGTTCTCGGCGGCGGCATCGGCTCGGTGCTCGACGCCCAGGCGGCCGAGCTGCGCGGTTCGGTCAGCGGCAACGTGCAGATCGTCAACGAGGGCAACCAGCTGCGCGTGGTCATGCCGCAGGACATCCTGTTCGCCACCGACAGCGCGACGCTGCAGCCCATGCTGGTGTCCGACCTGCGCGCGGTGGCCGCGAGCCTGCAGAAATACCCGAACTCCACCGTGCAGGTGATCGGCCACACCGACAACACCGGCGCCGCCGCCTACAACCAGGACCTCAGCCAGCGCCGCGCCGGGGCGGTCTCCGCCGTGCTGCGCGACTACGGCGTGCCGGCGGGACGCATCGTCGCCGTCGGACAGGGCGAGGACCAGCCGGTGGCCTCGAACCTGACGCCCGAGGGCCGCCAGCAGAACCGCCGGGTCGAGATCATCATCCGCCCGACCGTCTGAACCGGCTGACCGAGGCGTGAGGGGCGGCCACTGGCCGCCGCTCTTGCTTGCCCGGCGCCCGGTGTGGTCAAAGGACCTGACCAATCCGGGGGTCCGCATGCCGTTCCAGAAGATCGAGGCCGAGCGTCTGTCGCAGGCGGTGGTCCGGCAGATCGAGCGCCTGATCCTGCGCGGCATCCTGCGGGCGGGCGAACGGTTGCCGGCGGAACGCGATCTTGCCGACCGGCTGGGCGTCTCGCGCCCCTCGTTGCGCGAGGCGATCGCCGATTTGTCGGAGCGTGGGCTGGTCGAGACCCGGCCCGGCGCCGGGCTCTACGTGGCCGAGGTGCTGGGCTCGGCGTTTTCGCCGGCGCTGATCGCGCTGTTCGCGGACCACCCCGAGGCGGTCTTCGACGTCATCGCCTTCCGCCGCGACATGGAGGGTCTGGCCGCGGAACGCGCCGCCCGCTTCGGGTCCGACGCCGACCTCGCCGTCATCGACCGCATCTTCCGGCGGCTGGAGGCCGCGCTGGCGCGGCGGGACGCGGAGGAAGAGGCGGAACTGGACAGCGCCTTCCACATGGCCATCGTGGAATCGGGGCACAACGTGGTGCTGCTGCACATGATGCGGTCGATGTACGAGCTGCTGCGGCAGGGCGTCTTCTACAACCGGCAGATGCTGTTCCGCTCGCGCACCACCCGCGCCACGCTGCTGGACCAGCACCGCGCGATCAACGCCGCGATCCAGGACCGTGACCCGGAAGGCGCCCGCCGGGCGGTGGAGGCGCATCTGGACTACGTGGAGGCCACGCTGAACGCCCAGCTGCGCGCCGACCGGCACGCCGAGGTGGCGCAGCAGCGACTGGGGCAGGAACTGTCGCGAAAGTGAAGGCGCCCCGGGCCTGCCCGGACGCGCCGCCGTTCAGTGCAGCTTGGCGCCCACCGTGGCGATGGCCGCGTCGATCTCCGCCGCAGCGCGTTCCGCTGTCATCTGCCTGCCGAGGATATCGCCCGCCGCGGCGATGGCGACGCTGACCGCGGTTTCCCGCACCTCGCGGATCGCGGCCGCCTCGGCGGTGGCGATGCGCTCCTCGGCGACCTTCAGCCTGCGGGCGATGGCCGTCTTGAGGTCGGCCTTGGCCTCGGCGGCCGCGGCCAGCGCCTCTTCCCGGGCCTTGGCGACGATCCGGTCGGCCTGTTCGGAGACATCCTTCTTCTTGCGCTCGTACGAGGCGAGCACCGCCTTGGCCTCTTCCTTCAGCGCCCGGGCCTCGTCGAGCTCGGCCTTGATCTGAACCGCACGGGCATCG
>JANOGU010000343.1:0-9534 GCA_031406135.1 Rhodobacterales bacterium
TCCGCAGCCATGTGTCGAGCTACAAGGACCTGCCGCTCACGCTCTACCACATCCAGTGGAAGTTCCGCGACGAGCTGCGCCCGCGCTTCGGGATCAAGCGCGGGCGCGAGTTCCTGATGAAGGACGGCTACAACTTCGACATCGACAAGGACGCGGCACTGCACGCCTACAACCGCCACATGGTCAGCTACCTGCGGACCTACGAGCGCATGGGCCTGACCGCGGTCCCGATGCGCGCCGCCTCGGGGCCCATCGGCGGCGACAATACCCATGAATTCCTGGTGCTTGCGAGCACCGGCGAGAGCGAGGTCTTCTACGACGACCGGGTGACAGCGCTGAAACTGGGCGCGCGCGACATCGACTATGACGACCGCAACGCGGTGGCCGCGGTCTGCGAGGAGTTCACCACGCTCTACGCCCGCACCGACGAGACCCACGATGCGGCGGTGTTCGACACGATCCCGCAGGCGCATCGCAAGGTCGGCCGTGGCATCGAGGTCGGGCAGATCTTCTACTTCTCGACCAAGTATTCCGAGCCGATGGGCGCGGTGGTGGTCAACGACAAGGGCGAGCGGGTGCCGGTCCACATGGGCAGCCACGGCATCGGCGTGTCGCGCCTGCTGGGTGCGATCATCGAGGCGAGCCACGACGACAAGGGGATCATCTGGCCGGAGGGCGTAACCCCGTTCCCGGTGGGCATCGTGAACCTCAAACAGGGCGACGGCGCGGCGGACGCGGCCTGCGCGGGGCTCGAGAAAGCCTTGCTCGCCAAGGGCCTGGAGCCGCTCTACGACGACCGCGACGAACGTGCGGGCGCCAAGTTCGCCACCATGGACCTGATCGGCCTGCCCTGGCGCATCACTGTCGGCCCGAGGGGGCTGGCCGAGGGCAAGGTCGAGCTGACCTCGCGCCGCAGCGGCGTTAGCGAGGCGATGTCGCCGGAGGCGGCGGTGGACCGCGTGGCGGCGATCTACGCGCAGGTGCCGTGAGGCGCGGGGTTCACCCCGCCATCCGGGAGGAGCGCACGTCCCTGATCCGGGCAATCCGGCGGCAGGCGCGGGCGCTGGGCTTCTCGCTGGCCGAGATCGGCGATGTGCTGAAGGGGATGTCGGGCGATCCGCCAGCCCCTGCGACACGCGCGCTTCTGGAAGACCGTATGGCGCGGGTCGAGGCGCAGATGCAGGGCCTTGCCGATCTGCGGGGCCTGTTGCAGCAGCGGCTGACCGAGGTCTGTGCCTTGGGCCCGCAGCCTGCACCCGTCGCACCTAGGGGTTCATCGTAACCACAATGTTTCCCGGCTTGTGAAAAGTCTCGGCCATGGCGTGGGCGCGGGCGATCTCGGCAAAGGGCAGGGCAAAGCCGATCTGCGGGTGGTAGGCCCCGGTGGCGTGCAGGCCGAGAAGGCGGTCCATCTTTTCCCGCGCCTCGCTGCTGGTGCCGGCGAAAATCTGGCAGCCGTCGCGGCGCGGGTGCAGGGCGGCACCCAGGGTGGCGGCAAGATCGGCGGTGATCAGCAACAGCCGCCCGCCCTCCGTCAGATGGGCTCGGGCCCCCGGCCAGGGCAGGGTGCCGATCACGTCCATGACCACGTCATAGCGCCCGCTGACCGGCTGGCTGCGATAGTCGATGACCGCGTCTGCGCCCAGTTGCCGGGCCAGCGCGTGGTTGGGGGCCGAGCAGATGGCGGTGATATGCGCGCCCTGAGCCCGCGCGATCTGCAGGGCAGCCGAGCCGACAGCCCCGGTGGCCCCGTTGATCAGCACCCGCTCGCCCGCCCTCAGCCCGGCCTTGTCGAGAAGGAACTCGGCCGCTGTCAGACCGCCGAAAAAGAACGCCGCCCCTTCCTCAAAGCTCAGGCTCTCGGGCATTGGCAGGATCGCCCCCCCGGCGGGTTTGACCACAAGATCATCCCGATGCGCCCCGCCCTTGATGCCGGTGATCCCGAACACCCGCTGACCAAGGGAAAAACCGCGGGCACCCTCGCCCAAACCCGCCACCTCGCCGGAATAGGACCATCCCGGCGGGTTTCGCGGCTTGGACCAGCCGATGGCCAGCCGCAGCAACAAGCCAAAGCCGCGCGGCACCTTGCCCGAACGCATCCGCGCATCGCCCGCCGTCACCGGGGCGGCCCGCACCCGGACCAGTACCTCGCCTTGGCCGGGGCTGGGGCGGGGGGCCTGCTGCAGCCGCACCATCTCGGGGCCGCCGTAGCCGGCAAGGGTGGCAACCGTCATCATCTTCATGGCGTGGTCCTTCTGCGCGCCTTGGAGCAGTTGACGGAGCCGGCCCGGAAAGGGAAGTCTGGAATTCCACATGTCAAAACACCATCGCCCCCGCCCGCGACAAGTTTGGCAAAGCCCGCCGCGAGACGGCGCCACCAACCGGCGGACCCGCAATGTCGTGATGCCGGATCGGCGGGAAACGCTCAAGCCTTCTTGACCTTCCCACCCCTTGGCCTCAGTTCGTCGAACAACAAGAATGAGCAGTCCCTTGGCCACCTCCCCCCCCTTCTCGCGCTACGAATTCATCATCGCCTGGCGCTATCTGCGCGCCCGCCGCGCCGAGGGCGGGGTCAGCGTGATGACCTGGATCACGCTGATCGGGATCACGCTCGCGGTCTTCGCGCTGATCGCGGTGATGGCGGTCAGGGCCGGGTTCCGGGCGGAGTTCGTCGACACCATCCTCGGCTCGAACGCGCACATGACCGTCTATGCAGCCGAGCGGGAAGACGAAAATGGACGCCCTGTCAGGGGGTTTCAGGACTATCTTCAGATCGCGGATGAACTGCGCGCAATCCCCGGCGTGACCCGCGCCGCGCCGATGGTGAAGGCCACCGTCATGGCCACCTTCGGCGAACGCTCCGCCGGCGTGGAAATCTACGGCATGGCGCCGGCGGATGTGGCGACGATCCCCCGGGTGGGGAAACTGGAAGGCGGGGCCACAGCCTTCGGCGACCTTGCCCGCCTGCCCGAGGGCATCGCCATCGGCTCCGGCATCGCCCGCGAACTGGGCGTCACTGTCGGCGACCGCATCCGCCTGATCTCACCCAACGGCGCCCGCACCGCGATGGGCACCAGCCCGCGGGTCAACGCCTACGAGGTCGTCTACGTCTTCACCGCCGGCCGCTGGGACATCGACCGCACCCGCGCCTATCTGCCCCTGGCCGAGGCGCAGTCCTACCTCAACCGCGAGGGCCGGGCCGACGAGATCGAGGTCATGGTCGAGGGCCCCGACCATGTGGAAGACCTGAATGACCAGTTCTTCGCCGCCGGCGGCCCGGACGCGCTGCTCTGGTCCTGGCGCGACAGCGCAGGCGCCTTCCTGCGGGCGCTCACGATCGAGGACAACGTGATGTTCGTCATCATGGCGGTGCTGGTGCTGATCGCCACGCTGAACATCGTCTCCGGCCTGATCATGCTGGTCAAGAACAAGGGCCGCGACATCGGCATCCTGCGCACCATGGGGCTGACCGAAGGCTCGGTGCTGCGCATCTTTTTTCTCTGCGGCGCGGCCACGGGGTTCCTGGGCACCGTGCTCGGCGTGATCCTGGGCTGCCTCTTCGCGCTGAACATCGACGCGATCTTCTCGGCGGTGAACTGGGTCTCCGGCGGCGGCGTCTGGGACCCGGAGATCCGCGGCATCTATGCGCTGCCGGCGAAGCTGCAAGCCGGAGATGTGCTCTGGGCCGTTTCGCTGTCGCTGACCCTGTCCTTCGCCGTGACCTGGTTCCCCGCCCGCCGCGCCGCCCGCATGAACCCGGTCGAGGCGCTGCGCTATGAGTGACGTGCTCGACCTGCACGGCATCGAGAAAGCCTACAACCGCGGCAAGCCGGCGGAGGTTGCCGTGCTGCGCGGGGCCACGCTGTCGGTCGCTCGCGGCGAGGTCGTGGCGCTGGTGGCCCCTTCCGGCGCGGGGAAATCGACGCTCCTCCACATCGCCGGGTTGCTCGACACCGCCGACGCCGGCCGCGTACTCCTGGCGGGGGTGGACGCGGCGGGGATGTCCGACCGGGTGCGCACCGAAAGCCGCCGCCGCGATGTAGGGTTCATCTACCAGTTCCACCACCTGCTGCCCGAATTTTCGGCACTGGAAAACATCCTGTTGCCGCAGCTGGCCAACAGCACGCCCCGCCCGGCCGCCGAGGCCCGGGCGCTGGAACTGCTGGGCCGCGTCGGGCTCACCCCCCGCGCCACGCACCGTCCGGCCGAACTGTCGGGCGGCGAGCAGCAGCGCGTGGCCTTCTGCCGGGCGCTGGCCAACGGGCCAAAGCTTCTGCTGGCCGACGAGCCCACCGGCAACCTCGATCCCGGCACCTCCGATCAGGTCTTCGGCGTGCTGTTGGCGATGGTGCGGGAAACCGGGCTGTCGGCGCTGATCGCCACCCACAACCTCGACCTCGCCGCCCGCATGGACCGCGTGGTGCGGCTGGAGGCCGGGCGCGTCGCCTGACCTTGCCGCCTGCGGCGGCACGTGCGACTCTGGCACCAACGGGCGGGAGGGTGCGATGCGGGCTTTGGTTGCGGCGGGAGTGCTGGCTCTGGCAGCCTGTGTCCCGGCCGAGGATACGCCCGATGGCGCGGAGGATTTCGCAATCTTTTGCGCCGGATGCCACGGCGCCGGGGGCACCGGCGACGGGCCGGCGGCGGCCGGGCTGGCAAAGAAGCCGGCCGACCTGACGCGGCTTGCCGCGGGCAACGGCGGCGAGTTCCCGGGCACCAGGGTGATGGCGAAGATCTGGGGCTACACCGGCCAGCCGGACGCCTCGCCGATGCCCGCCTTCGCGCCGCTCCTCGATGGCCGGCTCGTCCCCTACGACGGCGGCGACGGCATCGCCACGCCCACGCCCATCCGGCTGGTGGGGCTGGCGGAACACCTGCGGTCGCTGCAGGAGTGATTTCCGCGTGACAGGGACGCCCGCGTAGGGCAGTCTCACCCCATTGATTTGCAAGGGGGTTTCCGATGCGCTTTCCGGTTGTGCCCGGGCTCCTTGTGCCGCTGTTGCTGCTGGCCGCGCCCGCCGCGGCGGCGCCCGATGTCCGCACGCTGCTGATCGAGGCGGCGCGCCAGTCGGGCTGCCGGATGACCGAGGATCAGGCCGAGGCGCTGTTCACCCCGCTCGGCATCGGCAAGGGCGACGTCGGCTCCGTGGCGCAGGCGATGCTGGCCGCGGGCGAGGCGTCGCTGGACGGAAAGGATCTGCTCCTGTCGCCGCAGCTCTGCGCCGCAACCGGCGCGCCGCCGGCCCCGGCGATGTCGGCGAAGATGGCGGCGGTGGTGGCGGTGTTCAACGCCAACGGCTGCCTGTTGACCGACGCCAACGTCCTGCCCTTGCTGGCCGAGGCCGGCGTGACCGAGGCCGACATCGAGGCCATGGAGCCCGAGATCGGGGCGATGCTGGAAACCGGCCTGCTCACCGAGCTGGACGACGCGGCCAAGACCGTGCGGCTGGAGCCGCCGCTCTGCACCGCCGGTATGACGCCCGCCGCCGATCCCGACGAACCGCTGATCCGGATGCTGGCCGAGAACGGCTGCCGGCTGACGCAGAACGCCGCAGGCCCGCTGCTGCCCGCCTATGGCCTGACCATGAAGACGGCGGACGCGATGGCCGACAGCCTGATGGACCGCGGCCTGGCCCAGGCGGAGGGCGAGGAGCTGGTGCTGAAGGACTGCGCCGGTTGAGCGGCGATCCGGTGCTGCAAGGCCGCTCCGTTCCGCAGTGAGGAAAGCCCCGCCGGGGTGAACCGGCGGGGCCCTTGGGGTGGTGTGGGTCACGTTGTGCAAGCAGCGCGCCGGTTGCCCGGCAGGGGCTGGATAAACCGATTCACCTTGCCGCTTCGTTAATGCCCGTCGGCCCCGCCCATTCGTGTCACCGGCGCCGGCCGGGTGGCTTCGGCAAAGAGCACGGCCACCCGGTCCGGCCCGTGCAGCACCGACAGCCGCAACAGCGCGAAGCGCACCCGCGCCGCCTCGCGCCAGTAGCTCAGATAGGCCGCGTTCACCGCCGCCCCGGCCGCCGCCCCCAGTACCGGCACCGCCTTGGCCGCCAGGCTGCGCGCCAACAGCGCCGAGACCACCGGCGCCACCGTCGCCAGCAGTTTCTGCAGCGCCCCGCCCGTCAGCGCCAGCCGCGCGCCGAGGAACGCCATGTCCAGCCCGTCGTCGCGCGCCGCCGGACCGCCCTGCCCCAGCGTGCGCAGCACCTCGGCGCGGACCAGCGGGTCGGCGGGGTCGAAACCCTCCGCCTCGGCCGCCCGGCAGATCGCCGACAGGATCAGCGTCAGTGTGACCGGCAGTTCCGCCAGCGCCGTGGGCAGCCCGCCGGCCCCGCCCAATGCGCCGGCCTGCGCCGCCGCCGCCGGCGCCGCGCGCGGCCCGAGGTCCGGCGCCCGCCGCCCCTCCACCGCCAGCGCCAGGCTGCGGTCGAGCCCGGCCCTGACCACCGCGTCGATCCGCTCCCGCATCCCCGCCGGCAAGGCGCGCGTCGCCTCCTCCATCGACCCGCCGATGCGGTTCAGAAGCGTGATGACCGGCCCGCCCGCGCGCCGCCAACGGCGCGCCAGCGCCTCGATCTCGGCCTGCGGGTCTTCGGACAGAACGGCGGGCAAGGGGGTCATGCCCTTCGATATGGGGACCCCGCGCCCGGCTTCAATCCGCCTTGGCCACGACCCCCTCGACCCCGTCCCAGGCGCCGGGCACCAGCGCCAGTCCCAGCACCCGGTCGGGGTTGGTCGGCGGCGGCATCTCCACCCGGTCCAGCCGGCGAAAGCCGAAGCGACCGTAATAGGGCACATCGCCCACCAGCATCACCCGGCCCCAGCCCAGACGCCGCGCCTCGGCCAGGCTTTCGAGGATGAGGAGGCCCCCCAGCCCCTCGCCCTGCCGCGTCGGATGCACCGCGACCGGCCCGAGCAGCAGCACCCCGGCGCCGCCCACCCGCGCCGGCCAGTAGCGGATCGCCGCCGCCAGGATGCCGTCGCCATCGCGCAGGACAAGGCACAGCGCCGCCACCGGCTCCACCCCGTCGCGCAGCCGGTACGACGACAGCGCCGTCCGCCCCGGCGCGAAGCAGAGGTCGATCAGCGCCTCCACCTCCCACCAGTCGGCGGGCGTCTCTTGCTCAAGCTGATACACGGGCCCCGCGCCTCCGGAATCGGCTGGCAAGGCGCGTAGCATGCAGCTAAGTCCCCGGCAAACCGGAGGTCCCGCCGATGTTCTACCGCCCCGAGGACGGCCACGGCCTGCCGCGCAACCCGTTCACCTCGATCGTCTCGCCCCGCCCGATCGGCTGGATCTCGACCACCGGACCCAATGGCGACAACCTTGCGCCGTACAGTTTCTTCAACGCCGTGGCCTACCAGCCGCTGCAGGTGATGTTCGCCTCGAACGGGCTCAAGGATTCGGTGCGCAACATCCGTGATACCGGCGTCTTCTGCGTCAACATCGTGGGCGAGGACCAGTTTGCCGCGATGAGCCGGACCTCCGCCGAGGTTCCCCGCGACGCAGACGAGTTCGCCCTGGCCGGCCTGCCGCGCACGCCCTGCCAGACCATCCCCTGCCCCCGCGTCGCCGGCGCGCCGGCGGCGCTGGAATGCCGGCGGACGCAGGAGATCACGCTGGACGGGCCGGACAACCTGGTGATCTTCGGCACCGTGACCGGCGTCCACATCCGCGACGACTGCCTGGTGGACGGCCGCCTCGACGTCACCCGCTACCGCCCGGTCGCCCGGCTGGGCTACTTCAACTACACCGTGGTGCGCGAGGTCGTGGAACTGCGGCGGCCGGACGAGCGGTAGGGGCTTTCCAGCATCGGCCCGCAGCGCCTAGGGTCGGCCGGTCACCACGGAACGGAAGCATGATCCAGCGCATGATCGGAATCCTCGGCGGCTCCGGCCTCTACGCCGTGAACGGGCTGGAGGGTGCCTCGCAGGTCGAGGTCGCGACGCCCTGGGGCGACCCTTCCGGCCCGCTGACGCTGGGCCGCATCGCCGGGGTGCCGGTGGCCTTCCTGGCCCGGCACGGGGCAGGACACAGGCTGCCGCCCTCCGCCGTCAACACCCGCGCCAACATCGACGCGCTGAAGCGCGCGGGCTGCACCGAGGTGGTCTCGATCTCGGCGGTGGGCTCGCTGCGCGCGGATTTCGCGCCGGGGGATTTCGTGCTGGTAGACCAGTACATCGACCGCACCACCCACCGCGAGCACAGCTTCTTCGGGCCGGGCTGCGTCGCCCATGTCTCGCTCGCCCACCCCGCCTGCGCCCGGCTGGCCGCGGTCTGCGCCGCGGCCGTGCCGCCCGGGATCACTGTGCACCGGGGCGCCACCTATATCGCCATCGAGGGGCCGCAGTTCTCCACCCTCGCCGAAAGCCGGCTCTACCGCGCCTGGGGCGCCGACGTGATCGGCATGACCGGCATGCCCGAGGCCCGCCTCGCCCGCGAGGCGGAGCTTTGCTATCTCTGCGTTGCCATGGTCACCGACTACGACTGCTGGCACGACGACCACAGCGCGGTGCAGGTGGCCGACGTGCTGCGCGTGCTGCACGCCAATGCCGATGCCGCGCGCGGTCTGGTGGCGCGGTTGCCCGGCGCGCTGGGACCGGACCACAGCGACTGCCCGCACGGCTGCACCCGCGCGCTCGACCACGCGCTGATCACCGCGAAGGAAGCCCGCGACCCGGAGGTGGTGGCACGCCTCGATGCCGTCGCGGGGCGCGTCCTGTGAGGCTCGCGGCCCTCGCACTGGCGCTGTCGGCCGGACCCGCCGCGGCCGACAGCTTCGTGCATCTCGACCGCAGGGTACCGGACCAGGACTTCTACCGCGCGGTGGCCTGCGCGGCCGACCCCGGCGATGACTGCGGCGAGCCGCTGGTCGCCTGGCCAGCGCGCAAGCGGCAGGCGCTGACCGTGGCGCTGCACGCCCAGGGCGATCCGCAGCCGGACCGGCGCCGGGCGCAGGTCGGCCAGGCCCTCGACCGCGCCATCGCCGAGATCAACGGCACCGGCGCCGACCTTCGCCTGGTCCGCCAGCCGGACGGCGCCGCCGCCGACATCACGCTCTGGGACAGCGACATCACCGAGGGCGAGCCCATCGTCCTGCCGCAGGAAGGGCTGGACGGCGGCGCGCTCATGGAAGGCGCCCGGGTGGAAATCTGGTGGAACGGCCGGCTCCGCATCTACCGGGCGGTCATCGTCATCGCCGGCGACCTCGAGGCCGGCGACCTGCGCTCGGTGGTGCTGGAAGAGATGGTGCAGTCGCTGGGCTTCCTCACCGACCTCACCGGCAACGCCTATGCCACAACCTCGATCTTCTCGGAAAGCTCGAACGCCGTGACCCGTCTGCGCGGCCAGGACGCCGCCGCCATCCGCCTGCATTACCCCAGGGAGTAGCCCTGCGAAGCCGGTGCAAGACTACATCCGCACCATCGTGGACTTCCCGCACGAGGGCATCCTGTTCCGCGACGTGACCACGCTGTTTGCCGATCCGCGCGGCTTCCGCATGGCGGTGGACCAGCTGCTGTCGCCCTACGCCGGCCTGC
>JANOGU010000411.1:0-6175 GCA_031406135.1 Rhodobacterales bacterium
GGTGTCGCTGGGGTTGGTGTTCGGTGTTCCCGGCGACATTGGTTTTGCCGCGGACCAGAAGCCGCCGAAGAAGACCACCAAAAGCAGTGGAAAGGGGTTGGGCGACCCCGCCCCGGGTCAGGCCCGGGGCGGGGTCGCCACGCCCGCCTCGGTCACGATCAGGTCGAGCCGCTCGTCGGTCGCGTCGATCGGCACCTCCGCCACCTCCTGCGCCGCAAAGGCGTAGCCGATGGCCAGCCGCGGGCCGGTCGCCCGTAGCATTTCCAGCGTCCGGTCATAGAACCCGCCGCCGTAGCCCAGCCGGTAGCCCTGCCGGTCCCAGGCCAGCAGGGGCACGATCAGCACCTCGGGCTCCAGCCATTCCCCTTCGGCCGGAATCAATGCGCCGAACTCGCCCTCGACCACAACGCAGCCGGGAGCCCAGCGGCGAAAGCGCAGCGGCACGCCCTTGCCGATGATGACCGGCACGCAAACCGGCCCCGGGTGGGCGGCCATGGCCGGCAGCGGGTCGATCTCGGTGCGCATCGGCATGTAGCCTGACAGGACCTTGCCCGCATGCGGCGCCAGCACCGCGGCCAGATGCGCCGCGGCCTCGCCCTGACCGCCGGCGAAGGCCGCCTTGCGCGTCGCGTAGGCGGCCTTGCGGGCGGCGGCCTTGGTGTCGTCCAGGCTCACAGCAGGATCACGGTGGCAAGCCCAAGGAAGGCGAAGAACCCCATCACGTCGGTCATGGTGATGACGAAGGTGCCGGACGAGAGGGCCGGGTCGAAACCGAAGCGGTTCAAGAGAAGCGGTACCAGGACGCCTGACAGCGCCGCGACGATCAGGGTCACGATCAGCGCCAGCCCGATCACCGCCCCCATCAGCGGCGCGCCGAACAGCACCCAGGCCCCCGCGCCCATCACCAGCGCGAAGACCGTGCCGTTGATGATCCCGACCGCCAGTTCGCGGCGGACGACGCGCCAGGCGTTGGCCCCGGTCAGGTCGCGCGTGGCCAGCGCCCGCACCGCCACGGTCAGCGACTGGGTCGCGGCGTTGCCGCCCATCGCCGCGACGATGGGCATCAGCGCCGCAAGAACCACCACGGCGGCAATGGTCGCCTCGAACTGGGCGATGACCAAGGCGCCGATATTGGCGGTGCCAAGGCTGATCGCCAGCCAGGGCAGACGCGCCTTCACCGTATCCCAGACGCCGTCGACGATGGAGCTTTCCTCGTCCACCCCGGCCAGGCGCAGCATGTCCTCCTCGTGCTCCTCGTCCAGCACCACCATGGCGTCGTCGATGGTGATCACCCCGACGAGCCGGCCTCCGGCGTCCACCACAGGACAGGAGATCAGGTGATACTGGTTGAACATGTAGGCCACGTCGGTTTCCGACTCGGTGGCCGCGACGGTGCGGAAACCGTCCTCGGTGATGTCGGCCAGCCGGATGTCGCGGCGCGAGGACAACAGCCGGCCAAGCGTCACATGGGCCACCGGCGTCATCCGCGGATCGACCAGGATGACATGGTAGAACTGGTCGGGCAGGTGATCGGCGCCGCGCAGGAAGTCGATCGCCTCGCCCACCGTCCAGTGCTGCGGCGCCACCACTGTCTCGCGCTGCATCAGGCGGCCGGCGGTGTATTCCGGGAAGGCCATGGCGGCCTCGACCGCGGCACGGTCGGCGTCCTCCAGCGCATCCAGCACCGCCTCGGCCTGGGCGCCTTCGAGGTCTTCCAGCAGGTCCACGACGTCGTCGGTCTCGAGGTCGCGGACGGCTTCGACAAGCTGCGCCGGCCGGAGCGCCTCCACCACCTCGTCGCGGATCGATTCGTCGATCTCGGACAGGATCTCGCCGTCGATCCCGCCATGCCACAACGCCAGCAGGCTGGCGCGGTCGGCGGGTGCGATCTGTTCCAGCAGGTCGGCGACGTCCGCCGGGTGCAGCGGATCGAGCAGTTCCTCGACCCGCGCGGCGTCGCCGGCCGCCACCGCCTCCAGCACCGCTTCGATGCGGCGGTCGTCCAGCACGTCGTCCTCGGCCGTCTCCGCAAGCTCCGCCATGACGGCCTCCCCGGGGTCTTCCGTCGCGACCTTAGATCACCTTCCGCAGCAGTGAAACAGCGCCCTGCGGGACCGCGGACGGCCCGGCGCGGGCTGGGTTAAAGTCGGTGCAATCCCTAACAAACCGTGAATCAGATCGCGCAAGTATCGGAAAACCATGCAATAAAAAAATGTCCCACCGTGTGACGCTGGCGAAGATGGTTCCCTCGGCCGCGGAAAGCCCCTAGGGTGTGGCCGTCGCGAAAGGGGAACACGGACATGACCGACCTGATCCTGGGGCAGACCCTGTGCTTCACCGGCGACCCGTTCCGTGAAGGGACCGGGGTCGCCCGGCACGAGCGGCAGGGGGCCGTGCTGGTGGATCGCGGGATGATCGCCGCCGTCGGCCAGGCAGACGCCCTGAAAGCCACCCACCCGCAGGCCCGGATCACCGATTACGGGTCCGCCCTGATCTCCGCCGGCTTCGTGGACGCGCATGTCCACTACCCCCAGACCGCGATCATCGCCTCCTGGGGCAAGCGGCTGATCGACTGGCTCAACCAATACACCTTCCCCGAGGAGCTGCGCTTCGCCGATCCCGCCTATGCGGTCGACGTGGCCGACCGCTACCTCGATCTGGTGCTGGCCCACGGCACCACCACGGTCTGCACCTACGCCACGATCCACCCCGCCTCGGTCGACGCCATCTTCACCGCCGGGCAGGCGCGGGGCCTGCGGCTCTACGCCGGCAAGACCTGCATGGACCGCAACGCCCCGGAAGGCCTGCGCGACACGCCGCAATCGGCCTACGACGACTCCAAGGCGCTGCTGGAGAAATGGCACGGCGTGGACCGCCTGTCCTACGTCATCACCCCCCGCTTCTCCCCCACCTCGACCCCGGAACAGCTCGCCGCCCTGGGCGCCCTGTGGCGCGAGTTTCCCGACTGCCTGATGCAGACGCACCTCAGCGAGCAGGTGGATGAATGCGCCTGGGTGAAGGAGCTTTTCCCCCAGTCGCGTGACTACCTCGACACCTACGAGGCGCAGGGCCTGCTGCGCGAGGGGGCGATCTATGGCCACGCGATCTATCTGACCGAACGCGAGAAGGCGCGGCTCGTGGAGGCGGGGGCCTCGCTGGTCCACTGCCCTACCTCGAACACCTTCATCGGCTCGGGCCTGTTCGACATGACGCTGGCCACGAAGCTGCGGGTGGGGCTCGCCACCGACACCGGCGGCGGGTCGTCGTTCTCGATGTTGCGGACGATGGCGGCGGCCTACGAGGTCGGCCAGCTGCGCGGCAACCCGCTGCACCCGGCGCAGCTGTGGTGGCTGGCCACCCAGGGCTCGGCCCGCGCGCTGCACGCCGAGGGTCGGATCGGCAACCTCGCGCCGGGGATGGAGGCGGACCTCGTGGTCATCGACCTCGCCTCCACGCCCGCCATCGATCAGGCCACCCGCCGTGCTGGCGACATCTGGCAGGCGATCTTCCCCACGATCATGATGGGCGACGACCGGGCGGTGCGGGCGGTCTGGGTGGGCGGCAGGCCGGTCAGGTCCTGATCAGGAAGCTGTCTCCCTCCCAGGACGCAACCCCCGAGTTGCGGGCGATCACCTGCGCCAGGCGGTTCGTCGACCGCACGACCGCAAGCCCGGCCTTGCTGAAAGCCTCTTCCCCGTAGACGCTTCCTGCAAGCAGGGGATTGGTCAACGCCTGGGTGAAGGCATCGCTTGCCACCATCGTGGTCATCACTTCGCCCATCATGTCGGGGTCGCCGTAGCCCTCGGCAAAAAGGCCCACGAACCATTCCAGCCGGTCGACCTCGCCATAGAGCGCCCTCAGCCTTTCGGCGAGCGCCGGGTCCTTGGTCAGGCTCTCGAAGTCCGGGTACGGCTTCAGCCCGCAGAGATGGCGGTAGGCATTGAAGCCCCGCAGGCCGCATTCCCGCGCCATCTCGATACTCATCTTCTTCACGTTCGGGCCTTTGGGATCGTCGGCGACCAGCCAGCTGTGCGTGTTGCCCATGCCGATGCGGCCGGCCGGCTGACGCGTTGCAGCCTCGAGCACCGCGTCCATGCCCTTGGCGCGGATCCACACTGTTGCCCCGCGGAAGCGCATGGCCTCGATACGGTCACCACGGACGTCGATGGCGTCCGGGATCAGGTCATGCCAGCGGTAGAGCAGGGCGAATTCGACCGGAATCCAGTTGGTCCGGTACCACGGCTTGCGCTCGGCCACCCCGGGCACGATCACAAGCGGAAAGGCGACCGGCGCGATGTGGACGATGTAGTCCTCGATCACGATGTTCAGAAGCACGGTGATCGTGGTGTTGCGGGCGGTCTGGAACACACGCTCGTCGTCCCAGTCCGGATGCGCATCGGCAATGATCCCGGCGTTGCGGTTGTGCTCGCGAAGAAAGATCGTGTTCATCAGCACATGGCCCGCCGTGGCGTTGCCGTGTTCGAGCCCGACGGCCATCATCAGCAGGCGTGCGTGATCGGGGATCTTGGCCACCACGCGGGCGAGGTTTGCGGAGGTGTAGAGCCCCGCACGCACCTCGGTTCCGTCGGAAGCGAAACCGGGCGCAAACTCAGGGCGCAGCTCCACTTTCTCGTCGACGAGCCGGTAGAGCTGGTCCGGCCATTCTCCGCCATCGATCATCTGGCTGCGCAGCCGGCCCCTTCCCTTGCTGTCCGGCGCAGGCTCGCGAAGCATCGCCGTCTGCACCTCGCTGATGCCGTAGATCTGGCAAAGGTCGATTTCGTGGTTGCTCTCGTTCATGCGGAAATGCCGGCGGCCCTCGGGCGGTTCCCATTTCGTGCGCAGGAAGCCGTCGGTGAACCACTGCGCGAAGAAGGCGAACAGGATCGAGGTATCGCTCGCCGGGCGGAACGCCTCGCGCCGGAACAGCGGCAGCAGCTGGTCGATGGGCGGGTGCTTGGGACTATTGGTGTGATCCGCGCGGCCAAGATGGCGGCCGGAAAAGCGGCGATCGGTCAGACCGTTCCAGGCGGGGTAGTCTGCGGCCATCGAGACCGGCCGCGGACGCACCGGCAGGGCATTGGCATACTTGTCGATGAGCCGTTCGCTGAGCGCCCGGCGCAGGAAGGGCATGCGGGCGAGATGGCGCGAGATGCGGTTCAGAACCGGCGCGGGAATCGCCGCCAGCAGCGTGGAAAGTGCGGACATCCAAATCTCTCCGTTTGTGAAAACAACTTTGAATTGAGCGTTCAGTATGCAGCAAGTCCTGCGCCGATCAATAGTTTCGTTCGGCCGC
The DNA here is from genome assembly GCA_031406135.1 of Rhodobacterales bacterium. GTDB lineage: Bacteria > Pseudomonadota > Alphaproteobacteria > Rhodobacterales > Rhodobacteraceae > JANOGU01. The sequence goes on from JANOGU010000411.1 coordinate 5,297, forward strand.
CGCAGCGCCGCAGGCCCTGACCCCCTTGCCATCGCGGCAAGCTCGAGACTAGAACAAGGCATGAACGGCCATCCCCTCTCGCTGTCCGGCGAAACCCTGATCGCCCGGCCTGCCGGCACGCTCTGGTGGCCGGCGCAGCGGCTTCTGGCGGTGGCCGACCTGCACCTGGGCAAGTCGGGCCGGATGGCGCGGCGGGCTGGGGCGCTCTTGCCGCCCTACGAGACGGCGGAGACGCTGGCGCGGCTGGAGGTGGAGGTGGCGGCGGTCAATCCGGCGGTGGTGGTGGCGCTGGGCGACAGTTTCGACGACGACGCCTGCGCGGGCGAGGCGGCGGCGGAGACGCAGGCGGCGCTGGCGCGGCTGGCGGCGGGGCGGCGCTGGGTCTGGGTGGCGGGCAACCACGATCCCCTGCCGCCGGGTCTCGGCGGCGAGGCGGTCGAGGCGTTCTCCCTCGGCCCCCTGACCTTCCGCCACATCGCCGACCCCGCGGCACAGGGCGAGGTCTCCGGCCACTTCCACCCCAAGGCGCGGGTGGCAGGGCCGATGCGACCCTGTTTCCTCGCCGATGCAATACGGGTGATCCTGCCCGCCTTCGGCGCCTATACCGGGGGGCTCGACTGCCGCGAAGCGGCGCTGTCCGGGCTGATGGGGGCGAGGGCGCTGGCGATCCTCACCGGGCGCAACGCCATTCCCTGCCCGATGCCGCGGGGCGCTGCGGCCTGATCCGGGAGTGCCGGCCTCACGCCGTCAGCCCCTCCGGCTCCGCCAGTCCATGGGCGCGGCAGGCGGCGGTGAGGGTGTTGGCCAGGAGGCAGGCGATGGTCATCGGGCCGACGCCGCCGGGGACGGGGGTGATGGCGCCGGCGATCTGGACGGCGC
>JANOGU010000075.1:0-16359 GCA_031406135.1 Rhodobacterales bacterium
GTCTGCGTGGCGGGTCCGGGCGGGATGTGTTCGTGCTGGCCTTCGACCAGACGCGCGATGTGATCCTCGACTTCGATCCCGCGCAGGACCGGATCGACCTGTCGCGCTGGCCGTTCCTGCGCAGTGCCACGCAACTGGCGATCGAGGTGACGCCGACCGGCGCCATCCTGCGCTACCTGGGCGAGGAGCTGGAGATCATCACCGCGAACGGCCAGCCGCTGTCGGCGGCTGCGGTGGTCGCGCTGCCGATCCTGCCCGCGACGCGCGTGCATCTGGGCGCGGTCCCCGGCGATCCGCCGGCAGAGGGTGTGGTGCGGCTGGGCGGCGCCGGCAACGACACGCTGACCGGCGGGGCGGGCAACGACACGCTGGTCGGTCAGGGCGGCGACGACGTGCTGGCGGGCGGCGACGGGGCCGACCTGTTCTACGGCGACGCCGGCTGGGACACCGTCACCTACGCCGGCGACGGCGCCGGCATCATCCTGAACCTGGCCGTCCCCGGCGAGAACAGCGGCGCCGCGGCGGGCGACGCCTTTGCCTCCGTCGAGGCCTTCGCGGGCACCGCCTTTGCCGACATCCTGCGCGGCGACGGGTTCGCCAACCACCTGTCGGGCGGCGACGGGGCCGACCTGCTGGAAGGCGGTTTGGGCGATGACAGCCTGATCGGCGGCAACGGCAACGACACGCTGGACGGCGGCGCGGGCAACGACGAGATCGCCGCCGCCGAGGGCGACGATCTGGTCCATGGCGGCGACGGCGCCGACAACGTCGGCGGCGGTGGCGGGCGCGACCTGCTCTACGGCGGCACAGGCAGCGACACGCTGGGCGGGGGACCGGGCGACGACACGCTTTATGGCGAGACGGGCAGCGACTATCTCAGCGGCGGGCCGGACAATGACCGGCTCTACGGCGGCGACGGCAACGACGGGTTCTCCGGCAGCTTCGGGGCCGACCTGATCGACGGCGGCGCGGGCAACGACAACCTCGGCGGTGGCGCCGGCAAGGACACGCTTTCCGGCGGCGCGGGCAACGACACGCTGGGCGGCGGCGACGGCGACGACCGGGTGGAGGGCGGGACGGAAGACGATTTCGTTGCCGGCGGAGCCGGGCACGACACGCTTTTTGGCGGCGACGGCATCGACCGGCTGGTGCCGGGGGCGGGGAACGACGTGCTCTGGGGCGAGGCCGGGGCGGACACCTTCGTCTTCGCCGGCTGGACCGCGGGGGAATTCGACCGGATTTCCGATTTCGAGGACGGGATCGACCGGATCAACGCCCAGGGCGTGCCCGGCGCCTCCAACGCCGCGCGGCTGGCGGCGCTGGAGGCGGCAGAGGTCTGGATCGACGGCGTGCCGCATGTGGAATTCGGGCTGGACGGACATCTCGTCCAGATCGCGGGCATGACGCTGGCGCAGCTTTCCACCGACGACTTCATCTTCACCTGACAGCAGTGCAGGGCTATGGATCGGACGCGCAATGCGGGGAGAGAGCGATGACGGAACGCAAGGGCATCATCCTCGCCGGTGGCACGGGCTCGCGGCTCTGGCCGATCACCGAAGGCGTGTCGAAGCAGCTGATGCCAGTCTACGACAAGCCGATGGTCTACTATCCGCTGTCGGTGCTGATGCTGGGCGGCATCCGCGACATCGCGGTCATCACCACGCCCGAGGACCAGCCGCAGTTCCAGCGGCTGATGGGCGACGGGTCGCGCTGGGGCCTGCGGCTGACCTGGATCGCGCAGCCCTCGCCCGACGGCCTCGCCCAGGCCTATCTGCTGGCGCGCGACTTCCTGGCCGGCGCGCCCTCGGCGATGGTGCTGGGCGACAACCTGTTCTTCGGGCACGGGCTGCCGGAACTGCTGGCCGAGGCCGACGCCGACCCCGCCGGCGGGTCGGTCTTTGCCTACCACGTCGCCGATCCGGAGCGCTACGGCGTGGTCGATTTCGAGGGTGAGCGGGTGCGCGCCATTGTCGAGAAGCCGAAAGCGCCGCCGTCGAACTATGCCGTGACCGGGCTCTATTTCCTTGATGGAACGGCGCCCGACCGGGCGGCGCGGGTGACGCCGTCGGCGCGGGGCGAACTGGAGATCGCCGACCTGTTGCAGAGCTATCTGGCCGAGGGCGGGCTGAAGGTGCGGCGGATGGGGCGCGGCTATGCCTGGCTCGACACCGGCACCCATGGCAGCCTGCTGGACGCCGGCAATTTCGTGCGCACGCTGGAGGAGCGGCAGGGCTTGCAGACCGGCTGCCCGGAGGAAATCGCCTTCGGTCAGGGCTGGATCGGGCTGGAGGCGCTGGACGCGGCGGCGGCGCGCTATGCCAAGTCGAGCTACGGGCAGAACCTCGCGGCACTGGCAGCGGCGGCGCGGCGGGCGGGGTGACGGGACCGCGCGTCACCATCCTGATGGCGGTGCGCGATGGTGCTGCGCATCTGCCGGCGCAATTGCAAAGCTTCGCCGACCAGACGCATCGCGACTGGCACCTCGTCGCCGCCGACGACGGCTCCACCGACGCCAGCCGCGCGGTGCTGGAAGTCTTCGCGGCGCGGGACGGCCGCGTGACGCTGGCCGAAGGGCCGCGGCGGGGGGCGGCGGCGAATTTCATGGCGCTGCTGGCGGCCTTGCCGGAAGCGCCGGGCTGGGTGGCGTTCAGCGACCAGGACGACGTCTGGCTGCCGGAACGGCTGGCCATGGGCCTGGCGGCGCTGGCCAGCCTGCCAGGCCCCGCGCTGTATTGCAGCCGCACCTGGGTGACGGCGCCCGACCTGTCCGGCCGCCGCCTGTCGGCGCCGCGGCCGCGGGTGCCGGGGTTTGCCAACGCACTGGTGCAGAACATCGCGGCCGGCAACACCATGCTGGTGAACCCTGCTGCCGCCGCGCTGTTGCGTGCGGCGGCGCGGGAGGTGTCCGAGGTCGTGGTCCACGACTGGTGGGCCTACCAGATCGTCAGCGGTGCCGGCGGGCGGCTGGTGCATGACGACCAGCCGACGCTGCTGTACCGCCAGCATGGCGGCAACGCGATCGGCGCCAACGACGGGCTTCGCGCCCGCCTGCGGCGGCTGCGGCAGGTGCTGGACGGAACCTTTGCCGCCTGGACCGATCTCAACGTCGGGGCGCTGCGCGCCTCGGCCCACCGCCTGACGCCGGAGGCCCGGGCGCGGGTCGAGGGGCTGGCGGCGCTGCGCGGGATGCGCGGTCCGCTGTCGCGGCTGCGCGCGCTGCGCCGGCTGGGGCTGTACCGTCAGACTGTGGCGCAGGACGCGGGCCTGTGGCTGGCCGCAATCCTGGGGCGGGTCTGATCCGCCGGCAGGCGGTTGTCGAAGCCCCAGATGTCCAGCAGCCTGCGGTTGTGCTTGGCGAACAGCGCCTCGATCCGGGCGATACGCTCCGGCGTGCGGCCCGGGTCCGGCGCATCGGTGCGGTAGTGCGCCTCACGCAGGGCGCTTTGCACCTCGGCCGCCGGGCTTCCGTCGCGGATCAGCGCGGCGATGGCCTCGCAGTCGGCGATGCGCAGCGAGGGGTTGGTCAGGTGTCGGGGGACCTGCCAGTCGAGCCCCGGGTGGCCAAGCAGCCGCTCCATCGTCGCCGGGATGGCGGCGTGGGAGGCGAGCGTCAGCGGCGCGTCCGGGAACAGCCGCACCCAGCGCAAGAGGAACGTCGCGGCATCGACCGAGGCGGCGCGGCGCGCCGCCATGTCCTCCACCGTCAGCCCGTCGAACGGGTTGCGCGTCGCGATATAGCGCTCGACATGCTGCTTGAGGTGCTGCGAGACGTCGCCGAAGCAGAAGGCCGACCAGGGCCGCAGGAAGCAGACGAGCCGCACCGTCACCCCCTGGGCGCGGGCAAGCTGCGCCAGGGCGCGGCCACGCGGGGCCAGCGCGAACAGGTCCTCGTGCGACAGCACGACCCGCGGGGCGGCGGCGAAAAGTGCGGCGAACCGGTCCGGGTCGAGCGCGGCGATCTCGCCGGCGTTGCCGGGATGCGCGCCCCCGCCGCCGGGATAGGCAATCCCAGCGGTGGCGAAGCGTGCATGGTTCTGCAGCATCGCGCGCTGCAGGAAAGTCGAGCCGGCCTTGGGGGCGCCGAGATGCAGGATGATCTCGCGCATCAGGGGCATTCCAGCATCGGGCGCAGCCGGGCGGCGAGCCGGTCGAGCGTGTCGGTAAGCGGCGCGCCAAGCCGCGTGAGGTCGAACCGCCGTTCCGCCGCCGTCACCGGCGGCATCGCCCAGGCGCGGGACAGACCCTGCGCCACGGCTTCCGCCGTCGGATCGACCGAGACGATGGCGGGGGACAGCGCGCCGAGGTCCTTGGCGCCGAAGCGGTTGGTCACCACGCGCACGCCGCTCGCCGCCATTTCCAGCGGCGGATGGCTGGGGTGGGGCGACAGCATCAGGGAAAGCCCGAGGTCCACGGTCAGCAGCCAGTCCGGATAGTCGGCCAGCGGCAGCTTGCCGAGGCTGTCGATCACATGCCCGCCGGCCAGCCGCACCGGGGCGTGGCGCAGGCCGACGGAGAGCAACTCGACCGCGCCGGGGGCGATGGCATCGGCTGCAAGGAAGCGCTCCAGCGCCTCCACCGCGGTGGGGAACATGTTGCGCGGCACCTCCGGCCTTCCGTAGAGCGCGATGCGGCGCGGGCCGGTGCGCGGCGGACGGCGACCGAAGGCGTAGCGGTCGAGCTCCACCGCCGGATGGAAGGCGGGGGCGTCGGGGGTGGCCAGCGCGTGGCCCTCGGCGGCAAGATGGTCGCGCAGCAGCGTGGTGTTGAACAGCGGCTCGCAGGGCAGGGCATAGCTGGCGCGGGCGTCGGCAAACTCCGCCCCCCAGGGGTAGAACTGCGGCTCGTAGTCCTGGATCAGGTAGAGGAACCGGCGGTGCGCGAAACCGCTCGCGGCGATCAGGCCGTGGGCGAGGTGCGCGGTCCACCAGGCGGTGGCGAGCATCACGTCGCCGCGGTGCATGGCGATGGGGCCGCCGCGCGCGCCGCAGGCGAAGGGCGCCTCGGTGCCGGCGGGGGCCTCCTGACGGTCGAGCCGGTCGGCCAGCATGTGGCCGGTGGCCGCCGCCGACCCCACCGGCAGGTCGGTCGCGATGAAGCGCACCGGCAAGCCGCGGGCGGCCAGCCCGGCGCCGATGTCGAGCGCGGTGGCGACGCCGGCGAAGACCTCGGTCGGGTTCAGCGTGGGCACCAGCACGGTCAGCGCCGGGCGGAGGGCGGTGAAGGCGGGGGTGAAGCGGGCGCTCTTGCGCCGGTCCACGATGGTCGCCGCGTCCTGCGCCGCGGCCGGCGGGGCCGGTGCGCGGGGCGGCCCCGGCAGCACACCGGGCGACAGCGCGAAGAGCCGCTCGTCGAAGCGGTCCACGGCCGCCGAGAGGCCCTTCGTCGCGGCCTCGCGCAGGGCCCAAAGGCTGCGGCCGAGCGAGACGGCGGCGAAGCCCAGCGAGTGGCGGGCGAGGCCGGCGTGGCCTTTCAGGCCCAGCCGCAGCGCGTCGCCCAGATGCGCGCCCCAGCCGCGCAGGCGGCGCAGGTAGGGGCGGACCGGGTCAATCCGCGCCGCGCCGTGCGGCAGGCGGCCAGAGGCCACGGCGTCGGCCAGGCGGTTGTGCAGGCTCTGCGCCAGGTAGCGGGCCAGCGCGTAGCCCGTGGCCTCGCGCCGCAGGTCGCGCAGGCGCGGCAGGGCGGGCAGGGCGGGCAGGGCGGGCAGGGCGGGCAGGGCGGGCAGGGCGGGCAGGCGGGTGCGGGTCCGGTCCACCGCGCCGAGCACGTTGGCGCCATGCTGGCGGTAGTCAACGAGCGCCTGCGGCAGGGTGGCGATGCCGCCCGTCGCCTCGGCCACCAGCGCCAGCCAGAGGTCGTGGAAGAAGTGCAGCCCGGCCTGCGGCGGGAACGGCAGGGCCAGCTCCGCCGTGCGCCGGGTGAGCGTCGCGGTCATGCCGGTGACGGTGTTGCGCAGAAGGAGCCCGCGCAGCCCGGGCGAGCGCAGGCGGCGTTCGAAGGCAAAGACGGACGGGTGCAGGACCGTGCCGTTGGCGTCCACGAGGCGCGCGTCGGAATGCGCCAGCGCCGCCCCACCGGCCAGCGCGGCGACGCCGCGGGCGAGCCGCTCCGGGTGCCAGCGGTCATCCTGGTCGCAGAGCGCGAAGACCGCGCCCGGCCCGGTCAGCGCCAGCGCGCGGGCCAAGCCCGCCTCGACCGCGCGGGGGGTGTCGAGCGGGGCCTCCGGCTCCACCAGCGCGAGCGGCAGGCCGAAGCGGCCGGCGACGGCGGCGACGAGCGGGCCGGAATTGCCGTCGGCCGCCACCGCGACGAGCAGCGTCGGCGGAAGGGTCTGTTCGGCGAGGCTCTGCAGCTGCTCGGCCAGGTGGCGGGGGTCGGGCCGGAACACCGGCAGGACGACGCAGACCTCGCCGCCCGCCGGCGTGCGGGCTGCGGGAACGGGAACGAGCGCGTCGAGCGAGACGTGTTTCATGCGGCACCTGGGACGGGGGTGGGGGTCATGCGGCGGACGGCCTGCGATGCAGGATGTCGAGATGGCAGCGGATGGCGTCGTCCACGTCGGCGAACCAGGCCAGCCGCCCGGCTTCCAGCACCGCGCCCTGGGTGCAGATCGCGCGCGCTTGTTCCAGCGCGTGGGTGACGAAAATCACGCCGCTGTCCTGCAGCCGGTCGGCGAAGACCGCCTGCGCGCGGGCGCGGAAACCGGCGTCGCCGGGGGCGGTGGCCTCGTCGATCAGGTAGGTGTCGAAGCGGATGCCCATCGACAGGCCGTAGCACAGCCGCGCCTTCATCCCGGCGGAGTAGGTTCGCACCGGCAGGTGGAAATGGGCGCCAAGCTCGGCGAAGTCCTGCACGAAGTCGGCCAGCGCCGCGGCATCGACGCCCTGGATGCGGGCGACGAATCGGGTGTTCTGGGCGCCGGTCAGCTCGCCCTGCACGCCGCCGGCATAGCCCACCGGCCAGCTGAGCGTGCCCTGCCGCAGGATGCGGCCGGCGTCGGGCGATTGCGTGCCCGCGATCACCCGCATCAGCGTGGACTTTCCGGCGCCGTTGCGGCCGAGCACCGCCACCGCCGTGCGGGCCGGGAAGGTTGCGCTGATCCCGGCGGCAACCACCTTGACGATGCCGCCGGTGCGATAGGTCTTCCACAGGTTTTCGATCCGGATCATGGGCCTAGCGCCGGTCCCTGGCGGCCGCCCAGACCAGCGCCGCCACCGCCCAGAGCGCCAGCAGAAAGCCCGCGACCAGCGCGAGGTTGAGCCCGCGCTGCGGAAACTCCGCGCGTTCGGCCCGCGTCGGCGCGAGCCAGGTGGCGAGGTAGCGCGACTGCCGCTGCGCCTCGGCCTGGGCCTGGTCCAGCGCGGCGCGGGCGGCCAGCCAGGTGGCCTGGGCGAATTCGAGATCGACCGAGAGCGCCTCGAAGCGGGCGACGAGATCGACGTAGCGGGCGTCCTGCCCCTCGGCCGCCTCGCCGAAGCGGGCGCGTTCGGCGGCGATGCGCGCCTCGATGACGGCCACGCGCTTCACCGCCTGGGTCATCCTCGGGTCGTCCGCGGAGGTGTTGGAGGCCAGCAGGTCGAGGTCGATCAGCGCTTCGGCCTGCTGCGCGAGGAGGCTGTTCAAGAGGCCCATGCGCCCCTGGATGTCGGCCGCCGGATCGACGATCAGCGTTTCCACGCGGAAGGCGGTCAGCGCGGTGCGGGCGGCGCGCAGCCGGTCCTCCGCCGCGGCCAGATCCGTCCGTGCGTGGCGCGTGGCATCCTCACGCGCCTGTGCGGACAGGGCGTTCAGGATGCGCGTGCTTTCCTCGGCGATCACGGTGGCGATGCGGGTCGCGTCGTCCGGCGTGAAGGCCAGCGCGCGCACCTCGATCAGCCGGCTGGCGCTGTCGTAATAGACGTCGACCTTGCGGTTCCAGTGCGCCTGCACATCCTCAAGCGTGGCAGGCCCGCGCAGGCCGAAGACTGGGTCGGCCGGCCGGGTGAAGAGCGCGCGCAGGTCGAGCCTGCGGTCGGCCGCCGCCACCATCTCGCGGCTGCGCAGGAAGCGGTACAGGACATCGGTATCGGCGGTGCCGCCGCCGGTGATTTCGCTCACCCCGCCCAGCATTTCGATCATCGAGCCGGAGTCCTCGCGCTGCACCGAGAATCCGATCCGCGACTGGAACTGGTCGAGCGCAACCGCCCAGAGATACCAGGCCGCCGCCGCCGCCGGAGCAACGACGAGCAACAGGAACGACCCGATCAGCCCCCAGTGGCGCGGCCGCAGCCGGGCCCCGGGCACGGGCGGACGGACCCGGGCGGCGAACCCGTCGATGGCCGGGCGCGGCACCTCGAACATGGTGGCGGCCGGTCTGGTCCCGAACTTGGCCCCGAGTTTGCCCTCTGCGGCGGATACGTCCAATTAACCACCCCCGGCTATCAGCACATGGTCCGCCGTTCTGGCGCCCATGCCCCGACCCTTGCCGCCCCCTGGTTGATTTACGGTAAACAGCGATGGCCAGCCTGACCGCCCCGATCCCCGCCCGCCGCCTGCGCACCCTGCGCGTCACTGGCGCCCTGATGCTGCGCGAGATCGCGGTATCGAACCGCCGCGCGGTCTTCGGCTACCTGTGGGAGGTGGTGGAGCCGGTGGCCTTCATCGCCATCCTGATGGCAATCTTTTCGCTGATCTTCATGCGGCCGCCGCTGGGCGACAGTTTCGCGCTGTTCTACGCCTCGGGCATCCTGCCCTATCTGATGTTCCTTGGCACCGCGCAGAAGGTGGGCAGCGCGGTGCGGTTCTCGCGGCCGCTGTTGTCCTATCCGGGGGTGACATTCATCGACGCGATCCTGGCGCGGTTCCTGCTGGCGGCCGTGACCAAGCTTGTCGTCTTCGCGCTGGTCGTGGTGATGATCGTGACAGTGCTGGATGTGGACCCGCTGTTCGACCTGCCGGCGCTGATCCGCGGTCTGGCGCTGGTGTTCCTGCTGGCGCTGGCGGTGGGGGTGATGAACTGCCTGCTGTTCGCGCTGTTTCCGCTGTACGAATCGGTCTGGGTGGTGGTGACGCGGCCGCTGTTCATGGTTTCGGCGGTGCTGTTCCTGTTCGATCAGGTGCCGCTGCCGTGGCGTGACTGGCTGTGGTGGAACCCGATGATCCACCTGGTGGGCCAGGTGCGCGCGGGGCTGTATCCGGCCTATGCGGGCGACTATGTGTCGGCGCTCTACATCTGCGGGCTGGCGGCGGCGATCCTGCCGGTCGCGCTGTTCTTCCTGCGCCGCTACTGGCGCGAGCTGATCTGGGGCGACTGAAGCGCTGCCTCGATGCGGGCCACATCGACCGGGTTGTTCAGCTCCCAGAACACCCGGCCCGGGGCCGCGACCTCGACGCAGAGGACGCTGCGGCCCTGTTCGAGGAAGCGCAATTGCTCAAGGCCCTCGAGCGCCTCCAGCGGGCCCTGCGGCCAGGACGGATAGGCGCGCAGCGCCGCGGGGCGATAGGCGTAGAGGCCAACGTGGTGGAACACCGGGATCGGGTCCGGCGCCGGCCCCGGCGGCAGCCAGGGGATGACCTCCTTGGAGAAGTAGAGGGCGCGACCGCCCGCACCGAAGACCGCCGTGGTGCCGCCGACGCGGCCGGCGCGGCGGTCGGCCTGGAAATTCGCCAGCGTCTGCGCGTCGCAGCGCAGCACCGGGGTCGCGATCTCGGCCGCGGGGTCCGCCGCCATGGCCTCGATCAGCGCCGTGACGAACCAGGGCGGGGTCAGCGGCGCGTCGCCCTGCAGGTTGACGATGAGGTCGGCGCCGAGTGCCGCCAGCGCCTCGGCGCAGCGTTCGGTGCCGTTGCGGGCGTCGGACGAGGTCATCAGGACCGCAGCGCCGAAGCCCTCGGCCGTGCGGCGGATGCGGTCGTCGTCGGTCGCGACATGGACCGAGGCGGTGCCCGGCACCGCCATCGCCGCCTCCCAGGACCGCTGGATCAGGGTCTTGGTGCCGTCCGGTCCGGTCAGCGCCACCAGCGGCTTGCCCGGGTAGCGGGCCGAGGCGTAGCGCGCGGGGATGACGATCGCCACCCTCACGCCACGCCCGCCTTCAGGCAGTCGTGGATGTGCAGGACGCCTTGCGGACGGCCGTCGGCATCCACCACGAACAGCTGCGTCACCTTGCGGCTGTTCATCAGCGCCACGGCCTCGGCCGCGAGCATCCCCGGCGGCGCGGTCAGGGGCGCGCGGGTGGCGACCTCTCCCGCCCGGCGGTCCATCAGACCGACGATGTTGCGCCTGAGGTCGCCGTCGGTGATCACGCCGGTCAGCCGGCCGTCCTCGACCACGCCGGCGATGCCGAAACCGGCGCGCGTCATCACGATCAGGGTTTCAGCCATGGGCGTCTCTGGGGCCACCAGCGGCAGCGCCTCGGCCCCGCGCATCAGCTGGCCGACACGCGCCAGCCGCGCGCCCAGCCGTCCGCCGGGATGAAAATCGCCGAACTGGTCGGCCCGAAAGCCGCGGCGTTCCATCAGCGCCACCGCGAGCGCATCGCCCAGCGCCATCGCCAGCGTGGTCGAGGTGGTGGGGGCGAGGCCGTTCGGGCAGGCCTCGGCCGCGTCCGGCAGGGTCAGGACCAGGTCCGCCGCCCCGGCGAGCGTGCTGTCGGCGCGGCGGGTGATGGCGATCAGGGGAATGGCGAAGCGGCGGGCATAGGCCACGAGGTCGCCCAGCTCCGCCGTTTCGCCCGAATTCGACAAGATGACGACCACGTCCGCGGGCGTCACCGTGCCGAGGTCGCCATGGCTGGCCTCGACAGCATGGACAAAGGTCGCGGGCGTGCCGGTGGAGGACAGGGTCGCCGCGATCTTCCTCGCAACATGGCCGGACTTGCCGATGCCGGACAGGATCACCCGGCCGCGGGCGGCGTGCAGGACATCGACGGCCGCGGCGAAATCCTCCGGCACGGCGCGGGCGAGGGCCAGCAGCGCCTCGCCCTCCAGCGTCAGGACGCGGGTGGCGGTGGCCCGGGCGGCGGCGGGATCGGTCATGGCCGAGGTTTAGGCGAGGTCAGGGGTGGGGGAAAGCCCCCCGGGCGGCCGCGCAGGTCGGCTTGACGCGGCTGCCCGGGCCCGGGAAACTGGACCGGCGGTCCGGGAGAGGTTCATGGCGGCGACGGTACTGGTCACCGGCGGGGCGGGCTATGTCGGGTCGATGGCCTGCAAGGCGCTGAAACGCGCCGGTTTCCTGCCGGTGACCTACGACAACCTGTCCACGGGCTGGCGCGACGCGGTCCGCTTCGGTCCGCTGGAGGTCGGCGATCTCTTGGACTTTTCGAATATTTCTGAGGTAGTAGGGCGCTGGAAACCGACGGCAATCTTGCACTTTGCCGCGCAGAGCCTGATCGGTGCTGCGGTCGCCGACCCGGGCCGGACCTGGCGCACCAATGTCGCCGGGTCGCTGAACCTGATCGAGGCGGCGCTGGCCGGGGACTGCCGCAATCTGGTCTTCTCCTCGACCTGTGCGGTCTATGGCGAGCCTGATGGCGTGACCGTGGACGAGGACAGCCCGCGGGCGCCGATCAACCCCTATGGCGCGTCCAAGCGCGCCGTCGAGGAGATGCTCGCCGACTTCGGCCGCTCGGCGGGCCTGCGCTCGGTGATCTTCCGCTACTTCAACGTGGCCGGCGCCGACCCCGAGGGCGAGGTCGGCGAGCAGCACCGGCCGGAGACTCACCTGATCCCGCTGATGCTCGATGCCGTGGCCGGCAAGCGGCCGGCGCTGACGCTGCACGGCACCGACTATCCCACCGCGGACGGCACGCCGGTGCGCGACTATGTCCATGTCGCCGACCTCGCGGAGGCGCATGTGTCCGGCCTGTCCTGGCTGCTCTCCGGCCGCGACAGCCGGGTTTTCTGCCTCGGCAGCGGGCAGGGCTTCACGGTGCGCGAGGTGGTGGAGGCGGCGCGCGCGGTCACCAACCTTCCGGTGCCGGTCATCGAAGGCCCGCGCCGCGCCGGCGATCCGGTGCGCCTTGTCTGCGGCTCGTCCCGGGCGCGGGAAGAACTGGGATGGGACCCGCGCCGGTCCGACCTGCGGCAGATGATCGGCGACGCCTGGGCGTGGAGCCGGAACGGCGGCTACGCCGCCTGACGCCTCAGGCCGCGCGCAGCCAGATCGCCGTCCCCGGGCCGCTGTTGGATTCGCTGGCGGCATAGCCCCAGGTCGCCGGCGCGGCGGTGGCGAAGGCCAGCGTGCGCCGCAGCACCTTGCGCGTGGTCGTGGTCAGCGTGCTGCCGTTGATGTCGGGCGTGGCGGTCGCCGCCCAGGCCGACAGCGTGGCGGTCGCGGAATGCCGCACGCCGATCCAGTACTGCGTGCCGCGGTACAGCGTCAGCGACACGGTGGCGAGCTTGCTGCCGGTGCTGGAGACGTCAAGCGTCGCGGTCTCGAGGATCAGCGCGTCGGGCCGGCCGTTGGCATCCGCCGTATAGACCACGATCTTGGCCTGGGCCGCGGCCACGGCGGTGGTGCAGTTGATCGCCAGCCGGTCCATGGTGATGTCGCCGCGCGGGCTGAAGGGGAAAATGTCCATCCGGTCGGCGGCCCCGGCCAGCGTGGTCGTCGCGGCCCCGCCCGGCCCGGCGGTGGTCAGCGCGTAGTCGCCGCTGGCCGGGGAAAGCCAGGGGATGTCGAGGGCGTTCAGCACCCGGGTGAACCCGCCGATCCGCGCCCGCAACTGCCCGGCCGTGCTGTTGAGCCACAGCCAGCCGTTCACCGGCGACCCGGGGTCGGAAGCCTGCGGATCGAGCGCGAGCCCGCCCGGCAGCCGCACCCGCCCGGTGGTCCGGTCTGCGACCAGCGCGTCGGCAAAGACACTGCCGTCGGCGCTGACCTGCAGCGTCAGGTCGTCGCTGGCCAGCAGTCCCACCAGCGCCCGCGTGGAAAACCCGGTCTTGAAGGCTATCGCCGCATCATTGCCGGTGGCGGTCTTGTTGACCGTCGCCTCGATCCCCGCCCCGGCGTGGTTGAACAGGACCGCCGGGCTGTTCACCGACAGCCGGTTGGTCGCGTCCGCCGTCGCTCCGCCCACCCCCGCGCGCGCCGCGCTCAGGTTCGCCTGCGCCATGCCGACGGCGGTGACCGAGGCCGCGAAAGTCACCGTGGGCGTGTTGACGACCAGCGTGCCGCCTGCCCCTGCCGTGGCCGGGCCAAGGTTCACGACCGTGGTCGAGCCGGCACCACCGCCGGTTCCCAGATCGACGGTCTTGGTGTTGCCGGTGGCGGTCGCGCCGGTGCCTACGCCGTAGCTGGCGGTGCCTGGGTCCGTGCCCAGCGTGCCGGCGGCCGAACTGACCGTGAAGCCGCCGGAAAAGGTCCCGGCGCCGGTGAAGGTCTGCGCGCCGGACAGGATGGCAAGGGTGCCCGAGGTGGCCGGCATCGCCAGCGTCGCCGTCGTCGCGGTCGCGAGCGGCGACAGGTCGAAGACCGCGGCCTTGGTCGGGTCGGCGGGATCGCGCAGGGTGAAGCCGCTGGCCAGCACGCCCTGCGGCAGGCTGACATGCCCGGTCGCCGCCGCCGCAGTCAGCGCCGGCTGAAAGCTGGTGCCGTCGGCGCTGACATTGATCCCGAAATTGTCCGAGCCGGAGGTGCCCATCTCGGCCCGGCCCGAGAACCCGGTCTGGAACAGCAGGCTCGCCGTGTCCGCGGCCGCGGCCTTGTTGATCTTCAGCCGGTGCCCGGCGCCGTCGTGGTTCAGAAGCGAGGTGTCGGCCGCGACCGACAACGGATTGCCCGGGTCCACCGGGGTGCCGACCCCGATCGCGGTGAACTCCGATCCGCCGCCGCCGCCGGCGGCCGGGGCGGTCCAGGTGCCGTCGATCAGCGTGTAGGTCTTGTCCTCGGCCAGAACGTGGAACGACCAGCCGGCCTTGGGCGTCAGGAACTGCCAGATGCCGGTCTCGCGGAACGCGAGCTTGCCCGCCTGTCCCGCCCAGTCGCCGGTGGGCGCGGGTCCGACGATGTGGCGGTCGCCCTCGGCCGGGCTCGCCGGTGGCGTGTCGGTCCCCAGCGTCAACGCCACGCCCTGCACCAGGAGGTCGAGAAGCCGCAGCGCCTCGTTGTGGGTGACGTGTTTCTGCGCCTGCGCAGGCTGGATCAGCGGCAGGGACAGGATCGGCGAGACGTCGGACATCGCAGGCCTCCGGCTGGGGTTGGCGCGGAAGGCTAGGCAGACAGGGTGGACAAGCACTTGCGCCGCCGAACGGCAGGAGCAGATGGCCGGCAACGGGGAGAAGCTGGTGCAGGCCTTGTCAACGAAATGGAACGGGCGCCCCCCAAGCAGGGGGCGCCCTTCGTCAAGCCGGCGCGGTGGCGCCGGTCACATCCCGAGCGACGCCTTGTACAGCGCCACCTGGCTGTCGCGGCCGATCTGGTCGGTGATCGCCTCCCAGGCCGCGGCGATGGCGTCCGCGGTTTCCTGTGCCGAACCGTACTGGCCGTTGATGCCCTTTACCAGCTCGTCCTCCGCAATCGAGTAGTACTGGAAGATGCCGGGAATGCGCGGCTCGATCGCGGCGTTGGGGTGGTTGTAGCTGTCGGCGTTCGACCCGAGGTAGTCCTCGATGAAGGCGCGGTCGTAGCCGGCGGCTTCCCACTCGTCATACTGGAAGTGGCTGTTGCGGTAGGGCTGGAAGCCTGAGGGATAGGCCGCAGTCCACAGCGAGAGGTCCTTTCCGCCGAGGTGCGCCGCCGCCGACCAGGCCGCCTTGCGCTTTTTCTCGTCGCCGGACACCCGGCTGGTGACGTAGATGCCCCAGCCGATATAGGCCATGTTCGGCGCGAAGTTCTCCTTCTCCTCCCAGGCGCCGGCCTTCGAGTTGTACACCCGCTTGGCGCCCGGATTGATGGAGAAGCCGGTCACCTCGCCCACCACCGAGTCCTCGCGCGTCCGCACGTTCGACCCCACATCGCCCCACCACGTGAGCATCGAGCCCGTGCCGGCGAGGAATTGCGAGAACGCCGTGCCGTTCGGGTCGACGTTGACCTGATCCGGCGGATAGGCATTCGCCGCCACGAGGTCCATCACGTCCTGGATCGCCTGCACCCAGCCCGGATTATTGACCCGCGGCTTCATCGTGTCGGGATCGAACAGCCAGGCCGGATCATCCGGGTGCTTGGCGTAGGCGGCGGCCCGGTCGGACAGGAAGTAGAACCCGAAGCCGCCCCACTGGTACTTCAGCGGGTCGAGGAAGCCGTGCGCGGACAGCCCGGTCAGCGGGTCGGTCTGCCCCGCCAGCGCCTTGGACACCGCATTCACGTCCTCCCAGAACTGCGGCACCGCCGCCCCGCCGATCGCCCCCTCGCCGAAATAGTCGGTGCGGTAGGCCATGGTGTGACAGTCGCCGTCGATGGTGATGCGATAGGACTTGCCGTCCCAGGTGCCGACCGGCGGCTGCAGGTAGCCCACGAGGTCGTCGGCCTCGATCTGCACCTTCACCCAGTCAGGCATCTCGTCCAGAAGGCCCTTGGACGCCGTGTCGCCCTCGAAGGGCGCGCCCATCTGAAGGATGTCGAAGTCCACAGTGCCGGTGGCGATCGCCTGCTGCAGGCGCGGGTTGTAGTCGGCCTGGGCGAGGTCGATCCAGCTGATCTTGGCGCCGGTGTAGGCCTCCCACGGCTTCAGGAAGCCGCGGAACAGGATATTGTGCAGGTTCTGGTTGTTGAGGCCCATGAAGGTCAGTTCGACGCCAGCGAACTCGCCCTCCTGCACCGAGTTCTTGGTCGCGCCGAGGCACAGCTCACCAACCTTCTGGAAGTCGCTATCGGTTGGGCGGGCACCGTTGACGCCCGGAATCTTGAGGATATCGGCCCGCACGCTGCCATGCGCTTCCGCCATGGCCCGGCGCGGCAGCGCCGGCAGCGCGGCGATGGCGGTCAGCGCCGTCGCCCCCTGCAGAAGCCGCCGGCGGCTCAGCTGAGCGCGCACGATGGCGTTGTAATGTTCGACTTTCACGTGTTCGTCCTCCCTGGTGGGCGCCGGTCCCTGCGCAGGCCGGCGCATTCTGTTGCGAGGTTGTCCGGATCGGGTTCGCAGCCTTGGGCTCGCCCTTGGCCACGCGCCCGCTCCCCCTCTCCCCGCGGGGCGCGCCGCCACCCTGACAATGCCGCCCGCGCCCTGTCAAGCATCTGACATGTCAGTTGCGCCAATGCCCCGTGGACAGCCCCGCCCGCGCTCGGCTACGACTGCGGCAGAGGGACGGGGACAGCATGGCCGAAGTCACGATCCGCGACCTGCGCAAAGCCTATGGGGCGGTGCCCGTCATCGACCGGCTCGACCTCGACATCCCCGACGGGTCCTTCACGGTGTTGGTCGGCCCGTCTGGCTGCGGCAAGTC